>LSLI01000058.1 GCA_001577345.1 Candidatus Gallionella acididurans
TTGCGCCAGCGTTTTCTCGACAGCATGAGGATGCGCAAACTCTCCCCCAAGACGAAGAGCGGATATATCCGCACAGTTAACCGGTATTATGACTGGCTCGGGCGCTCGCCCGACACGGCAACAGGAGAAGATTTACGGCGCTATCAGTTGTACCTGGTCGATCACGGCATCTCGCCGATGTCGCTCAATGCTGCCATTACCGGGCTGACGTTTTTTTTCGATGCCACGCTCGATCGACTTGAGCTGATGAGAAACATGCATCCGGTGCACGTGCCCCACAAACTGCCGGTGGTATTGAGCCGCGACGAAGTGGCGCGCCTGATCGAAGCTGCCGGGAACCTGAAGAACAAGGCCGTGCTTTCGGTCGCCTACGGCGCGGGACTGCGCGTCAGCGAGGTGGTTTCGCTGAAGGTGGGCAATATCGATAGCCAGCGCATGACACTGGGCATCGAACAGGGCAAGGGCGGCAAGGATCGCTACGCGATGCTATCGCCGGTACTGCTCGAGTGCCTGCGCCTGGTGGCAGGCTGCCCGCGCCGAAGGCAAAATGCTCGATGGTGGCTGGCTGTGTATCGAAGTGTGCCATGATCCGCATTTCTACCCGACACCCAAACCAACATCGGCTAGCGCCGATGCGGGAAGCCATTGCCCAGCGCTATAAAATTACCGTTTCTGGTCCCATGCCTCAACGAGAAACCGCAGGCATCCGCTTCGATACAAATCTTCTGGGCCATGCCATCGCCAGGAAGAGCGGTCTGGTCTACATCACAACCGGCCAAGCGATAACTCAAATCCCCATAGACCGTCGCCTGTTTTAAAGCGCACCGGTAACATCACGCGGTTTCGTCCCTTGAGGCTTTCCGACACCTGCCCGGCAAGTGCTACGGTATCCTGTTGGCCTGCGGTTGAGGGCAGCTATCGGACAACCCTTAACAAAAGCGGAAGTTCCACATCGATTGCTGATTGACGGGCCCCCAAAGGGTGCAAATGATATCGATGGTATTGATCGAATCCTTTACGTGCTACCGACTTTTCCCGTGATCGCCGCCCCGATCCCGCCATCCACCTTGAGAAAGGTAGCCGGATAGCAGGGTTGTCAGTATAAATGGCATTGCTACTGAAAATTTAAGTGGCTTGGGCGTTGGAAAACTCCTTTCGGTTCAAGTTACCAATCGATTGGAATACCGCCCACTAATTCTATTACCTGAATTTCAGTACAAATCAACTACCGCCAAGTTAGCTCTGATGGGTATACATCCTCTGCATAAATAAATCTGGATTAACCGTTGCAAGATAAGTTGGAGCAGTTGTTGGTTTATTCGTCAACTCAAGCGGCTGAAGCTGAGACATCAGGGCAACAGCCGGAATCCAACCCGCGCACATGACCTCTTCGCCGTATTCTATCTCCATTAAATCGCGAATTATTTTGTAACCACTCATGTTCATAGCGATATCCATGACACACCTCTCATCAACCTCTTGAAATATTGTTCACTACGTCTGATAACAGTACGCCGGGCACATCGCAAAATCAGTGCGGTATCGCACATAGGGATGTAATCGTAATGACCTACGCGATGAATGGTATAGCCGCAATGCTGAGGGACTACTTTCGGGCGAGGTGAATGACTAAAGTGATGGTTTTTGAAGAGTCAGGCAAGTTAAGTCATTCCACTAACTTAACTTGTGGTTCCACCCGCATAGCAGCCATTCACAAGCCCTATGACTGTTATGTGTCGTTAGTTGCATATCACGAACGACCGCTATCAGGCGGCGAATTTAATGTCGATCTCAAGGTTAAATCCACCGGCTTTAGCCAGTCAGATTTAGCCTTGCGGGTTCAGCAAATGTGGTACACATAGCAGTTCGTACCTCGTTGCTGGTGTTGCGCGTTTTGCTTGGCGCGAGCTAGAGGACTTTAGTCCTCTGCGCCTAGTTGCGCTAACCCACCTGCTTTAGCAGGTGGTAGTTCAGTTGGTCGCATGTCTCTTCCGGGTCAGGGGCGAACTGAAAGTGGCAAGGAGCCACCACTCCAGTCACACTTGCCGCTGGCGCAGCGCCGCACGCTTGAGATACGCCTCGCGCGCGATCTGCAAATCCTCCAGAAAATACGGCAGCTCCTTCAGCAGCATCGCTTGCGGCCCGTCGACCAGTGCCTTGGGCGGGGCGGGGTGGAAATCCACCAGCACCATGTTCGCCCCTGCAATCACGCCTTGCGCGGTGACCTGCATCATGTCGAGGATGCCGTCCGGCGAAGCGGCACGCGAGCCGACCGAATGCGACGGGTCTATGCACACCGGCATGCGCGTCAGCCTCTTGACCACCGGCACATGCGAAAAATCAACGAAGTTGCGGTGCGGGTCGCCCATGTTGGTTTTCATCCCGCGCAAGCCGAACACCACGTTGCGGTTGCCTTCCGAGGCCAGGTATTCCGCGGCATTCAGCGACTCGTCCAGGGTAATGCCGAAGCCGCGTTTCAGCAGAATCGGCATCTCGGTTTGCCGGCCGACGATCTTCAGCAGCTCGAAATTCTGCGTATTGCGCGTGCCGATCTGCAGCATCACGCCGGTCGGGTTGCCGGTCTGGTGCAAGGCTTCCTTGATCTCGTTGAGATGCGATTCGTGGGTGATCTCCATCGCGATCACCCTGATGCCGTATTTGCCGGCCAGTTCGAACACATAGGGCAGGCATAGCTTGCCGTGCCCCTGGAACGCATACGGACTGGTGCGCGGCTTGTATGCACCCATGCGCGTGCATACCTGGCCGGCGTCGGCTACCGCCTTCATCATGATTTCGACATGCTCGCGGGTGTCCACCGCGCACAAGCCGGCAAACACGTTCAGCGTATCCTGCCCGAAGCGCACGCCGTTGTATTCGAAATGAGTGGGCCGCTGGTCGTCCTTGTGGCGCCCCAGGATGCGGTACTCTTCGGATACCCGCACCGCTCGCTCCACACAGGGCAGGTTCTGCATGTCCTCGATCTCCAGCGACTGCGTGTTGCCGATCAGGTAGATCTCGGTCAGCGATTTTTCGCTGCCGCGCTCGATGTGCACACGGGTCTGTATGCCGGGCAGGGTGGCCAGGTGCGCCATCAGCTGCTTGTATTCCGGCGCTTGCTCGGTGACGTTGGAATTCAGAATCAGGATCATTTTTATTCCTTCAAGTTTTCAAATAGCGTCACTCCCTCACCCTCTCCACAAATCTCTCCCCCGGGAGAAGTTTCGAATAAGGAATGGCGGGAATGATGGGCATCAGTTTTTACGGTGCAACAAAATGGCCAGCTGAGCCGGCCACTGCGCCATCGGTTCGCGCGCAAAGCCGCTCTTGGCAAATTGCGTCCAGCGGCCGATCACATAGCACACCAGCAGATTGGCGTACGCGCCCACATCCACCGCCTCCCCCATTTCACCCTGCGTGGCGGCCATGCGCATCGATTGTTTGAACGTGGCCTCGATGCGGTCCAGCAATTGGTTGATGCGCTGCTGCAGGCGCTCGTCCTCGTTCACCAGCGCATCGCCGATCAGCACGCGCGTCATGCCGCGATTCTTCTGCGCAAAGTTGAACAGCATGGCTATCATCGCCTCGATCTGTTTCACGCCGCTCTTTTCTTCCTGGGTGATCTTGTTGATCAGGCCGAACACGGTCTGCTCGATGAACTCGATCAGCCCCTCGAACATCTGCGCCTTGCTGGCGAAGTGGCGGTACAACGCGGCCTCGGAAAGTTCCAGGCGCGCGGCCAGCGCCGCCGTGGTGATCTTCTCGCCCTTGGGCTGCTCCAGCATCTGCGCCACGGTTTGCAATATCTGTAACTTTCTTTCGCCCGGTTTTGCGGCCATGATATCCCCTTAAATAAAATCAGGACTGGGGTGCGAGGACTGAGAACCAAGTAAACCCACACCATCCTTTCCGGATGGCTGGCAAGGTTTCCACTCAGTCCTCCGTCCGCAGCCCCCGTACCTGTAGTAATTGCATCACATCACGAATCTTCACGTCCACATATGGCGCACTCTTGTTGCCGACATTCACCCACACCGTGCGCATCCCCAGTTTTTTCGCCGTGAGCAGATTCTCCAGACTGTCTTCAACCATCACGCAGCACCCAGCCCTCACCCGGTGTTTTTTCAACAAATACATGAAACCGCGGCTGTCCGGCTTGGGGCGATAGCGCGTATGTTCCACCGCAATCACATCGTCAAACAAATCATTCACGCCCAGCAGTTTCAGCACAGCATTCGCGTAGTGTTGCGGTGCATTCGAGAATACCACTTTCCTGCCCGGCAATGCCTTCAGCACATGGCGCAAACGCGGGTCGCGCAGCACCATCTTCGGCAAATCGGGAAACTGGTGCGTATGCCACAGAAAATGTCCGGGATCGGTGCCGTGATGCCGCATCAGCCCGCTCAGTGTCGCGCCGTAGCGCTGCCAGTAGTGCACACGCAAATCGTTTGCCGCCTCTTCATCCAGCCGCAGGTATCGCTGCAAATAGGCCGTCATGCTGCGGTTGATGTGCGGAAATACATGAGCGGAAGCATTGTGCAAGGTGTTGTCCAGATCAAAAATCCAAACCCGCTCACTCATTGGCACACCTCGGACGGCAGGCGATGAACCGCAGGCGTTATCCGCCCTGCCCCAGTCATTTGCTCTTGATCAGCGTACCCACACCCTCGTCGGTCAGGATTTCCAGCAACAGTGCGTGCTCGACCCGTCCGTCGATGATGTGCACCGAGCGCACCCCGCCCCGTGCGGCATCCAGTGCCGAGGCGATCTTCGGCAACATCCCGCCGGATAGCGTCCCATCCGCGACCAGTTCGTCGATCTGTTTCGGGGTCAGGCCGGTCAGCAGTTTGCCGTTCTTGTCCAGCACGCCCGGCGTGTTGGTCAGCAGCACCAGTTTCTCGGCGCGCAGCACCTCGGCCAGCTTGCCGGAAACCACGTCGGCATTGATATTCAGTGTCTCGCCATCCGGACCCACGCCGATCGGCGCGATGACCGGAATGAAATCGCCGGAATCGAGGAAGGAAATGATTGCCGGATCGATCTTGCTGATGTCGCCAACCTGCCCGATGTCGAGCATCTTGCCCGGCTCGGCGGTGCTCTCCAGCAGCAACTTTTCGGCGCGGATGAATGAACTGTCCTGTCCTGTCAGCCCGACCGCCTTGCCGCCGTAGCGGTTGATCAGGTTGACGATATCCTTGTTGACCTTGCCCAGCACCATCTCGACCATGTCCATGGTCTCATCGTCGGTGACCCTCATGCCCTGAACGAACTCGCCCTGCTTGCCGACGCGTTTCAGCATCTCGTTGATCTGCGGCCCGCCGCCATGCACCACCACTGGGTTCATTCCGACCAGCTTGAGCAGCACCACATCACGCGCAAAGCTCTCCTGCAACGCCGGATCGGTCATCGCATTGCCGCCGTACTTGATGACGATGGTCTTGTCGAAAAAACGCTGGATGTAAGGCAGGGCCTCGGCAAGCACCCTGGCTTTGATTTCGGCGGTAGCGGCGGAAAGCGGCATGATTATCCTTGTATGGTATGTGCCGTGAATTTTACACCAGAAGAAATATTTTCAGGGTTGAAAATAATTCAGGCGGCAAGCGCCGCCTGAATTTGCCACGAAGCCAACACTCACTTAATAATTGAGGTCTGGCCCGCCGCTCTGTGTATGGCCGCCGCTTGTATGCAGGGACCTGACTTCGGCCGTGGTTCTGATTTTCACCATTTCATTCTCACCCACCATGATGCTCAGAATCAGCGGCACACTGTCGCCTTCCTTGAGCGGTGCCTTCAGCTGGTTCAGCATCACGTGATAACCGCTCGCGCCGAGATTGACAGGCTTGCCGGAGGGCAAATCCACGGCATCGACTTCGCGCATTTCCATCATGCCGGCCATGTTCATCATGCTGTGCAGCTCTGCGCTCTTGGCAACCGGGCTGGACACCCCAACCAGCCTGGCGGCGTGCTTGCTGGTGATGGTCATATCCACTCCCGCGGTATCTTGTCCGGGTGCTGTGGCACGTACCCACGCTGCGCTGACCTCGATGTCCTTCCCATTACCGGCAGCATTGTCGGCAGCATGGCTGGCGAGGCTGAGCAACAAGGCCGCGACCAGCAATCCGAAACGATTAAGATTTTTCATGATTTCCTGTCCGTAAAAAAACAGGCGGAGTATACCCGCCGATAGCAAAGGGTGAAAAGGCCGGGCGCGGCTTCGTCCGGGGAACTGCGCCAAATACCGCCCCAAGAAGCACGAGCCGCATTCAATGAATACCGTATTCAGTTGATTTAAGGATACCGCGATCCGGCAGGAACGATTATCGCGCAATTATCCGTGAGTGGGAATGCGACATGATGTCGCACCCTTATGCCCGCCTCTCCGATTACAATTGCGCCATGAACAGCACGATACTTCCGGCACTCCCCGGCCAAAGCCAGTTGCAGCGTCTGGTCGCGCTGCGCAGCATCGCGATCGCAGCGCAGCTTGTCACGCTGGCCGCCGCCTGGAAAATCCTGAAGCTTGAGCTGGACTGGCTGCCCATGCTGCTGACCGTCGCCACGCTGGCGTTGATCAATCTGGTCAGCTGGCTGCGCCTGCGCGGGCCCCGCAAGAGGGACGCCGCCGGATACCCGAAATCTCCGGCTTCACCCTTGCGCAGCAGCAGCCCGGTGTCCAATCCTGAACTCTTCATGCAATTATGCGCGGATGTGATCGCGCTGAGCATATTGCTGTATTTCGGCGGCGGCTCGACCAATCCGTTCGTCTCGCTGTATCTGCTGCCGCTGGTGATCGCTGCCGCCACCCTGCCCGGCCGCTATACCTGGGGCATGGCGGCGCTCACGGTGGCCTGCTACAGCCTGCTGATGGTTTATTACATACCGTTGCCGCATATCCACTTCCATCACGACGACGCATTCAATATCCATGTGATGGGCATGTGGCTGGGCTTTGTCATCAGCGCGGCAGTAGTGGCGTATTTCGTCGTGCAAATGGCACAGGCGGTGCGCAGCCGGGACGAAATGCTGGCGCGCGCGCGCGAGGAGATACTGCGCAATGAACGCATCGTGGCGCTCGGCACCCAGGCTGCCGGCGCGGCGCACGAAATGGGTACGCCGCTGTCCACGATGGCGGTGGTGATCGGCGAATTGCGGCACGATGCCCCTGACGCGCAAACCGCGTTGCACGACAGCCTGGCTATCCTGGACGAACAGGTGCGCGCCTGCAAACGCATTCTCGACAAGATCCTGGCGAATGCGCAGGACAGCGGTGCAGCCCAGCCGCAACCCGCAGATAAATTGATGGCAGAGGTATTGGACGAATGGCAGTTGTTGCGTCCCGCCGCGCAATATCATTACCGCAGCGACGGCGTTCAGCCCGCACCCCTTCTCAGTGTGGATGTGACGCTGCGCGCCGCGCTGATGAACCTGCTAAACAACGCGGCCGACGCCGGCCCGCAGGCCATCGAGATACACAGCCACTGGAACAGTTCAGTCTTCACGCTGGAGATACACGATCACGGGACAGGCTTGAGCGAGGAAGCCGCGCTCAGGGCCGGCTCGGCTTTCTTCACCACCAAGACCGAAGGCCGCGGACTGGGCCTGTGGCTCGCCAATGCCACGATAGAGCGCATGGGCGGCACGGTGCGCCTGTTCAACCGCGAGGAAGGCGGCGCAACCACCGGGCTTACCCTGCCGGTAGCCGGGGCGGGAACATGACCCGAACGGATCCGTGATTACACCCCGCGAAGAATTTCCCTCGCTGTTGCTGGTGGATGACGACATCACCTTCTGCAGGGTGTTGGGTGCGGCACTGGAGAAGCGCGGCTTTGCCGTGACGGTGGCGCACAGCGTGGAAGACGCCGCACCGATCGCAAAAAACAATCCTCCGGAATTCGCCGTGGTCGATCTGAAAATGGGCGGCGCGCCGGGGCTGGTTCTGGTCAAGACCCTGCACGGCCTCGACCCGAATACGCGCATCGTCGTTCTGACTGGCTACGCCAGCATCGCCACCGCCGTTGAGGCAATCAAACTGGGGGCGACGCAATACCTCGCCAAGCCCGCCAATGCAGACGAGATCGTCGCGGCCTTCAGTCACTCGGCTGACAGCAATACGCCACTGAATGCGCAGCCCGCGCAAATCGGCTATCTCGAATGGGAACATATCCAGCGCGTGTTGCACGAGCACGACAACAACATATCGGCCACTGCCCGCGCGCTCAACATGCATCGCCGCACGCTGCAACGCAAACTCGCCAAACCGCCGCCGCGCCCGAACTGAGCTTCTCAGGTTGCCAACCCGTACCAGGCGCCAATCCGGATTTAACAGAAATCCGGAGTGCCGGAAGTGCCCTATAATTGCACCCCCAAAGTTTTCCCCGGACTTATGAAACTCATTTCATCGCTGCTCATCGCCATGCTGCCCGCGCTGGCATTCGCTCAACCGGCAACCTTGCCTGCCCCGCCGCTGCTGGCCGCCAAGTCATATCTTCTGTATGACTACACCAGCAGCCAGATACTGGTTAACCAGAACGGCGACACGCGCATGGAACCCGCTTCGCTCACCAAGCTGATGACTGCCTATCTGGCTTTCGACGCGATCAAGCATGGCACGCTGTCGCTGCAACAACAGCTGACGGTTCCCGCCGCCGCGGTGCGCAACCGCAGCGATGAATCGCGCATGTTGCTCGCCGCAGGACAAACCGTGCCAGTGGATGACCTGCTGCACGGACTGATTGTGGATTCCGGCAACGATGCGGCCATCACGCTGGCGGTCAACATCGCCGGCAGCGAAGCGGGTTTTGTCGACCTGATGAACCAGGAAGCGAAGCAGCTCGGGATGAACAACACCCACTTTACCAACCCGGTCGGGCTGGCGGATGTGCAGAATTACACCACCGCGTCCGATCTGGCGGTACTGGCGGCTGCCATCGTGCGCGAATATCCGCAGTACTACTCCCTGTTCGGATTGCGCGATTTCGCTTTCAACGGCATAACACAGTCCAACCGCAACCGCCTGTTATGGCTCGATCCTTACGTGGACGGCATGAAGACCGGCCACACGGAATCTGCCGGGTTTTGCCTCGTCGCCTCGGCCAAGCGCGACAACCACCGCCTGATTTCGGTGATGCTGGGCGCGGACAGCAACACCCTGCGTGCCACTGAAACCCAGAAACTGATCAATTTCGGTTTCCAGAATTTTGAATCCGTGCGTTTGTACAAAAAGAATCAGCCTGTCACCCAGCTCCATATCTGGAAAGGCACCGAAAGCGGCCTGGACGTCGGCTTTCGCCAGGACCTGTTCCTGTCCATCCCGAAAGGAACCCTGCCACAGCTCAAGGCGATCATGGAAACACAGCAACCCATCCTTGCGCCGGTGCTGGGCGGACAGCAGGTCGGCGTGCTCAAGCTGATGCTGGGCGGCAAGCCCTATGCGGAATTTCCTTTGCAGGCGCTGGACAGCGTGCCTTTGGCGAACGTGTTTTCGCGCGGCTGGGACAGTCTGCGCCTGATGTTCGAATAGGTAGCCATGACGATATATCTGAACGGCGAGTTCATGCCCATAGCGGAAGCGAAGATTTCCGTGCTGGATCGCGGCTTCATTTTCGGTGACGGTGTGTACGAAGTGATCCCGGTGTATTCCCGCCGCGCGTTCCGCCTGGCCGAACACCTGCAGCGCCTGCAACACAGCCTGGACGGCATCAGGCTGGCCAACCCCCACAGCCATGGCGAGTGGGCCGCCATCATCGAGCAGCTCATCGCGCACGGCGAGGCACAGGACCAATACCTGTACCTGCACATCACGCGAGGCGCGGCAAAACGCGATCACGCCTTTCCCAATCCGCCGGTCAAGCCGACGGTGTTCATGATGAGCAGCCCGCTGCCGCCTCCCGCCGCGCTGCTGCAAAGCGGCGTGAGCGCGGTAACCGCACCGGATAACCGCTGGCTGCGCTGCGACATCAAGGCCATCTCGCTGCTGCCCAACGTATTGCTGCGCCAGATGGCGGTGGATGCGGGCTGCACCGAGACGATACTGATACGCCCCGGATCAAACAACGAGCGCTTATTCATGAGCGATGGGTTCATGACCGAGGGCGCGGCCAGCAACATCTTTGTTGTAAAGAGCGGCAAGCTGTTCGCACCACCCAAGGACAATTTGATGCTGCCCGGCATCACTTACGACGTGATCCTGGAAATCGCCGCCGCAAACGACATCCCGCATGAAGTGCGCAGGATAACCGTCACCGAAGTTTTCGCCGCGGACGAACTTCTGCTCACCTCATCCACCAAAGAGGTGCTGGCGATCACGCAACTGGACGGCAAACCGGTCGGCAGCGGCAAGCCCGGCGCGATGTTCGCCCGGTTGAATAATCTGTATCAGGAATACAAACAAAAGGTGATGCGCGCATGAACGACAAACCTGAAGATGAGTTCCCCGTGCACAAGTTGCCGGAACATGAACTGCAAACCAGCCTGATCGAATATCCCTGCGACTTTCCGATCAAGATTTTCGGCCTGCAGCAAGCCGGCTTCGCACAAGCCGTGCTGGAAGTGGTCACCAAACACGACCCGGGCTTTGCCGCCGCCAGCATGGAAATGCGCGCCAGCAAAACGGCTCGCTACCTGAGCCTGACCTGCACCGTGAAAGCCACCTCGCGCGAACAGCTCGACGCGCTGTACCAGGACTTGTGCGATCATCCATCCATCGTGATGGTGCTATGAAAAGCAAGGACTCAGGACTGAGGACTGGGGACTCGAAGCTCCTCGCTCCGCACTCAGTCCCCAGTCCTGATGGAACTACCAGCCATTCGACTAGACTGGAATCAAACACCAGCCAAGTCGCTGGTTATCACCCCTCAGTCCACATCCGTTCATTGGGATTGGTCGAGTACCAGCCGACCTGGGATGCGATGAAGCGTTTCACCGCCGAACGCACCAGTGAGACGCGCGACGAGATATGGCTGGTGCAGCACCCGCCCGTTTACACGCAGGGGCTCGCCGGCAAGCCCGAGCACCTGCTGCACGGCACGAGTATCCCGGTGGTAAAGATCGACCGCGGCGGCCAGATCACCTATCACGGCCCCGGCCAGATCGTCGCCTACCTGCTGCTCGACTTGCGCCGCTGGAAGATCAACGTGCGCGAGCTGGTGCGCTTGATGGAACAGGCCGTGATCGACCTGCTCGGCGAATACGGCGTGACCGCACAGGGCAGCGAGGACGCGCCCGGCGTGTATGTGGGCGACGCGAAGATCGCGGCGCTCGGCTTGAAGATCAAGAACGGTTATTGCTATCACGGCCTGTCTTTCAATGTGGACATGGACCTGACCCCGTTCGCCAACATCAATCCGTGCGGCTACGCCGGGCTGCGCGTCACGCAGGCCTGCGAACTCGGCATCACCACCTCGATCAATGAATTGCAAGCCGAATTGGCGCAGAATCTGGTCCACGGACTACAGCGGCATTTAGGGGCTAAGCAGCATCCAAAATAAGCCATGCGTTTCGATGCCGGAAGCAGGCCTGAACCATATCGAGGACATCCTCGATATGGTTCAGACGTGACAAGAAACCACCGATTTTTGAACATATCCCAGGTGACGTGATAAGAAATCAAGGATTTTTATACACGTTACGGATGACGTGTTAAGATATTCCCGATTTTTTATCACGTTTCAACAAAGGGTAAGCATGACCGAACTGGATATACCCAGCCCCGCCAGCCTTGAAGTCAAGGCGGTCTGGCAGAGCCTGGCCGAAGCGCACCGCCATCTGGCGGAGCTGAAGGGCTTGTGCGAGTCGTTGCCCAATCGCGCCATTTTGCTGGACACGCTTGCCATTCAGGAAGCGAAAGACAGTTCCGAAATAGAGAACATCATCACTACGCATGATGAGCTGTACGCTTACGACCAAAGCGGCTCGGCATCGCCTGCGGCCAAGGAGGTGCAAAACTACATCGCTGCTTTGAAGGTGGGATTTACCGATGTGGTGAATTCCGGCTTGATCCGCATGAGTACGATCTTGCGAGTGCAGGAGGAAGTCGAGCAGAACAATGCCGGTTTCAGGAAAGTGCCGGGGACGGTGTTGAAAAATCAGACGACGGGAGCGGTCGTCTATGAGCCGCCGCAAGATGCGGTGCTGATAGAAAGACTGATGACGCAACTGGTGGACTTCATCCATGCGGATGACGAGCTCGATCCCTTGCTGCGCATGGCGATTTCACACCATCAGTTCGAGAGCATCCATCCGTTTTACGACGGCAATGGCCGCACCGGACGCATTTTGAATTTGCTGATGCTGCAACGCGACGGTTTGATGGATTTGCCGGTGCTGTATTTAAGCCGCTATATCACTGCGACCAAGGACCAGTATTATCGGTTACTGCAATCAACGCGGGAAACGCATGACTGGGTGGGCTGGTGCGTTTACATCGTTAAGGGCGTGGCGCTCACCGCCAGAAGCGAAATCCGGCTCATCAGGAATTTGCGCGAGCTGATGCAGGCCACCAAGCAGCGGCTGCGCAAGGAGTTGCCCAGGATTTACAGCCAGGAGTTGCTGAATAATTTGTTCCGCTATCCCTATACCAAGATCGAATTCGTCGAAAAGGACTTGGGCGTTTCGCGGATCACGGCGGCAAAACACCTCGATGCTCTGGTGACAAGCGGATTCGTAGAAAAAAGGAAAATCGGGCGCACGAATTTTTATATCAATCGCCCATTGTTTAACCTTCTGACGCAGATCAACCTGAACGATGAATGAAGCCTTCTCGCGTGTCCTGATTGACGCTCAACTCGCCGCGCAGGGCTGGGATACCCAGGACCAGAATGCTGTGCGCTATGAAGTGAGTTGCGACGACGGTACGCGCGCCGACTATGTGCTGTGCGACCGCCATGGTCGGGCAATTGCGGTCGTCGAGGCCAAGCGCTTTTCAGTGAATCCGGGCGACGCTGCCGAGCAAGCGAAAAGCTACGCCAAGCAGTTGAACATCCCCTACATCTTCCTCACCAACGGCAACGAAGTGCGTTTCTGGGAATGGCAAAGCGCTGCATATCCTCATCCGGTAAAAACCTTCTTCAAGCAGGATGATCTGGAACGCCGCTTTGCCACGCGACAAGTGAAGCGAGATTTACTGAGCGTGGAAACAGATGTACGAATTGCCGGGCGCGATTACCAGCAGAATTGCATACAAATACTGTGCGAAGAAATCCTGCAAGGCCGCCGCAAGATGTTGGTCGAAATGGCAACCGGCACCGGCAAGACCCGCACCGCCGCAGCTTTCATCAAGCGGCTGTTCGAAGCCAACGCCATTACCCGTGTGCTGTTCCTGGTGGATCGCATCCCGCTTGCGAAACAAACCGAGGATGCTTTCACCGAACATCTGCCGGATTATCCCTGCTATGTGTTGCGTGCTGGCCGACGCTTTCAGGACGAAAAGTTGATCACGATCACCACGCTGCAAAGCATGGTGAATATCTATGGCGATTACTCGCCGGGCTATTTCGATCTGGTGATCTCCGACGAATGCCACCGCAGTATTTACGGGCAATGGAGCGGCGTTCTCAAACACTTCGATGGTGTGCAAATCGGCCTGACTGCCACGCCTTGTGTGGCTGCCGAAATAGAAGGGGGTGACGATGAGGACAAGGCGTTTGTAAAAGACACATTGCGGTTTTTCGAAGTGGAAGCTCCCACCTTCACGTACAAACTCAAAGATGCCATCAGTGATGGCTACCTCGTGCCCTACCAGATATACAAAGCCCAGACCGTCAAGACCGCAGCCGAAGGTGGCTTTGAGGTCAGGAAAAGCGAACTCGACTGGTCGGCGATGGATGAAAAGACGCGCACCGAATTTGAATTGCTGTTCAGGGATGCCGATCCGATTGTCATCGACCCGTCAGCATTGGAGCGTCGTTTCACGATCCCGGAGCGCAATCGCGCGATGGTGCGTGAATTCCGTTCGGTGATGGACAACGGCTACATCGACAAAGGTATTGTGCGCAAGCCGTTGCTGGGCAAGACCATCGTGTTCGCTGTCACCAAACGCCATGCCGAAACACTGGCGCAGATGTTCGATCAGATTTTTGCCGACAAGAAATCCTCGCCCGAAGTGCGCTATGCCGACTATGTGGTGTCCGGCATGGGGACGGACGACACGGTGGACGGCATGACCAAGATCAAGCGCTTCAAGAAGGAACAGTTCCCGCAAATTCTGGTATCGGTCAACATGCTCGATACCGGTTTCGATTGCCCCGAGGTAAAAAATCTTGTGTTCGCGCGCTTCACCCGTTCGGCCATTCTTTACCAGCAGATGCGCGGGCGCGGCACGCGCAAGGCGCAGAACAAGACGCTGTTCACCATGTTCGATTTTGTCGGTGTGGCGGATTACCACGGCGATGATGACGTATACGCCGCAGGTGGCATCGTTGCCGAGCCCAAGAAAAAACGCCGCTACGAGCCCCGCCGTCTGTTGGCATTGGACATCAACGACCACATTGACCCGACCACCCGCGAATGGATCACCGTGGATGAAAACGGCAACATGGTCTTCCCCGAGGCATTCGAACTGAAAGCCGCCGAACTTGGCTTGCGCTTTGAGGCATGGTTGCTGGCGCAGCAAGCCTGTCCCGAGCCGGGTCGAAGAATTAATCCGGGCGAAGAAAGCTGGCTGCGCATGATAGGCAGCCAGTTGCGCGCCAACGCCGGAACAATGGATGAATTTACCTCCGGACATTTTGCTTTTCATCCGTTCTCGCAACTGGGCGGATACAGTCAGGCGGTGCGCGTGTTCGGAAACGAACAGCGCCTCGAAGCATTGATAGAAAGCCTCAATGCAGCCGTGTTCGGCAGCGACGACAACAACCAAACACGTAGCGGCAATCAGCCGACTGCGCACTAAGCAAGGAACAACATGCCATTCACCGCCGAGATGCGCCGGGCCATAGACCAGATACGCGACTACCTGTTTGGTGGCGGCTATCCCGATCCCGTCGCTAACGCCGAACAACTCTCCTTCCTGTTCTTCTTCTATCTGGTGGAAGGCATAGACAAGGAAAACGCGATGCGCACCAAGGTGCTTAAGCAACCTTATGAGAGCCTGTTCGCGGGCGAGTGGACGTTGAAGAATCCGCTCAATGCGCCGGAGAAAAATATCAAGAGCATCAGCAAGGATTACTTCCGCTGGTCGGTGTGGGCGAAAGGTTTATCCGGCGAAGCACTGGTGCGCTTTGTGCGTGACGAAGTGTTTGCCTTCTTTGCCGAGCTGGGCGAAAAATCCGCACACAACTTCATGCACGGCGCGCGTCTTTCCATCGACGAACCCACCGTGCTCGCCCAAGTGGTCAATCTGGTTGATGGACTGCACCTCGATCAATCGGATTCCGACACCAAGGGCGACCTGTTCGAACATGTGCTGCGCCAGATCAAACAGGCGGGCGAACTCGGCCAGTTCCGCACCCCGCGCCACATCATCCGCGCCATTGTCGAGATGATCGATCCCAAAATCGGCGAAACCATTTACGATCCTGCAGCAGGCACGGCGGGCTTTCTGGTCGCTGCTTACAACCACATTCGTCTCGCCCATTCATCGCCCGGCGCGATCCATGACGATGAACTGGATGGCAAACTACAAAGGCGCGGCCACGGCGACAAACTCTCCACCGCGCAAGTCTCGGCGCTATCGAACGCCACCTTCTACGGCAACGATGTTGACCCCAAGATGGTGCGCCTCGCCACGATGAACCTCACGCTGCGCGGCCTGCCCAACGTGCGCATCCTGCAACGCAACGTGCTGACCACCTCGCAGGATAGCGAACGCAAAACCGAGCTGGGTCTTCCGCAGGAAGGCTACCACGTTGTGCTCGCCAACCCGCCGTTCTCCGGGCGCGTGGACAAGGACCGCATCGTGGACGAAGTGAAGGTTGGCACCAGCACCTCCACCGAACTGCTGTTCCTAAAATACATGATGGACAGTCTGCGCGCACCAGCGAATCCACGCACAGGCGCGGGGGGCGGACGCTGCGGCGTCATCGTGCCGGAAGGCGTGCTGTTCGGCTCCACCGGCGCGCACAAAGAGCTGCGCCGCCAACTGATAGAAAACTGCCGTGTGAAGACAGTGCTCTCGCTTCCCGGCGGCGTGTTTCAGCCGTATTCCGGCGTGAAGACCTCCGTGCTATTTTTCCAGAAAGGCGGCAGCACCGACCACGTGCTGTTCCTGCACGCCGACAACGACGGCTACAAACTGGATGCCAACCACGACACGCCCATCGAAGCGGATGATCTTCCTCTCTTGTTGAACGCCTACCGCAGCCGCGAAGAAGGATGGCAGCAATGGCAGGCGCGCGATCCAAAAGCAGAATGGCCGCACAAGGCATGGTTCGCCAGTGCAGAAGAAATCCGCGCTAACGATTTCAACCTCTCCGCCGGACGCTATCGCCCGATGAGCCAGACTGCCGTTGAGCATCGCGACCCGCGCGAATTACTGGATGAGTTGGCGGCGATTGAAGTGGAGATTGCCGAAGAAGTGGAAGCGTTGCGGGTGGTGTTGGCGGAGCAGGCTGCATGAGCCGATGGCCGTTGAAGGCAATCGAAGAGGTATGCGTAGTCAATCCGCGTTTGCCTCGTGGTCACGGTATTTCAGACGACAGGGCTATCTCGTTCGTTCCTATGGCCGCTGTTGATGAAATATCGGGCTCTATTGCTGATAGCCAAGTTCGCACATTTGCAGAGGTGAAGAAGGGCTACACGCACTTCATGGACAATGATGTGCTGTTCGCCAAGATTACCCCGTGCATGGAAAACGGAAAGGCGGCAATTGCCAGAAGTTTGATCGGAGGATTAGGCTTCGGTTCAACCGAGTTCCATGTTCTCAGAAGCAATGGCGAAGTGTTGCCGGACTGGTTATTTTATTTTGTTCGGCAGCCACACTTTCGCACTGAGGCTAAGCGAAACTTCACAGGAACTGCTGGGCAACAACGTGTGCCGACTGCGTTTCTCGCATCCGCTTTGGTTCCTGTGCCTCCTCTCGAAGAGCAACACCGCATCGTGGATATTCTCTCCCGCGCCGAGGGCATCGTGCGGCTGCGGCACGATGCCAAGAAGAAAGCCGCCGAACTCATCCCCGCGCTGTTCCTCGACATGTTCGGCGACCCCGCGACGAATCCGAAGGGGTGGCCGGTGCGGAAAGTATCTGATTTCGTCAGCCGCTTTGTAGGAGGCAAGAATATACAGGCAGGCTCCGAGGGAGGTTCACCCTATCGCATTTTGAAAGTCAGCGCAGTCACATCCGGGGTCTATCGGGAATCCGAGAGCAAGCCAAGTCCAGATGGGTATAGTCCACCTGCTTCGCACATTGTTAGGGCAGGCGACATGCTATTTTCCCGCGCCAACACCGAAGAATTGGTTGGCGCAACAGCTATCGTTGAAAGGACGGACGGCAAGACACTGCTACCGGATAAGTTGTGGCGCTTCGTCTGGAATGAACCAGTGGAGTCGACATACATGCACGCACTTTTTCAGTCCAATGATGTTCGGAGAGAGCTGGGCAAGTTCTCATCGGGCACCAGTGCATCAATGCGTAATATCTCCCAAGGCAACTCTTTCAGCTCACTTTACCGATAGCGCCATACACGATCCAGAAGGAATTTGCCGAGAAATCGGCGATGATCCAATCCATCCAATCCCAACAGTCCGCCGCCACCGCCAAGGCGCAAGCCACCTTCGATGCGCTGCTGGCAAGGGCGTTCACAAGCGGTGTAAAACTTTCTTGATAGAGGCAGTGGGGCGCTGTAGAATTGCGCCCTGAGGCCATCGAAAATCAGGTGGTTTTGCTGGTCAGTCTGCCTCTCTTCGCTTGGGGCAGTTCAATGAATAAATCTACTCTGGGGAGGCCAAATGAATTTGATTAGTGTTGGTCTCTATACTTTCCAGGAAGCTTCCAGACTTACGAATGCCACGCCGCAGGAGTTGCGCCGTTGGCTGAATGGCTATGCGCATAAAGCCAGTGGCTCCGATGAGCGCGTAAAGAGCGCGCCTCTATGGAAAACCGAATTGGCCGAGTCTGAGGTTGAAGGCATCAGTTTCCATGATTTGCTTGAGGTGCGCTTTGTCCAGGCATTCCGCAAACACGGTGTTAGCTTGCAGACCATTCGTATCGCTAGTGAACAAGCAAGGGGGTTGTTTAACCACCCTTATCCTTTTACGTGTAAACGTTTTCAGACAGATGGTCGGACAATTTTTGCCACCGCGTTGGAAGAAGCTGGCGAAACGGAATTGCTCGATCTGGCGAAAAGGCAGTTCGCATTTACCAAAATCATTGAGCCATCGCTTTATCGTGGGATTGAGTTTGGGAATGACGAGCTTGCTTCGCATTGGTATCCGTTGCCGCGTAGCAAAGCTGTTGTGCTTGACCCGACCATTGCTTTTGGTAAGCCTATTGTTACAAATGGAAGCGTCAGGACTTCAACTCTTTACGATGCTTTCAAAGCTGAGAAAAACAAGCAATATGTAGCCAAGCTGTATGAGGTGCCAGTCAGCTCGGTAGATGCGGCGATTCGCTTTGAAGAACGACTGGCTGCGTGAAGTTTCTTGTTGACAACAATCTTCCTCCAGCCCTCGCGCATGCGCTGCGCGAACTTTCAAAACCAGAAAATCACGAGGTTTTTCATCTAAAGGATCGGTTTGCTGCCGATACGCCTGACACCGATTGGATTGGCAGCTTATCGGAAGAGGGAGGCTGGATCGTTGTTACGCACGACAACCTAAACAAAGGCTTGGAGCGTGAGGCTTTGCGCCAAGCTGGTTTGCTGGTGTTTTTTTTGGACAAATCTTGGTCGGATCATAAGTTCTGGGAGAAGGCCCACAACCTCGTTAAATGGTGGCCGCGCATTATCGAGCAGGCGGGTGGTATCGAAGATGGCGCTGCGTTTCAGGTGAAATGGAACTTTAGTGGCAAGGGAAAATTTGTGCAGGTGAAGCTTTGATTAAGATCACTGGGTCGGAACCCAATTGATTCTTCATACGGCGGATGGCACTACACTTCCCCATTGTCCTACGCATAGTCACAAACCTGTAAAATTAGAATGCAGTGCTGGAAATAATCTCCTGACAAAAACCAAAGGTATTTATGAGCAACATCGAGCAACAAACAGGCGCCGCCGCGAAGCAAACCGGAAAAGAAAAGACCGCGCGCAACCCGATCAAGATCGTGCCATTGCAGGAACGCCTGCGCAAACCGGAATGGATACGCGTGAAGTCCGGCAGCGGCCAGGGCTATCACGACGTGAAACGCATGCTGCGCGAGCACAATCTGCACACGGTGTGCGAGGAGGCCTCCTGCCCGAACATCGGCGAGTGCTTCGGCAAGGGCACGGCGACCTTCATGATCCTCGGCGATTTATGCACGCGGCGCTGCCCGTTCTGCGACGTGGCGCACGGCAAGCCGCTGGCGCCGGATGCGAACGAACCGGCCAATCTGGCGCGCTCGATCGGCTTGCTCAAGCTCAAATACGTGGTCATCACCAGCGTGGACCGGGACGATCTGCGCGACGGCGGCGCGCGGCATTTCGCCGATTGCCTTACTGCGATACGCGACGGCTCGCCCGCGACTCGCCTGGAAATCCTGGTACCTGATTTTCGCGGCCGCCTGGACGAGGCGCTGGACGCGCTATCCGCCAGCCTGCCCGATGTGCTGAACCACAACCTGGAGACCGTGCCGCGCCTGTACAAGCTGGCGCGCCCCGGCGCGGATTACGCGCACTCGCTGAAGCTGCTCAAGGA
>LSLI01000059.1 GCA_001577345.1 Candidatus Gallionella acididurans
CGGTGGGTGACGACGACCAGTCTATCTATGCATTCCGGGGCGCGCACGTCGGCAACATGCAGGAACTGACGCGCGATTTTCATGTTGAAAATATCATCAAGCTGGAGCAGAACTACCGTTCGCACGGCAACATCCTCGATGCCGCCAACGCACTGATCAGCAACAACCGCAGTCGTCTCGGCAAGAATCTCTGGACCGCTGAAAACGGCGGCGAACTGTTGCGCGTGTATGAGGCGCCGACCGACGTGGAAGAGGCCGGTTTCATCGTCAGCGAGATACAACTGCTGAAATCGGAGGGCGTCAATCTCAAGGAAATCGCGCTGCTGTATCGTTCCAATGCGCAGTCGCGGGTGCTCGAGCACGCGCTGGTTTCCGCCGGATTGTCATACCGCGTGTATGGCGGCTTGCGCTTTTTCGAGAGGCAGGAGATCAAGCACGCGCTGGCTTACCTGCGCCTGATGGAAAACACCGGCGATGACAACGCGCTGCTGCGCATCATCAACTTCCCGACGCGCGGTATAGGCGCGCGCAGCATCGAGCAGTTGCAGGAAGCGGCGAAACAAAACAATACTACGTTGTGGGACGCTGCGGCGGCTTTGACACGGCGTTGCGAAGCATCCGGGGCGGGAGAAGCCGCCTCACACCCGCTCCCGCAATCGGCTGGCTCCGCCATAACCAGCGACTTGGCGGGTGTAGTTGGCTCGCCTAGTCGAATGGCTAGTAGTTCTTCCGGTAACGTGTCGCGGGATGTGGCGCGCGCAGGCGGCAAGGTAACGGCTTTCGTTGCGTTGATCGAATCGTTGCGCAGCGCGACGCGGGAGTTGCCGCTCCCCGAGATTATGGATCATGTGCTGGAACACAGCGGCCTGATCGCGCATTACCGGAACGAGACCGGTGCCAAGAAACGCGAAGCGGAAGAACGGCTGGAGAACCTGAACGAATTGGTCAACGCGGCCACGCTGTTTGTGCACGAAAACGAGGACGACAGCCTGACCGCCTTTCTTTCCCACGCCTCGCTGGAGGCGGGCGAACACCAGGCGGGCGACCAGGACGATGCGCTGCACCTGATGACCGTGCATGCCGCAAAGGGCCTGGAGTTCCACACCGTGTTTGTCACCGGCCTGGAAGAGGGTTTGTTCCCGCACCAGAACAGCCAGAATGTGGATGGGGGGCTGGATGAAGAACGCCGCCTGATGTATGTCGCGATCACCCGCGCCCGTCGCCGCCTTTACCTGAGCTTTGCGCAAAGCCGCATGCTGCATGGTCAGGTGAGCTACGGCATGGCATCGAGTTTTTTGCGCGAGCTGCCGGAAAATCTGCTGCACTGGATCACGCCCAGGGTTGCACAACGCAGCGCTTTTGCCCGGTCATTCACGCCGCAACGCGATGCGCCGCCTGCCCCGCCGGTGCAAGGTTCCGCCCCCGCTTCCATCTGGCGCAGCGGCCAGGCGGTATTCCATACCAAATTCGGCGAGGGCATGATCGTCAACCTTGAGGGCAGCGGTGCGGATGCGCGCGTGCAGGTGAACTTTCGCAAGGCCGGCGTGAAGTGGCTGGCGCTGGAATACGCCAAGCTGACCCCGGTTGACTAGAGCGTATCCTTGCCCGGCGTAAAAGCGTTGTTCACATTGGCGGTCGGCTGTTCTTCCCCGGCGGCGGGAAAAATATCGTTGTAACTGGCATACAGCGAGGTGAATGCCAGCGGCAACAGCACCAGCCAGCCGAGCATCATCGGAATACTGGCGAGTATCGCCAAAAACAGGAACGTCATCCCGTATACCAGCATGGCCCCGGCGTTGTTGAGAAAAGCCCGCAAGCTGAGTTTCATTGCCTGTACGGGCGCGACGCCGCGAAAGAACACCAGTATCGGCGCGAACTGCATCGCCATCATCAGCAAGCTGAACAGCACGATACCCAGCAACATCGCAAATCCCGCTCCCGCGAAAGACTGCATCATCAGGTTCGGATCCTTATCCGGCTGGTCACTCATCAGGATGCCGACCAGCGTTGCACCGCCGACCATCATCATTGCCCCGAGGATCAGGTACTGGCTGACCAGCGCAATGCCGCCCAGCGTGACCAGATGCGAAGTATGTTGTTTGAAGCCGCTGAACAAGTGCGCCAGCTCGAGTTCTTCGCCCTGTTCCAGTGATCGGCAGCCGGCCATCAAACCCGCCAGCACTACCGGCATCAGCAGGCTCACCAGTGGCTGGCCGAGAACGGGAATGTTGGACGTTGCCACTGCCGCGACCACACAGATAGACAACAGCACGATCCACAGCAGCGGCGTTTTCATAAACAAGCGGTAACCTTGTTTGATCCATTCCCAGCCTTGAATGCTGCGCAGTCGTTTTGGTTCCATTGTTTCCCCTTTACAGCCAAACGGCCGATTCTGATGCGATATGATTTTTCAAAATGCGTTCGAAATGGAGCGGGTCGTGGGCGTGGATCAGCTCACCGTCGCGCGGCAGAAATTTGTCAAACAGACGCGATAGCCAGAAGCGCAGGGCGGCGAGACGTAGCATCAACGGCCACGCTTCGCGTTCAGTGTCCAGCAGCGGGCGCACTGCGTGGTATGCGCGCAGCAACGCCACAGTTCTGGTTTCATCCAGCGCGCCGCCGGCATGCATGCACCAATCGTTGACAGTTATGGCCACATCGTAGAGTAGTGCATCGCTGCAGGCGAAATAAAAATCGATCAAGCCGCCGACCCGGTCGCCTTCCAGCAGAACATTGTCGCGAAACAGGTCGGCATGAATCACCCCCTGGGGCAACTGTGCAAAATTCTGCCGTCCGTGCAAGGCGACTTCGTTTTCGAGCAAGACGGCCTGCTGCGCGTCAAGAAACGGCCGCACCTGCGGGGCAGTTGCCGCAAGCCATGCCGCACCGCGCGGATTCGGCATGACCTGCGAGAAACTTTGACCGGCGATGTGCATTTGCCCCAGCATCGCACCGATGACTACACATTGTTCGCTGCTTGGGGACGCGGTGGATTTTCCGTTCAAACGGCTGACGATGCAGGCGGGCTTGTCTTTGATTGTGCCCAAAAATTGATTGTGTCGATTCGCCACCGGATTGGGGCAGGGAATGCCGTGGCGTGCCAGATGTGCCATCAGATTCAGGTAGAAAGGCAGTTCGTCTGGACCGAGCTTCTCGAACAAGGTGAGCACAAAACGACCATTGGTCGTCGTCACGAAATAATTGGTGTTCTCTATGCCGGAAGAAATACCCTGCAATTCAAGAAGCCGGCCCAGCGAATAATCGCCCAGCCAAACTGTGAGTTCCGCCTCCGAGACGCTGGTGAAAACCGCCATGCCTAAAAGCGGTGTATGACCCAACGCGGCGGTCTGAATCCCGCATTCAGGCCTTCCATCCGCGTAAACTTGCCGTCGCCCATGTCATCCACCAGGTAGTAAGGTGAACCGATCTTGGGTGTGATCTTGATCATGTACAGTTTGCCTCCCAAGCGATATTCCTCGACGATCTGGTCGGTTTTTTTGATGATGGTCACCTCGGGCGCATTTTCATCACCACTATCCATTGCGGGGGGGGAGGCAGGGGCTCGAGATTGTTCGGTTCCGGTTTTGCGGCGAATGCGCAAAGCGACAGGCCGCTTAGCAGCAACAGTAATATTGAGCGCATCGGAAAGTTTGCCATGTGGTGGAATGCATAGTATTGGACGTGTGTATTTTAACCGATGCGGCGCGTGTCTGCGCGAGTCGCTGCACGGATTCCCCCTAGCCGGTACTCCAGCCGCGTGGCCGCTTCATGCCAGCGATGTCTTTGTTCAAGTCCCGGGGCTCAACCAAACAGCTTTCTGCATCTGTGACCGGAATTTGCGTGCTTAAGTCATTCCCGTTTGATGCTTATTATCTGGCTTCAACTATTACAAATAAAGCTGTTTTTCGCGTTCCGCTTCGGTGGGCTCGAAGCCGCGTGTTTCGTAATGCTTGAAAATGGCGCTTACTACGTCCTTGGGTTCGTCGATAAGCTGGATCAAATCCATATCTTCGGGGCTGATGACTTTTTCATCCAGCAACGCGGTGCGGAACCATTCCAGCATCCCGCCCCAGAATTGGCTGCCCACCAGTATGATGGGCATGCGACGCGTTTTCCCGGTTTGCACCAGAGTCAGCGCTTCCATCAATTCGTCCAGCGTGCCGAAGCCGCCGGGCATCACGACGTAAGCGCTGGCGAATTTTACGAACATGACCTTGCGGGCAAAAAAGTGCTGGAAGGTCTGGCTGATATTCTGGTACGAGTTTCCGACCTGTTCGTGCGGCAGCTGTATATTCAGGCCGACGCTGGGGGATTTTCCGTAGAACGCGCCCTTGTTGGCGGCCTCCATGATGCCCGGACCGCCGCCTGAAATGACCGAGAATCCGGCATCCGAGAGCAGGCGTGCAATTTCCTCGGTAAGTTTGTAATAGGGTTGGTCCGGTTTGGTGCGCGCGCTGCCGAAAATGCTCACGGCGGGATGGATCTGGGTAAGCCGGTCGGTGGCAGAAACAAACTCTGACATAATACCGAACACGCGCCAGGCTTCTTTTGAATTCCACCCTTCCGGTACCACGGATTTGGGCAGTTTGGTCGGTATATTCATGCAGTTCCCCAAACAATCATAGATAAAAATGAAATCAAACGAAGCGAGTTTCTCCAAAACAATGCTGCTGGTAGACGGCTCGTCATTCCTGTATCGCGCGTTCCATGCGATGCCGGATTTGCGCAACCGCCACGGCGAACCCACCGGCGCGATCTACGGTGTGCTCAACATGCTGCGCCGCTTGCGCAATGATTACCCGGCGGATTATAGCGCGTGCGTATTCGATGCAAAAGGCAAAACCTTCCGCGATGACTGGTACCCGGATTACAAGGCGCATCGCCCCCCCATGCCGGCGGACCTGGTGCGGCAGATAGAACCGCTGCACCAGGCTGTCGCCGCGTCCGGCTGGAACATCCTGATGCTGGACGGCGTGGAGGCGGACGATGTGATCGGCACGCTGGCGCAACAGGCACAAGACGGCATACGCTGCGTGATCGCCACCGGCGACAAGGACCTTGCGCAACTGGTGAACGAGAGGGTTACCCTGATCAACACGATGAGCAACGAGACGCTGGATATCGCCGGCGTCAACGCCAAATTCGGCGTGCCGCCGGAGCGTATCGTCGATTACCTGGCGCTGGTTGGCGACCCGGTGGACAACGTGCCGGGCGTCGAGAAGGTCGGGCCGAAGACCGCGGTGAAATGGCTAGCCCAATACGGCACGCTGGACAACCTGGTGCAGCACGCCGGCGAGATCGGCGGCGTGGTCGGCGAGAACCTGCGCAAGGCGCTGGACTGGCTGCCGCAGGCGCGCCGCCTGGTCACGGTGAAATGCGATGTGGAGCTGCCGAAGACTTACAGCGAACTGGTTCCGCCACAGCCGGACAAGGAACAGTTGCGCAACCTGTACGAACATTTCGAATTCAAGACCTGGCTGCGCGAGGTCAACGGCGCTGTCAGTTCCACAGGGGATTTATCCCCTAGTGGACTGCGTATCTTTGGTGAAGCCGTTGGGAACCACGCGGCGTCCCCCTTGCAGGAAGAGGGCAGGATTTTTCACAACAATGATTTGTCCGGCGATCCGCCCGCCCGCACCGACAGCGCGCGCTACGAAACGATACTGACCGAGGCGCAGCTGAACGCGTGGCTGGAAAGGATGCTTTCCGCCGAGCTGGTCTGCGTGGATACCGAGACCACCGGACTGGACATGATGAACGCGCAACTGGTCGGCATGTCGTTCGCGATCACGCCTCATCAGGCCGCCTATCTGCCTCTGGCGCATATTTATCCGGGCGCGCCGGATCAGCTTAACCGCGAACACGCGCTGAAAATATTGAAACCGTGGCTTGAAAGCGCGCAGCACAAGAAGCTCGGGCAGAACCTGAAATACGATATGCATATCTTTGCCAATCACGGCATCCGGCTTGCGGGCATACACGACGACACACTGCTGCAATCCTATGTGCTGGAAAGCCACAAGCCGCATGACATGGACAATCTCGCGCTGCGTCATCTCAACGTGAAAACCATCAGCTTCGCCGACGTGGCGGGCAAAGGCGCGAAACAGATCTGCTTCGACCAGGTGGATATCGCCACCGCCACGCACTATGCCGCCGAAGATGCCGACATCACGCTGCAACTGCACCAGAACCTGCTTCCGCAGATAGCGCTGCACAGCGGTTTGCTTCATGTGTATCGCGACATCGAAATGCCCAGCATGCACGTGCTCTACACAATGGAGCGCAACGGCGTGCTGCTCGATTGCGCGCTGCTGCAGATACAGAGCCGCGAACTGGGCGAAAAACTGGTCGCTCTTGAAGCCAGGGCGCACGAAACTGCCGGGCAGCCGTTCAACCTGAATTCACCCAAGCAGATACAGGAGATATTGTTCGACAAGCTCGGCCTGCCGGTGGTCAAAAAAACGCCGAGCGGCACACCCTCCACCGACGAAGAAGTATTGCAGGAACTCGCGCTCGATTACCCGCTGCCGAAGATCCTGCTGGAATATCGCGGCATGGCGAAACTGAAATCAACCTATACTGATAAATTGCCGCTGTCGGTCGATCGTGCGACCGGCCGCGTGCATACCAGTTATTCGCAGGCGGTTGCAGTCACCGGGCGTTTGGCCTCGAATGATCCGAACTTGCAGAACATCCCGATACGCAGCGCGGAAGGCCGGCGCATCCGCGAAGCATTCATCGCGCCGCGGGGTTCGCGCATCGTGTCGGCAGATTATTCGCAGATCGAATTGCGCATCATGGCGCACTTGTCCGGCGACGCGGGATTGCTCGCGGCATTCGCCAACAACGAGGATATTCACCGCGCCACTGCCGCCGAGATATTCATGGTTGCGCCAGCCGAAGTCAGCGGCGAGCAGCGCCGCTATGCCAAGGTCATCAACTTCGGCCTGATCTACGGCATGTCCGCATTCGGCCTGGCCAAACAGTTGGGCATCGAACGCAGTGCGGCGACCGCCTACATCGACCGCTACTTTGCGCGCTATCCCGGGGTAAAGAACTACATGGACAGCACAAGGGTACAGGCCAAGCAGCAGGGCTATGTCGAGACCGTGTTCGGCCGCCGACTGTGGTTGCCGGAGATCAACAGCAGCAACGGCATGCGCCGCCAGGGTGCGGAACGCGCCGCGATCAACGCGCCCATGCAGGGCACCGCGGCAGATCTGATCAAACTGGCGATGATCAGGGTGCAGCACTGGCTGGAATCCGAAAAACTTTTGGCCGGGCACCCGACAGAAAAATTGAAGAGCCGATTGATCATGCAGGTGCATGACGAACTGGTGCTGGAAGTGCCGGAGGAAGAACTGCATCTGGTCAAGGAAATGCTGCCGAGGCTGATGTGCGGTGTCGCCGAACTGCAAGTGCCGCTGTTGGTGGAGCTGGGCGAGGGCAGGAACTGGGACGAGGCGCACTGACGCTCTGGAATGAATTTATGTGATTGGTGTTGCCTGAAAGCTCAGCGGGGTATTTTGATGCAACGCGCGCTCTTGATTACCAAATGAGGACTTGATATGAAATCGAACAAACTTGCTCTAATTGCTTTGCTGGTCTGGCTCGCTACAGTTGCCGTATTCGCGTGGTTTTTCATCCGTGGCAACACGGTTGCCGGAAACGATGGCCGAACCGCGGTGGTATTGCAAGCCGGAGAGCGCGACTTGATACTGTCCGAAATGCGCGGCATGCTGGCCGCCACCCAGGGCATTCTGGATGGGGTAAATAATGGCGACATGCAGCACATCAGTCAGGCAGCGCGTGCGGCTGGCATGGCAGTTACGGTTGATGCCAGCCCGGCGTTGATGGCAAAGCTTCCGCTGGGGCTCAAGAGGCTGGGCATGAGCGTGCACCGTGACATGGATGACATCGCCACCGCCGCTGAAAAAGGCCGGCCACCGGCAGAGATTCTGAAGATGACATCCGGCGTGCTGACAAAGTGCGTGGCTTGCCACGCGACCTGGCAACTTAGATTGGCAAATCAGGGCAGCCAGTAACACTGCCTGCCCCGGGCCGGCAGAATCTAGGGCTTGCTTTTGGTTTTCTTTGCGGCAACCTTCCTGGTTGCCGGTTTTTTCGCCTTGGCGACGGCGACTTTTTCGGCAACAGGTTTTGCTGCTTTTGCAGCGGACCTCGCTTTGGTGGTTACGGCTTTGGTGCTTACAGCCTTGGGCTTGGCCGTCTTGGCCTTTGTTTCCTTGGGGGTTGCCTTTGCCTTGGCGGTTTTTGCTTTGGCAGCTTTGGCCGCGGGTTTTTTGCTGGTTGGCCCTTTCGCCGCCTTGGCCGCGATCAGTTCCAGCGCTTCATCCAGTGTGATGTCGTCCGGCGACACGCCCTTGGGCAGGGTTGCATTGATCTTGCCGTGGCGGGCATAGGGGCCGTAACGTCCGCTGCAGATTTCCACGCTGGCCTTGTCGTCAGGGTGATCACCCAGCACGCGCAATACCGTTGCGCCGCCATCGCGCGCCTGCGCCAGCAATTCCGCTGCCCGTTCTAGGCTGATGTCGAAGATGCTGTCCGTGCGCGGGATGGACTTGAATTTGCCGTCGTGGCCGATGTAGGGACCGAAGCGTCCGATGTTGACGATGACTTTCTTGCCGGTCCCGGGATGAGCGCCCAGCTCGCGCGGCAGCGCCAGCAGCTTGAGCGCGCTGGCCAGATCGGCCTGTTCCAGCGGCATCTCTTTCGGCCATGACACGCGCTTGGGTTTGACCTTGTCTTCCTTGACGGCTTCACCCAGTTGCACATAGTGGCCGTAGGGCCCGCGCAGCAACAGCACCGGTTGGTTGGTGTCCGGATGCGCGCCCAGCTCCACTCTTGCCGAGGCATCGTCCTGTGATTCGCCGCTGATGCTGCGCTTGTATTTGCACTCCGGATAGTTTGTGCAACTGATGAAGCTGCCGTAGCGGCTGAGCTTTTTGGCGAGCGGCCTGCCGCATTCCGGGCAGGCCTCGTTGATCAGTTCCACCGGGCGGTCGATGTCGGCCTTTTCCTTGATCAACTTGGAGAAGCCTTTCCAGAACTCGCCCATCACGCCTATCCAGTCGCGTTTTCCTTCGGACACCTCGTCCAGTTCGTCCTCGAGGTGGGCGGTAAAACCGTAATCCACATAGCGGGTGAAATGATCGGTGAGGAATCGCGTGACGACACGGCCGACATCGGTCGGCATGAAGCGCTTCTTGTCCAGTACGGCGTATTCGCGGGCCTGCAGCGTGGAGATGATGGTGGCGTAAGTGGACGGCCGGCCAATGCCGTGTTCTTCCAGCGACTTGACCAGGCTGGCTTCGGTGTAACGCGGCGGTGGCTGGGTGAAGTGCTGCTCGCCGTACAATTTGTCGACAGGCAGCACATCGCCCTCGGCCAGCGGCGGCAACTTGCCACCCTCCTCTTCGGTCGCATCGTCCACGTCTTCCATGTACACGCCGATGAAGCCGGGGAACACCAGCACCTGGCCGTTGGCGCGGAAAAATGTTGTGTCGCCGCCCAGGCGGATGTCCACACTGACGGTGTCAAATCGTGCCGGCGTCATCTGGCAGGCCAGCGTGCGCTTCCAGACCATCTCGTAGAGGCGCGCCTGATCGGCGGTCAGATGGCTGCGCATGCTGTCCGGCGTGCGTGCGATCGAGGTCGGGCGTATCGCCTCGTGCGATTCCTGGGCGTTCTTGGTCTTGCTCTTGTAAGCCGGCTGTGTGGCCGGCAAATATTCCGACGAAAAATTATCCCTGATGTAATCGCGAATCTCCTGCACGGCTTCCTTTGCCAGCGACACCGAGTCGGTACGCATGTAAGAGATCAGGCCGACGGTCTGGCCGCCGATGTCCACGCCCTCATACAGCGACTGCGCGGTGCGCATCGTGCGATCTGCGGTCATGCCCAGCTTGCGCACCGCTTCCTGCTGCAGCGTCGAAGTGGTGAAAGGGGCGGCGGCATAGCGCTGCTTGGCTTTTTTCTCGACGCGCACCACCTTGGGCGGCAGCTTGGCGTCGCTGAGTTTGGCGTGGATCGCGTCGTATTCGGCCTGGCTGCCGATGCTGAGCTGTTCGATTTTCTTGCCTTGATACTGGAACAGCTTGGCGGTGAACGGCAGGTGATCCTTGTTCGTGTCGAGATGCACGCTCCAGTATTCCTGGCTCTTGAACGCCTCGATTTCCAGTTCGCGTTCGACGATCATGCGCAGCGCCGGACTTTGCACGCGCCCCGCCGAAAGTCCCGGGCGGATCTTGCGCCACAGCAGGGGCGACAGATTGAAGCCGACCAGATAATCAAGTGCGCGCCGGGCCTGCTGTGCATTCACCAGTGGCTGGGAAATTTCGCGGGGGTTGGCGACCGCTTCGCGCACTGCAGATTGGGTGATCTCGTAGAACACCACGCGACGCATGTCCTTGTTCTTCATGCCGCGCTTGGCCTTGAGCAATTCGGAAATATGCCAGGCGATCGCCTCGCCTTCACGGTCCGGGTCGGGCGCCAGATAGATGTGATCTGCCGTGGCGGCGGCCTTGGCGATCGCATCCATATGCTTGCTGTTGCGCGCGATGGTTTCGTATTTCATCGCAAAATCGTGATCGGGATCGACCGCGCCGGTTTTGGGAACCAGGTCGCGCACGTGCCCATACGAGGCAAGTATCGTGAAATCCTTGCCCAGATATTTTTGCAGCGTTTTGGCTTTTGCCGGAGATTCGACGATCAATAAATTGGTTGCCATGCGTCTGGTATCGGGTTCAATGAAGTTGCGCGGAATGCAGCGGAGTGAGCAGTTCTTCGACCAGCAGCGGGTCAAGGTCCTGATGGCGGTTCCACAGCACCATCAGCATGATCAGCTTCAGCTTGTCCAGTCCGAGATTTTTCTGTTTCAGGGCAACCGAGCGGTCTATGGTCATTTCACGTTCGATCGCGGAAATCAGGTGCTGCTGCTCGGCAAACAGCAGGAACTGGCGCGCTTCATCGCAGATGAATTGCAATTCCAACTCGGCGAAATGACGCTGCCCGGTATGCTCGAGGCTTGCGGGATAGCTGTCGGGATTTTGCTCCTGCAACGCGGACAACCAGGTCAACGCTTCGCTGATCTCATCGCCTTCAAAACCGGCGGCTGATAGTTTGCGCGATAGCTTGTCCGGCTCGGGATAACTGCCCGCATCAAAATAACTTTCAAACAAGTAGATCAGAATTTCAAACATGGTTTGCGCAGTGAGTTAATGAATTCGTTGATACAGGTTGCCGGGTAACACACAGATGAGGCCGCCGAGTTCGAGTGACAACAGCATGGCGGATAGCTCGGCTACCGTCAAGCCGCTGCGCACCCTGAGCGTATCCAGATCCACCGGATCGAAGCCGATGTGTTCGAGCAACAAGGAGTCCCGCCCTCCTGAATCAGTGTCTCGCGGGCCCGCCGGTTGTGCATGGGAGTGAAGCGAACCACCCAGCTCTTCAAGAATATCCTGAGCGGTCTCGACGAGTTTGGCCCCCTGCTTGAGCAAGGCGTGGCAACCTTTGCTTTGCGGTGCGTGTATCGAACCGGGAATGGCGAACACGTCCCTACCCTGTTCCAGAGCCAGTCGTGCAGTGATCAGCGAACCGCTTTGCAGCGAGGCTTCCACCACCAGACAACCGAGACTCATGCCGCTGATCAGGCGGTTGCGGCGCGGGAAGTTGGCGGCCAAGGGCGGTGTGCCGAGCGGGAATTCCGAGACCAGCGCCCCTTGCTGCGCGAGCGCGTGGGCGAGATCGCGATTGGCAGAGGGATAGACTTTATCCAGCCCCGTGCCGACCACTGCAATGCTGCCACCCTGCCCGCGCAGCGCACCCCAGTGCGCGGCGGCATCAATGCCGTGTGCCATGCCGCTGACGATGCACAGTCCGGAATCACTCAGTGATCTGGAAAGGGCCTCGGCGTTGTTGATGCCTTGAGGCGTGGCGTTGCGGCTCCCGACCACGGCCAGGGCGAGCCGGTTGAGCAGGTCCGGCCGCCCTTTCACATACAATAACAAGGGTGGATCGGGAATATTCAGCAGTGCCTGGGGGTAGTCGCTGTCGGCGAGGGTAATGATGTGATTGTTGGGATCTTCCAGCCAGGCAATGGCAGGGGCAGCTATATCTTCCGGTATGACCTTGCTGATTTCGGCGGCGATGTCGGGCTTGACGACAGCCTTGAGCGAGCCGGTGGATGCTGCAAAGATCGCCTCCGGGGAACCGAATTCCATTAACAGGCGCCGCGCGCTTTCACCGCCCAAGCCCCGGGTCAGGCTCAGTGCCAGCCAGGACTTGAGCGAACCTGCGTCTGTCATCGGCTTATGGGGTGTTGGCGTGATCCAGAAGTTGCACCGGCAGTTTAGTCTGCATCACCAGGCCATATGAAACTTTGTGGAAAACACGGAACACGAACACCAGGCCATAACGCTCATCCGGTAGCGTGTATCGTTTGCCCCCACTTTTAATCTCTTCGCCTTTGCGATATAGCGCCAGCACATTGCCGTTTGCCAGCCCGTCACGCTGGCCTTTGCTCAAAGCGACGATGGAGTTCTGCCCGCCCTGCGATACACCGCCATATATTGAAATGACACTCGCGGAAATATTGCTTTCAGGTGCACGGGGCAGATAGGTATTTTCGGCCTCGAAGGAAGGCTGAACCAGAAGGTCACCCGCGCTGATTTCCTCGACTGCGTGGTGTATCCTGATGGTGCTGGGATCGGCAAAGCGGGTTACTTCGGCGTTGCCCAGATAAATGGCCTCAATACCCAGCACTTCGTTGGTATCCGGATCGACAAAAGTTTTGCCTGGACGGTAAATCTGCCACTGATCGCCCTTGCCTGGAGGTACGCCTTTGGCAAAAGCGACGTCATCGTTGCCGAGTACCACTCGGCCTTCCCGGGCGCCAATCAATACAGGAGCATCCTTCAGCGTGCCAGTCTCAATGACCAGGGGCTGAGACAGGAAAGGACCGATGACGCTGAAGGGGATGCTCCGGATGGCATCATGGGTGCTTGGGATTTCGCGCACCTCGGGTGACAGCCTGACTATGCTTTCCGTTTCCCCCACACCGCTGACTGGCGTGCTTACGATCCCGCTGGCAGTGGCCGTGATACCTTCGCCGATGCGCAATGTGCCGCTGTTGCGATCGAGAAAGATTACGTCACCGGGATAGATCCAGTGGGGGTTTTTGATGCTGTCCTTGTTCAGGCCCCAGATATGGGGCCATTTCCACGGATCCTTGAAGAATTTGCCTGAGATGTCCCACAAGTTGTCGCCCTTGACCACGATGTGCCGATCCGGAGCATCTTTGCGAATATCCAAAAGCATATCCGGAGGGGGCGCCTGCTCGGCAGCAACGGCCAGGACAGGCAATAAAAGGCAAATCAGCGATATAATCTTGCGCATGGAAACTCCGGCAGAGTCAAAGTTGAAGGCACGCAAAGTTGCCGCGCTTCATTAAATTCTGCATCCAGACTACTAAATTAGCAAGCATTTACGGACCACACATGGCGATACTGAAAATTTTGCAATATCCCGACGAGCGCCTGCACAAAATCGCAAAGGCGGTTGTGCGTGTCGATGAAACCATCCGCAAACTGGTGCGGAATATGGCTGAGACCATGTACTCGGCACCCGGGGTGGGTCTGGCGGCGACCCAGGTTGATGTGCATGAACGTATCATCGTGGTGGATGTTTCCGAGACGCACGACCAGTTGCAGGTGTTCATCAATCCTGAAATCATCGCCAGCAGCGGGGTAAGCCAGTGTGAGGAAGGTTGCCTGTCGGTGCCGGGTATCTATGAAACGGTGAACCGTGCGGAACGTATCACCGTGCGCGCCCTTAACGAGAACGGCGCAACTTTTACGCTGAACGCCGAAGGCCTGCTGGCGGTATGCATCCAGCATGAAATGGATCATTTGATTGGCAGGGTATTTGTCGAATACCTGTCGCCGCTCAAGCAAAATCGGATTCGCTCAAAACTAAAAAAACGTTTACGCGAGACCATGTAACCGGGGTTGCATGCGTGATGGAAGAAAGTGCTGTCCGCGAAAGGCACTAAAAACACGGACCTCCACAAAACACATTTCTTGTCTGGACACTCGCGATACGCTTCAAACACCAAGCCTCGCGTCTGGTAACACGCCACATCAAGTTCTTCCCGCCATCTATAATTTCACGCTTTTGATGTCTTTCGTGGACAATGCGTAACACCGGATAAATCATTATGAAAATCATTTTTGCAGGTACGCCGCATTTCGCGGCCAGCGCGCTGGCCGCGCTGCTCGGGGAGCATCAGGTGGCCGCGGTACTGACCCAGCCTGATCGCCCTGCCGGGCGCGGACTGCATATGACTCCCAGCCCGGTGAAGCAGCTTGCGCAACAGCACGGCTTGCAGATTTTGCAACCGGCCACGTTAAAAGGGGCTGAGACGCAGCACTTGATCGGCGCACTGGACGCCGATGTGATGGTGGTTGCGGCATATGGATTGATTTTACCCAAGGCGGTGCTGCAGCTTCCGCGATTCGGCTGCCTGAATATCCACGCATCCTTATTGCCGCGCTGGCGCGGGGCGGCGCCGATACAACGTGCCATTCTGGCGGGTGACAGGGAGAGCGGCATCACCATCATGCAAATGGATGAAGGGTTGGATACCGGTGACATATTGTTGAGCAATTCCTGCCGGATTGAACCGGGCGATACGGCGCAGACCCTGCATGACAAACTGGCCGGGCTGGGTGCAACAAGTATCCTCGAGGCTTTGCGCCTGCTGCAGAAATCGGGGTCGGCAGGGATGCCGCCAGGCAACTCGCAAAACCGACTGACCCCGGTAAAGCAGGATAATGACGCTGCATGTTACGCCGCCAAGCTGACCAAGAGTGAAGCGCAGATAAACTGGCGGGAGGATGCACGACAAATCGAACGCGCGGTGCGGGCCTATAATCCTTTCCCGGTGTGCCATGCCAGCATCAATGGCACGATGATAAAAATCTGGCAGGCCGGGTTATGTGCCGATCAACAGGGTGAGCCGGGCAAGGTGCTGGTCGCGGATAAGCACGGCATCACGGTGGCGTGCGGGGCAGGCGCATTGCGCCTGGAGGTGCTGCAACGCCCGGGCGCCAAGGCGCAGCCTGCCGCGCAGTTTTTGCAGGCGTTGCCGGTCAAGCCGGGCGACCAGTTCGCAGACAACTAGATGCATAACATACAACTCGCCGCAGGCCAGATCGTCCAGCAAGTGCTGCTGGACGGGCGCAACCTGAATCAGGTGCTGGATGAGTCATTGGGCAGGAAGGCAGTCTGGTCACCGGCGCAGCGCGCCGCCCTGCAGGATTTGAGTTACGGAACCTTGCGCTTCTACGGGCAGCTCGACGCGCTGTTGCGTGCATTGCTGCACAAGCCGCTATCGGACCGGCGCATCTATTACGTGCTGCTGGTGGCGCTGTACCAGCTGCAATACAGCAAGGCTGCGCAGCATGCAGTGGTCGATCATGCGGTGCGCTCCGCGCAGATGCTGAATGCAAAAACGAGCGGACTGGTCAACGCAATCCTGCGCAACTTTTTGCGCAGCCAGCCTGCCTTGCTGGAACAGGCGGCACAGCATGCCGAAGGGAAATACAGCTATCCGCAATGGTGGATAGATGAACTGCAGGCGCAGTATGGCGAACGCAGCGCGGCCGTGCTGGAAGCCGGCAACCAGCACCCGCCGATGACCCTGCGCGTCAATCAGCGGCGCAATACGACAGCGGAGTATTTGGCGCTGTTGAACCGGCATGATCTGTCGGCACGGCTGATTGAGCCTGACGCGCTGCAACTGGACAAGCCGCTGCCGGTGGACAGGCTGCCGGGGTTCTTTGAGGGACTGGTTTCGGTGCAGGATGCCGGTGCGCAATACGCCGCACTTTTACTGGATGCCCGCGACGGCATGCATGTATTGGATGCATGTGCGGCACCCGGCGGCAAGACTGCACACATTCTGGAACGCGCAGCAGCCCAAGTGGTGGCTTTGGACAATGACGCAAAACGCCTGCAGCGTGTCGGGGAGAACCTGCAACGTCTGGGTCTGGGCGCGAAACTTGTGGTCGGGGACGCAGCCGAGCCGGGCGGGTGGTGGGATGGCGTGTTGTTCGATCGCATCCTCGCCGATGTGCCGTGCTCGGCTTCAGGAGTGGTGCGCCGCCATCCCGACATCAAGTGGCTGCGCCGCCGCACGGATATTGCCGGTTTCGCCGCACAGCAACTGCACATTCTGCGTGCTTTGTGGCGTTTGCTGGCACAAGACGGTAAATTGCTCTATGCCACCTGCTCTGTTTTTCATCAGGAAAACGAACAAGTCGTTGCGGCGTTTCTGGCCCAGCAGCCCGACGCGCAGCGATTGCCAGTTTTCCTGGACTGCGCCATCGAGGGCCAGTTGTTGCCCGATGACCGGCACGACGGATTCTTTTATGCATTGCTACAGAAAATTTCTTAGCGCATTGCTGGGCGTCACCCTGCTCGCCGGGTTGTGCGCCGCAACAGCCCATGCAGAAGGCATTTTCGTGAACAAGGCTGAAGTGCGGTTAAACGGGAACGGTTACCATCTTTCCGCCGTTTATGACATCGGCCTGAATCATGAGGTGCAACTGGCGTTGTCACGCGGCATCCCGCTTTATTTTGTCGGCGAGTTTTCGCTTACACGCTCCAGATGGGAGTGGCTGGATGCCGTGCAGCAAACGATGTCCCGCGGTGTACAGCGCATTTTTGTAAACAAGCCGACAGCCACGCACTGGTCCTGGCTGGACAAGGAAATTTTCAAAAGCGAACAGTCCACCAAGCTTTCCTACAATGTGCTGACACAGCGGTACCGGATATCGCGTGGAACACTGTTCCAGAATTTTGCGAGCCTGGAAGAGGCGTTAAACATGTTGTCCAGGCAGAGCTCGGCAGCCATCCCTGCAAATTTGATGGACAAGAATGGCAAATATATGGCGGCGGTTCGATTGCGGCTGGACATAACGCAGTTGCCCAAGCCGCTGCAAGTCAATGTGCTGACCAGCAGTGACTGGACTCTTGATTCCTCATGGTACCGCTGGATGGTCAATCCGGTGGAAATCATCATGCACAGCGAAAGCGTGCCGGAGGCGCCGCGGTGAGCTATCTGATCCTGATCAGCGTCGTGGTTGGCGGGGCGCTGTTGTATCTGCTGTCCAGCAGCGGCGCCAATACCGAGGTGTTTTCCGTCAACTATTACGGCCTGCTTGGCCTAACCGGCATGCTCGCGTTGAGTTTGACGGGTTTGGTGGGCTACCAGCTCTGGCACTTGCGTATCAAGCTCAGGAACCAGGTGTTCGGCGCCAAACTTACCCTGCGCCTGGTGGTTTTTTTCACGCTGATTGCGGTGTTGCCCGGGATTCTGATCTATGCGGTATCGGTGCAGTTTTTGGACAAAAGTATCGAATCGTGGTTTGACGTGCGCGTTGAGAAGGCTCTGGAGGGCGGGCTCAATCTTGGCAGAAGCGCCCTTGATAACAGCATGAACGAGCTTGCCAAAAAGGCTCAATTTACCGCCCTGCTGCTGGCGGAAAAATCTCCGGGCCAATATCAACCGGCCCTTACCCAGTTGGTAGATGAAGCGGTGGCCCAGGAGGCATCGCTTTTCAGCACCGACGGGGCGCTGGTCGCGTCTTCGGCATACGGCAGCGCGCGATTGCCGGAAATCCCCGGCGAAGATCTGATACGGATGGCGCTGGACAAGGGCAAATATGCGGTGATTGATACCCTGCCGGACAGGGGATTGGCGTTACGCGCGCTGGTAATAGTGAATTCAAATCGCCAGCCAGGTACGCGATATGTGCTGCAATTCATCCAGCCTGTGCCCAGGAAGATCGTGGCGGATGCCGACACGGTGCAGACGGTGTACCGAGATTACCAGGAGTTGACGCTGTCACGTCTCGGATTGAAGAGGCTGTATGCAATCACTTTGACGCTGTCGCTTCTGGTCGTGCTTCTGACGGCGGTATCGACAGCTTTTTTTCTCAGCGAAAGGCTGGGCTCTTCACTGGAAGCGTTGGCGGATGGGACGCGAGCGGTGGCCCAGGGCGACTTTACCGGACAGTATCCCATACGCAGCAGTGACGAGTTGGGTGCATTGACCGGCTTGTTCAACCAGATGATCAGGCACTTGTTTGAGGCGAAACGGGCCAGCGAACAACAGCAGCGCGAAGTGGAAAGCGCCAAGGGGTACCTCGAGAGCGTATTGACGCATTTGTCTTCGGGGGTACTGGCACTCGACGATGAATTGCGTTTGCGCTCGGTGAACACCAGCGCCGCGCAAATCCTCGGGGCGCCGCTGCAGGAAATGGAACGCATGTCATTGGGCCAAATCGCCGAAAAACACAGTCTGCTTCGTTCATTCTGCCATACGGTCATGGCAGCCATAAATGCTGCGGGGGCCGGGGAATGGCAGCGGCAGATGGAACGCCTGAGCAGGAACGGCACGCAGATTTTGCTGTTGCGCGGGACGCGTCTTCCGCAAGGGGGCGAGGCGGGCTATGTGGTGGTATTCGACGACATCAGCCAGCTGCTGCAGGCGGAGCGACAGGCTGCATGGGGTGAAGTGGCACGCCGTCTGGCGCACGAGATAAAAAATCCCCTTACCCCGATACAACTCTCGGCGGAACGCCTGGAACACAAGCTTAGCGACAAGCTTGGCGAGGCCGACGAAAAACTGTTGCGGCGCGCCACGCAAACCATAGTCAGCCAGGTCGCAGCGATGAAAAACATGGTAAGCGACTTCGCCAATTATGCGCGCGGCCCGGCAGTGAAATTATCGCTTCTGGATGTGCACACATTGATCAGGGAGGTGCTCGATTTGTACGGCGCGAGCACCATTTCCACCGTGCTGAAGCTGGAAGCAACGCGGAGCGAGGTAAACGGGGATGCGACCCGCCTGCGCCAAATCATGCACAATTTGTTGCAGAACGCGCAGGATGCCTTGCATGGTGCCGACCATCCTCAAATAACGCTGCGCACAGAAACGCAAAACGGGCAGATTCATCTGAGTGTGGAGGATAACGGAGCAGGTTTTACCGATGGCGTTTTAGCGCGGGCTTTTGAGCCATACATGACCACCAAGTCCAAAGGTACCGGGTTGGGGCTGGCCATCGTGAAAAAGATCGTTGAAGAACATGGCGGCCGTATCACCCTTGAAAATATCGTGAACGGCGGTGCGCGGGTAAATATAGTGTTGCCGCTGATTGAGGAGATGTAATGGAAAGCAAGCGGATTTTGGTGGTGGATGATGAAATCGGCATCCGTGAACTGTTGTCGGAAATCCTGTTCGATGAAGGTTATCAGGTGCATATGGCCGAAAATGCGGAGCAGGCCCGCGCCTATCGAAATGAAAGCGAACCGGATCTGGTATTGCTCGACATCTGGATGCCTGATACCGACGGTATAACGCTGCTCAGGGAATGGGTTGATCAGGATTTGCTGACCATGCCGGTGGTGATGATGTCCGGTCACGGCACGATAGAAACAGCTGTCGAGGCGACACGCATCGGTGCGGTGGATTTTCTGGAAAAACCAATAGCATTGCAAAAGCTTCTC
>LSLI01000060.1 GCA_001577345.1 Candidatus Gallionella acididurans
TTGAGGGCCATATTTGTGAAGTTTTGCAGGGATTTTCAGCCTGGCATTTTACAGGGAGTCCCGCCCGAGCGGATGGTATTGCGCCGCTGTTCCGACTATAATCCGCACCGATTTTAGAATTCGCTATTCGGCAGATACTAAAGATGCAGCTATTCACTTTTGGCATTAACCATCAAACCGCGCCGCTTGCCGTGCGCGAGCAGGTCGCGTTCAACGCGGACGGGATGGAGAACGCCCTGCGTGATCTGGTGGAAAACGGCGCTGCCAAGGAGGCGGCGATCCTGTCCACCTGCAATCGCATGGAGCTGTATTGCAATGCCACCCATCCGGGCCACGCAGTCGACTGGCTGGCGCAGTATCACCAGATACCGCGCAAGGAGATCGAGCCCTATCTCTACACCCTGCCGCGCGAGCAGGCGGTAAAGCATTCGTTCCGCGTGGCGAGCGGCCTTGATTCCATGGTGCTGGGTGAACCGCAGATACTGGGGCAAATGAAACAGGCGGTGCGCCAGGCCGAGCAGGCCGGCACGCTCGGTTTCCTGCTGCACAAGCTGTTCCAGCGCACTTTTTCGGTGGCGAAGGACGTGCGCACCCAGACCGAGATCGGCGCGAATCTGGTGTCGATGGCTGCCGCAGCGGTAAGACTGGCCGAGCGGATTTTCCCGAGCATCTCGGATCAGCGGGTATTGCTGATCGGCGCCGGCGAGATGATAGAGCTCAACGCGGTGCATTTCGCGGCGCGTTCACCCAGGCACATCACCGTGGCGAACCGCACGCTCGATCGTGCGCAAACTCTGGCGCGGCGCATCAATGGCACGGCGATCACGCTGACCGATCTCCCCGAACAATTGGCCCTGCACGACATCATCATTACCTGCACCGCCAGCCAGCTGCCCATCCTGGGCAAGGGCATGGTGGAGAGCGCGCTCAAGTCGCGCAAGCACCGCCCGCTGTTCATCGTCGACCTGGCCGTGCCGCGCGATGTGGAGGTGGAGGTCGCGGACTTGGGCGACGTGTTCCTGTACAGCGTGGATGATATCGCCGAGGTGGTGAAGGACGGCCTTGATGCGCGCCAGGGCGCCGTCAAGGAAGCCGAAGTGATCATCGACTCCAGCGTGTCCGATTTTCTCCACTGGATGGAATCGCGCGAAGCGGTGCCGACGATACGCGCGCTGCGCGACCACGCAGAACGGGATCGCCGCCATGAACTCGAAAAGGCCCTGCGCCTGCTGGCCAGGGGCGAGAGCCCGGAAAAGGTGCTGGAAGCCATGAGCAACAGCCTGACCAACAAATTCCTGCACGCGCCCACCCATGCGCTGAATCAGGTGCACAGCGGTGACCGGGAAGCTTTTCTTGAAGTGATCCATCGTCTGTATCACCTGAATTCAGACGATTAAGAAAACCGCCGAATGAACCCCAGTATCGCCGCCAAACTCGCTCAATTGAGCGAGCGTCTGCTCGAAGTCAATCAACTGCTGAGTACCGAAGAAGCCACCAAAAGCATGGACACGTTCCGCAAGCTGAACCGCGAACGTGCCGAGCTGGAGCCGGTGGTTGAGCTGTATCACGCCTATCTATCCTGCCAGTCCGACATCGGTGCCGCGCGCGAGATGGCGGGGGACCCGGAAATGAGGGATTTCGCCGATGCCGAGATCAAGCTGGGCGAAGAGCGCCTGGCCCAACTCGATGGAGATTTGCAAAAGCAGTTGTTGCCCAAAGACCCCAACGATGACCGCAACGTGTTTCTGGAAGTGCGCGCCGGAACCGGCGGCGATGAGGCGGCGCTGTTCGCGGGCGACCTGTTCCGGATGTATACACGCTATGCCGAACGCAAACGCTGGCAGGTCGAGGTGATCTCTGAAAGCCCCGGGGAGATGGGCGGATACAAGGAGATCATCGCGCGCATCGTCGGGCAGGGCGCGTACTCGGTGCTCAAGTTCGAGTCCGGCGCGCATCGCGTGCAGCGCGTCCCGACCACCGAAACCCAGGGCCGCGTGCACACTTCGGCGTGCACCGTGGCGATCATGCCGGAAGTGGATGAGGTTGACGACGTGGTGCTGAATTCCGCTGACTTGCGTATCGATACTTTCCGCGCCAGCGGTGCGGGCGGACAGCACATCAACAAGACCGATTCCGCGGTGCGCATCACCCACCTGCCGACCGGCGTGGTGGTGGAATGTCAGGACGGACGCTCGCAGCACCAGAACAAGGCGCAGGCGATGCGTGTACTTGCGGCACGCATCAAGGACGCGCAGGTGCGCGAGCAGAACGCCAAGACCGCCGCGACACGCAAAAGCCTGGTGGGCAGCGGCGACCGCTCGGAACGTATCCGCACCTACAATTTTCCGCAGGGACGAGTCACCGATCACCGCATCAATCTGACGCTGTACAAAATGGACGCGATCATGGACGGCGACATCAGCGAGCTGACCGGCGCACTGATGGCCGAATATCAGGCCGAACAGCTTGCCGCGATGGCGGAAAATGTTGCATAAGCCGCTGCGAGTCGCGCGCCTTGCGCCCTGCGCTTGTGGCATGTCGGCGGTGAATCCGGCCGATTGCGGGAGCCATGGATGGCAGGTCATTCCGCACCCGAAGCTGCGCAACACCGCCCCAGACCTGCCGCCAGCCTTGCCGACTTCTGCATAGTGTCCAGTGAGCCCGGCCATACAGGACATTCTGCGTAATGACTGCAAGCGGCTGGAAACCGCGCTGGAACTTGATTCAGGCAGCGCACGCATCGAGGTGCAATGCCTGCTGCAGGCCGCGTTGCAAGTGAATCGTGCCTGGCTGTTCACCCACCCGGAACAGCCATTAGATGCAGATCAACTTGCGCGATACACCGCCTTGCTTGAACGGCGCCTGGGCGGCGAGCCGATCGCCTACCTGCTCGGGGAGAGGGAGTTTTACGGGCTGATTTTCAAGGTATCACCCGCCACATTGATCCCGCGCCCCGAAACCGAATTGCTGGTCGAGCTGGCACTCGAGCGCATCCCGCTACCCCCTCCCCAACCCTCTGATGAGACTCCTAGCCATTCCACTAGGCTGTCAAAAAACGACAACCAAGTGGCTGGTTACCCCGCAGGCGGGAGAGGGAGTAAATTCCGCGTACTGGATCTGGGCACCGGCAGCGGGGCAATCGCTTTGAGCATCGCCCACGCCCATCCCGATGCCGAGGTGGTTGCGGTGGATGCTTCAACCGCTGCGCTGGAAATCGCGCAATTCAATACGCAACAGCTTGGCCTCGGGAATGTGCGCCTGTTGCACAGCGACTGGTTCAGCGCGCTGCAGGGTGAGCGTTTCGATATGATCGTTTCCAACCCGCCCTACATCGCCGCTGCCGATGCGCATCTGACACAGGGCGATGTGCGCTTCGAGCCGTGTTCCGCACTCGCGTCCGGCGTTGACGGGCTGGATGACATCCGGCGCATTTGCGCACAGGCGAAAGCGCATCTCAACGCCAATGGCTGGATGCTGTTCGAGCATGGCTATGACCAGGCGGTGCGTGTGCGCGCGCTGTTGCAGCAATCCGGTTTTGCAGGAATATTTTCCGCGCGCGATCTGTCCGGTATCGAGCGGGTGAGTGGCGGTTGCTGAAAGGGCAAGATTAAAGAATTATTGAGGCTTTCATATTTGATGACAGTGACACACTTTCTGAATGCGGTAAGGGGAAATTAAAAAACTGGCATGTCAATCCCGCGAATTCGGGGAATCCAGAATGCCTCGTCATTGCAACAAGGCTTCAGCTGCGAGCGAAGCGCGGCAGAGGCAGAGCCGACGCGGCAATCCAGATGGTTTAAAAAAATGCATCTTTGACTCACTGGATTGCTTCACTCCGTTCGCAATGACGACACTTTGAGCCCCAGCACTCCGTTCGCAATGACGACACTTTGAGCCCCAGCACTTCGTTCGCAATGACGACAAGGGTGTCGTGAATTATGGAAGTATCAATAGCTCATTACCTTATTTTTCATGAGTGTTGTCATATCGATGTGGAGGCGTAGAATGACCCGGCAAACTGCACGAAAAAACAACCAAACCGGGAGAACATCATGGCACATATAGTGATAATGGGCGCAGGGATAGGCGGTATGCCGGCAGCATATGAAATGCGGGAAAAAGTCGGCAAGAGCGACAAGGTGACCGTCATTTCGGACAGGGAGACATTCCAGTTTACGCCGTCGAATCCGTGGACGGCGGTGAAATGGCGCGAGCGCAAGGACATCGAGTTTCCGATGCGCTCCTACCTGGAACGCAAGGGCATCGATTTCATATCCGCAGGCGTGAAGCGTGTGCATCCGGACAAGAATCAGCTCGAGCTCAACGATGGACAAACGGTGGATTATGATTACCTTGTGATCGCCACCGGGCCCAAGCTGGCCTTCGATGAAGTCGAGGGACTCGGACCTCATGGCGGGCATACCTATTCTGTCTGCACCCTGGATCACGCGATGAAGTCGCATGAAGCCTGGGAGGATTTCACCAGGAACCCCGGCCCTATCGTCGTCGGCGCGGTGCAGGGCGCATCCTGCTTCGGCCCGGCCTATGAATACGCATTCATCATGGATACCGACCTGCGTCGGCGCAAGATACGCAACAGGGTGCCGATTACCTTCGTCACCTCCGAGCCTTATATCGGGCATCTCGGATTGGGCGGCGTGGGAGACTCCAAGGGCATCATGGAATCCGCGATGCGCGACAAGCATATCAAGTGGATATGCAATGCCAAGACCACCAAGGTCGAAGCCGGCAAGATGTATGTCACCGAACACGACGAGACGGGCGCGGAGAAGAAAAAGCATGAACTGCCGTTCGCCTACAGCATGATGCTGCCGGCGTTCAAGGGCGTAGATGCGGTGTTCGGTATCGAGGGACTGACCCAGGCGCGCGGCTTCATCATCGTCGACAAGCACCAGCGCAATCCCAAGTACAAGAACATTTACGCGATCGGCGTGTGCGTGGCGATCCCTCCTGTGGAAGCCACCCCGGTACCGACCGGCACGCCCAAGACCGGCTACATGATCGAGTCTATGGTGACAGCGACCGTGGATAACATCCATGCCGATATCGCCGGTAAACAGGGGGACACGGAAGCCACCTGGAACGCAATGTGTCTGGCCGACTTCGGCGATACCGGTGTGGCGTTCGTCGCGCTGCCGCAGATCCCGCCGCGCAACGTGAACTGGTTCTCGGAAGGCAAGTGGGTGCATCTTGCCAAGATCGCGTTCGAAAAATATTTCATCCGCAAGATGAAGAAGGGCTCGTCAGAGCCGTTCTATGAAAAGAGCATTCTCAAGATGCTGGGTATAGAAAAGCTGAAGTAAGCAATACGCTGCACAGGTTCCCGCCAGCTTTATGATGGCTGGCGGAGATCGGGATCAAAAAAACGAACCCGGTTGCGCCCCTGGTTCTTGGCCCGATACATGGCCAGATCCGCGTGCTTGATGATGTCATCGGCGCTGTATTCGTTATCGCTGAACACCACCACGCCTATGCTTGAAGTGCAATTGTGCCTAATGGTTACAGCCTTCCCCGCTTGCTGAACAGTCAGCAAGTAGGGTTGTTCCAGGGCGAGGCGAATTTTTTCGGCGACGACACCCGCCTCTGCTATGGCCCCGGGCTTGTCAATCGCCATTTCGTTAAGGACCACCACGAACTCGTCGCCGCCGAAACGCGCGACGGTATCCGCCTCGCGAACACAGCCGCTGATGCGGCGCGCGACTTCCTGCAGCAGCAAATCCCCTGCGGCGTGGCCATGTCCATCATTGAGCGGCTTGAAGTTGTCCAGGTCGATGAACATCAGTGCCGCAAAACGCGCACTGCGCTTGCTGGAGGTTATGGTTTGGCTCAACCGGTCATTCAGCAATCGGCGATTGGGCAGCCTGGTGAGCAGATCATAGAAAGCCAGATTGTGGATCTTCTGTTCGGCCAGCTTGCGTTCGGTGATGTCACGCGATATAACGACCACGCGGGACGGCTGGCCCTGGCTGTTTTTGACCAGGCCGCCGCGGGATTCCATGTGGCGGATGCTGCCATCAGGCAACATGAAGCGAAAATCTGTCCTCATTCCGGTGCCTGACCTTACGGTTTCCTTGAACACCTGCATGATATGTTTGCGGTCATCGGGGTGTATTTCGGCGAACGAATCCGTGCCTTTTTTGTTTTCGATAGCGCCAAACAGTCTGTTATAGGTTGAATTGTTGTAAATCCGCCGTCCCTCCAGATCGAGTACCGCGATGAAATCCTCGGTGTATTCGGCGATGATGCGAAAGAATTCCTCCTTCTCGCGTATACTTTCTTCCTGCAATTTGCGCTCGGTAATATCGGTGAGCGTGATGCGCAGGGAGGACAAGCCGGCGGATTCCATGCGCAGGCAATCGAGATAGGCATGGAACTGGGCATTGTCACTGCGCTTGAGCGACAGTTCGCAATGCTGGCGCTCATCGTGTTTGAACATGCCCACAAAAAAGCGCTCCCATCCGGCACGATCTGCCGCTGAAACAAGTGGCGCAAAGCGGCGTTGCAATAGTTTCTTGCGTTCCATTCCCAACAGCGTTGTGCCGGTCAGGTTGATTTCACTGATCATGCCCTCGCGGTTGAGGGTGAGATAACCGACGGGGGCAAAATCATACAGGTCCAGATAGCGGTCGCGCGATTCCTCGGTAACGACCTGTGCCTGCCGCAAGGCCTCGTTCTGCATCTCCAGTTCGATCTGGTGCACGCTGAGTTCCTGAAGAAGTTCGTGCAGGAGTTCCTCGCCGGGGAGCGGGTGTACCAAATTCAACCTGGTGCGGCTCAGTTTCTCCTCGGCAATTTTCCGCAGCTGTTGAGTATCTGGTTGCTTAGGTGTTTTGCTCATTTGTTCCCCATTCAGCCCTGAGCGTCAATTTCCGGCCCGGCTTGCCGGCCATAACTCAAGCGCCTGGCAATTCCTGCTTGCCGGCAAGTGGCGGTTTGGCACCGCTTGATCATGCCTGGCCTATATCTGGCAGTCCCGCCAGTTGTTCCGCAGCCGGATTGCCTGCCGGGCCATGAACCCGCGCAGTTGTCTGGCCGATATATCCGGTGCGATGCAAGTATGTATTCATTCGCCGGTGATGTCCATTCAGTGCGCGATATCCCGCAACTACTTGTCAATTTCTATCGCCAGCAGGATCATCCGGGTTTCCTCGGTGTCGCCGAGGATGCGGCGGGCATTGAGCAGCATGCGGCGATGGCCGGCGGGAAAGTCGTGCTCCACCACATAGCCTTCGAAACTCTGGTCGTGCGGCAGGATGGATTCCAGAAGCTCGCGCAATTTCGGGATATCCCACTGGCGATTCCCCAGGTCGTAGATGCGCTGATCCACCGTGTCTTCCGGAGTGGTCCTGAATTCGCGGTAGAACGAGCGGCTGGCAGTGATGACTTTCAGCTTCTCATCCAGCACGATCAGTGGTTCTCGCACCGTATCAACGATGCCCTCGGCCATTATCCGCGCTGCCCTTTCAGCCGCCTCCGCCGCAACGCGCTGGCTGATGTCGGTGAAGGTCAGCACCACGCCTTCGATCACATTCTCCAGTGTCCGGTAGGGCTGGATGCGCACCAGATACCAAGCCCCGCCGACAGTGTGCACCTCGCGCTCCCGGAACGCCAGGGTGTCCAGCACAGCCTGCGCATCGGCAACCAGATCATCCTTCTCGATATTCGATTTGATGTCATTCAATGCCCTGCCCACATCCGAACCGACCAGGCGGTAGACCTGGGCAGCCTCGCGGGTGTAGCGCTTGATGTTCAGGCGATTATCGAGAAAAATCGCGCCGACGTTGACGTTGTCGATCAGATTTTTCATGTCGTTCTGCATGCCGGCCAATTGCTCTATCTTCGACTGCAATTCTGCATTCACCGTGATCAGCTCTTCATTGATGGATTGCAGTTCTTCCTTGGAAGTTTCCAGTTCCTCGTTGGTGGACTGGAGCTCCTCGTTGGTGGACTGGAGCTCCTCGTTGGTGGATTTCAGTTCCTCGTTGGAAGCCTGCTGCTCCTCGATGTTCGCCTGCAGGCTCTCCCTGGAGTAGGCCAGATCGCGCTCCAGTTCAACGATGTGCAGCTGCTCATCGGAACCGGTGCCGGCCTTGCCGCGACGCGGTTTGGCGGGCGCTGCACGCTCCACGTCATGAAAGCTCACCATCAATAATGTCCCGCTGGAGTCCGGGCCGTGCAATTTGTGCACGCTGAAGCGCACGCTAAGTGTGTCGCTGTTACCATTGATCATCAGTTCCTTGCTCATGAGTGCCGCAGCCTGCCCCGCTTTTGAACCGGCGGCGGCAAGCATGGCAGTGCGCAGTTCCATCTGCAAACCTTCGCGCGCCATGTCGACAATATTGAGCGTCGCCTGACCGGGCGCCGGGCGCAGGTAGCGGCCGGTGTCACCGTGCACGTAAAGTATGTTGCCATTTTCATCCGTCACCACCGAGGCGGGTGCGTAAGACTGCAACAAAGCACGTTTGGTCAGTTCTGCGAAATTGATATCCTGGATTTTCTTCACCTCTTCTTCCGGTGTGTTCATGTTGTCCTTCCTGGTCCATCCCGTTCCGGCGGTCATCGCAGCGTGCCTGAATGTTCGGGTATTGGTGGACCGGTAAAATTTCCATTTGCGGTTGAGCGCCGCGAACAGCTCGGGATGTTTGCCGATGCTCTCGGACGGCGAGAGAAAAAGTACTCCGCCCGGTTTCAAGGCGTAGTGAAACGCCGGGATCAAGCGGTCCTGTAATTCCGTTTCCAGGTAGATCATCAGGTTGCGGCAGCTGAGCAGGTCGAGTCTGGTGAAGGGCGGATCCTTGATGACGTTCTGGATGGCGAACACCACCATCTCGCGGATATTCTTTTTAATGCGGTAGCCCGTATCCTGTTTGACAAAGAAGAGGCGCAGGCGTTCAGGATTGACATCCTGGGCGATATTGGGCGGATAGAAGCCGGCGCGCGCCGTGTTGATGGCCTCATCATCGAGGTCGGTGGCATAAAGCTGGACTTTGAATTCCTGCCGGGTCTCGGTCATGAACTCGCTCAGCAGAATGGCGATCGAATACGCCTCTTCGCCGCTGGCACAACCGGCCACCCAGACGCGGAACACGTAGTCCTCCGGCTTGCCCGCAAAAAGTTCCGGCAGGATGTCGTGCTTCAATATGGCGAAAGCTTCCCCATCGCGGAAAAAACTGGTGACATTGATCAACAGTTCCTTGATCAGCTGCTTCACCTCGGCCGGATTTTCCTTGATATAGCGCGCATAGGTTTCGGTGTCATTGATCTCGTGCTGCAACATGCGCCGCTCGATGCGGCGGCGGATGGTGCTTTTTTTGTACAATGAAAAATCGTTGCCGGTGGCGGAACGCAATTGCATCAGGATGCGATTCATGCTGCTCGCTGCGACCGGGCTCGGCAGTGATCCCAGGTGAACAGCCAGGACGTGCATGCTTGCCAGCAGGACTTGAGGCATTTTCTCCACCGCCAGGATATGGGTGGCGTAGCCCGCCTGGATGGCGCTGTTCGGCATGCCGTCGTACCTTGCCGAAGCCGGATCCTGCACCAGCGATATGCCGCCTGCGCCGAGGATGGCGCGCAACCCCAGGGTGCCATCGGTGCCGGTGCCGGACAGGATGATGCCGATCGCATTTTCTCCCTGGTCATCGGCCAGGGAACGCAGGAAGGCATCGATCGGCATGCGTTGCCCGCGCGGTTGTTCCGGCATATTCAGTTGCAGCACGCCGTGGAAGATCGCCATGTCGCGATTGGGCGGGATCACGTAGACGCAGTTGGGCGCCACGACCATCTGGTCTTGCGCCTCGACCACCGTCATGGTGGTGGTGCGCTGCAGGATTTCGGTAAGTATGCTGACATGGTCGGGGGCGAGGTGCGACACCAGCACGAAAGCCAAGCCGCAGTCGGGCGGAACGTGGCGGAAAAACTGCTCGAAAGCTTCCAGGCCGCCTGCGGAGCCGCCCAGGCCGACGATGCGGAAACCGTTGTCGTGAGCCTCGTGTGCTTCCGGCGCAGATTTCGGGGCGGGCTTCACGGAAGATTGCCCGGAAGATTGCCCGGGAGTCTTCAGGGCAATCTTCGGCACGGTATCTTTCTTCGCCTTGTTCTTTTTGGTCACCACGAAATATCCCTAGCCCGCTGGCTGTTACGAGTAAGGGCTAAGAATACTCCAGTTAGGCCGGAGCGGAGTCAGAAAATGCCACGCTGAACGGCGCTGAAAGCTTTGCTATGCAACTGTTGGCCATGGCACAAGTGTCTATGCGAAACAAAAAGGGCGAAACAAAAAGGCCGGACAGCTTCCTCCTCCGGCCCGAGGTGTGTGGTGCGCCACTTATCGGGAACCCTTGACCGGCAAGGGCTTGGGCCCGGACGGAGTGAACCCGGCGCGTCAAGGGTGCGCTTTGCATACGGCCAGCTCATCCCATTCTGTCGTATACCGGTTTGACACATTCTGTCTGCGCATGGCCCAGGGTTTGCCGGTTCCTTCGCCGAGCAGCCTGATCGTTCCGCTGCCCATGCTGCGGTTGATGCGGTCCAGCGTCCTCATCAGGGCCTCGGATTTTTCCCGGCTGGGCACATCATCGAACAGGGTCTGCGGCCTGGCAGCGGCCGGAATGATCCCGGTCAGCATGATTCCCGCCTTTTGGTAGGCATGGCCGGTCCGGTAAATGCTGCGCAGTCCATGCAAAGCCGCGCGGCAAAGCAAACGCGTATCGTCGCTGGGTTCGGGCAGCGGCATCAGCATGGAAGACTGGTGCTGCGCATCCTGTTCCCGGTGCGGGTTGGTGCGGATATAAGCCTGGATGCCGCCGCACAGCGATCGCTGCTGGCGCAGTTTCTCGGCGGCACGGGTGGTGTAGGCGATTACCGCCTGTTCCAGATCGGCAAGGCGGGAGGTTGGTGTTCCAAATGAACGGGAACAGATGATCTGCTGCTTTGCGGGTGCAACCTGGTCCAGCTCCAGGCAGGACACGCCGTTCAGCTCCGCGACAATGCGCTCGAACACCACGCTGAATCCCGAGCGGATATGTTTTGCAGCGGCGCGCTTCAGGTCGAGCGCGCTGCGGATATCCCTGTCGCGCAGCCTGTCTGCGCTGCGCCTGCCCACGCCCCATACCTCGCCGACATCAATGCGGGCGAGCAAGCCATTCAGCTCCGCTTCTGTCATCCCGTTGAAGTCGCATACCCCGGCATACCGGGGGTTCTTTTTGGCAACATGATTGGCAAGCTTGGACAGGGTCTTGCTGGACGCGATACCGACGCATACCGGGATGCCGACATGCTGCATCACGGTGAGACGCATCTGCCGGGCATATCCGGTGTGATCGACGGCGATGCCGGTCAGCTCCAAAAAGGATTCATCTATCGAGTAGACCTCCTGGCCGGGGCTGAACCGGGACAGCAGCGACATCACCCGGTTGGAAATGTCGGCATACAGGCTGTAATTGGACGATAGGGCGACGATGTTGTGCTGCCTGGCGAGGTCCCTCATGCGGAACCACGGCACCGCCATCTTCACCCCGAGGTCCTTTACCTCCTGCGAGCGCGATACCACGCAGCCGTCGTTATTGGAGAGCACCACCACCGGCCTGCCTTCCAGCCCGGGCTGGAACAGGCGCTCGCAGGAAACGTAGAAATTGTTGCAATCCACCAGCGCGATGGCGCGTTGCATGATTTATACCTTGTGCACATTCCACTGCACCACACCCCAGATGGTGAAGTCCTGCTCCGGCTTGATCACGATCTCGGGATAGTCCGGATGGGCGGCGCGCAGCACTTTTCCCCGGCTGGTATGCAACAACTGCTTGACCGTGAATTCGCCGTCGATCACGGCAACCACCACGCATCCGTGGGCGGCAGGCAGGGAACGGTCGACGATCAGCAGATCGCCGTCAAAGATGCCCAGGCCCCGCATCGAATGCCCCGACACGCGCATGAAAAATGTCGATTCCTTGTTCCGGATCAGGTGCTCGTCCAGACTGAGGCGGCGCTCGACGTAATCGTCCGCGGGTGAGGGAAAGCCTGCCGGCACGGCTTTGCGCAGCAAGGCCCGCTGCCGCTCAAGCAGTTCGATGTTGGGGTGGGTCATTGAAAGCACCGAGGGAGGAACGGCGCGCCGCCGCGCAAGGGGCAGATTCAGGTTGATACCGGTCATGGTGATGTCGGAGAGGAAGATTGAAGGTCCCCTGCATCATAGAGAACGAACGTTCTGTTGTCAATCCGACGGCAGGATTCATGACACGGAACTTGAAATTGAGCTGTTTTGCAGAACCTCCGCGCATGGAAATTATCCAGCGCGATAGCGCCGGATAAACATGTCGGCCGTTAATTCAGCTGGTGGACAAAATCGTCGCGGCGATTCTCTTTCCAGCACCGTTCTTCATGGCACGACAGACGCGGTTTTTCCAAACCGAAACTCACCGTCCTGATTTGTGCCGCGGGAACACCCAGTAGCTCCAGGCTCTGTCGTGCAACGCTGGCGCGCTTGTCACCCAGCGCAAGGTTGTATTCCGAGCTGCCTCGCTCGTCAGTATTGCCTTGCACCGTGACGACGTCATTTTTATGCGCCTTGATGAATGCCGCCTGTTTCAGAATAACATTCTGGTATTCCGGCTTGATGGCAGACTTGTCGAGGTCAAAGTAAACACTCTGGTGTTGCAGCTCCTGCATTTCAGAGGCCAGTTTTGCGGAGTCTACGTCTGCCGATGGAGCCGCTGCATTCGTAACCGCTGTTGAAGCGGTAATCTTATCGCCTGCTTCCGCCGTCTTGGGGGAGTCCGACTTCTGTACGGAAGAACAGGCTGCCATAAGAACAGAAAAAATAACCACCGCAATTTTTTTCATGTGCATTTTCCTCGTGATGAATGTTGAAATCGGATAGACGGGCATTGATTATGCGCATAGTCTCTGACCACTCCCTGACCAGACCGGTATTTTCGTGAACGTGCACGGCAATTAAAAAATTGCACGGTGCGTTAGGGAATTATTTTCTCATCCCGATTTCCGAGTCACGTACGTGCGGGATTCCCGATTTTATCTTCCGCACAGTGTACGTCTGTACGGTTCGTGGTTGGCATTAATTTTATTTTAGGTTGGATAAAAACCTGAATTTCCCTGAGTGTATGGCCCGGCTGCATCGAAAAGCCGAGGCGTGACGCAGATACCGGATTGGATATTCGGAGATTCCCTGTCGGGCGCGGTGACAGGTTGGCCGCCGGTGTTATAAATGCCGGGCCCAAACTGTCATGGATTCTTTAACATGAGTTAATCCCGGATAATCCATTAGAAGAAGTCGGGTGTAAAAGACCCGGTGTAAAAGACCCGGTGTAAAAGACCGTTCGTGGTGAGGTATCGAACCACTTGAGCAAGCCCTTCGATACGCTCTGCGTATCCTGTGCTGAGCGCGTCGAAGCATCAGGGCGAACGGATTTTGGGCTAATGAACTATCTGGGTTAATATATCGTTACGCATTTCGTCTGGCGATATCGTTCGCCAATGACCGAAAATTTTCGGAGGCTGATATGTCATTTCAAATTTTATCAATGCGGCCGGTTCTTTTTGCCGCGTCAACCATGCTTGTATGTTCTGTGGCGTGCGCAGCGCATGCCGATGACCTCGTCTATAAATACACCGGGCAGGATGGCGTCACAGTCTATTCGCAAACTCTGCCGGAGAGTTATAGTCCCGGCAATGTACAGACTGTCAAAATCGAGACCCTGCCGACAGAACAGAAACGCGCGGCCATCAGGATGCTGGATGCGCTGCAAAAGAAGAGCAATTCCAGCGCGGCAGGGCGCTCAACAAAGCTTGATATTGCCGACCAGCATATTGCCGCGGCGATCAAAAATCTTCAGCGGGCGGAATTGAATTTGCAAAACGGCTCGACTCCTGTCGGCGGTGACCGGGTCGCCAATATCGGCGGCGGAACGAGACTGAGAGAGTCCTATTTTTCACGCCTGTCAAACCTTCAAAGTGTTGTGGAGCAGGCGAAACTGGCGCTGGACCAGGCGTACACGGAACGCAATAACCTGCGTTAGCCGGTTGCCGGCGTTTATATTCCCGCCAAAGTAAATCTGGTTGTTGAATGGTTGGCCCGCGTGTTGGCCTGGAGTCTGCCGATCAACAGGTGCGAGACCACAGCACGATCAGGCCGCACAGCTTGACCGCATCAATGCAGAATTTACATCCAATCATGCACTGACGTATGATGCAGATACTCTCTCAGAGACGGGTACTAAATCGGCAGCAGTTCAATTGTCTTGCCTGGGGTTCTGCGGATATTGACGGCGACAGGAAAGATATTTGTTGCCAGGCATCCAATTTAATGCGGGACTGATTTACCTCTCTACCAATTGGTTCCGGGCGCGCATGGTCAAACATCTTCTGAAGGATTTTCTCAGCTCCCCCCGCGGGGCGATGGGCTTTATCGCCTTGTTGATGCTGGCGGCAGAGTTCCTGATCATGGTGATGATAGAGATTGTTCTCAAGCCGGTTTTCGGCCCGCACATTTCGGTAGTCTTCTGGGAATTTCTGGATCCTTTGCTGCTGATTGTTATCGTCACCCCCTTCATTTATGTTTTAAATGTGAGGCCGCTGGAAAGGCAGAAGATAATACTTCAGCAACAATTCAGCGAACTGAGCATCACCGCGGTCACTTTTGAATCCCGTGAAGGGGTAATGGTGACCGACGCCGACAACAACATCCTCAGGGTCAATCATTCGTTCTCGGAAATTACCGGGTATACCAACCGGGAGGCGATAGGGAAAACGCCGGGGATACTTCACTCTGGCCGCCATAACAAGGAGTTCTACCGCAACATGTGGCAGATCCTGGCGCGGGACAGATTCTGGTGCGGCGAAGTCTGGAACCGCAAAAAGAACGGCGACATATACCCGGAGTGGCTGGCCATCACGGCTGTTCTCGGCGCGGAAGGGCAGGTTACCAACTATGTCGGCATATTCTCCGATATTTCCGACCGCAAGGCCGGCGAGGAACAATTGCGCAAGCTCACCGCCCATATCCAGACCGCCCGCGAGGAGGAAAAAACCAGGATAGCACGCGAGATCCACGACGATCTGGGCGGCACGCTGACCGCATTGAAAATGGATGTCTACCGGCTTGCAGGCAAGCTGTCCGCCAACGAGCAGACAGCGCCGTTGCTCGAACGTGTCGAGTCGATGACACAGCTGATCGATAACGCGGTGGGTGTTACACGGCGCGTGATCAGCGATCTGCATCCGACCATACTCGACGACCTCGGCCTGGTGGCGGCGCTGGAATGGCAATGCGATCAATTCCGCAAGCGCACCGGCATTGCCTGCGAGGTCATCTGCGCGGATGACAAGGACGACGAAAAGAAACTGGAAAAGGCCCCCGCGATCAATCTTTTTCGCATCTTCCAGGAAGCGCTGACCAATGTGGCGCAGCATTCCGGCGCAACCCGGGTGCGTGTCGAATTCCACCAGGATGACGAGGAGATCAATCTGTCGATCAGCGACAATGGCCGCGGCCTGCCGGAAGGTCATGTCATCGCGCAGACTTCCTATGGCCTGCGCGGAATGCGCGAGCGTGTCGCTCAATTGGACGGCCAGATCAGATTCGACAGCCCGCCCGGAGGAGGCCTGCGGGTGGCGGTGACATTGCCGCCCGCTGCCGGGAACAACGAGGAAAGGAAAATATGATACGCATCCTGATCGCCGACGATCACGCGATCGTCCGTCACGGGCTGAAGCAGATTATCGAGGAGAGCGGTGAAATGCGCGTGGTGGCCGAGGCCGGCAGCGGCAGCGAAGCACTGCGCAAGATACGCGAGATAGCCTGCGATGTGGTGGTGCTCGACATTTCCATGCCGGACATGAGCGGCATCGATGTGCTCAAGCAGATCCATGCGGAAAGACCGCAATTGCCATTGCTGATCCTCAGCATCTACCCGGAAGATCAATACGCCATGCGTCTCATCAAGGCCGGTGCTGCGGGCTACATGACCAAGGAGAGTGCTCCTGCGGAAGTGGTCAGGGCGTTGCTCCGCGTGGCGGGCGGGAAAAAATACATCAGCCCGGCGGTGGCCGAGATACTCGCCAACGATCTCGGCACGGATGAAGAAAAACTTCCGCACCAGATGCTGTCAGACCGCGAATACCAGATTTTTCTGCTGCTTGCTTCAGCCAAAACCGTTTCGGAGATCGCCGACGATTTGGCCCTGAGCGTGAAAACCATCAGCACCTACCGCAGTCGCGTCCTGGAAAAGATGCACCTGAACAACAATGCCGAATTGATGCGCTACGCCATCGATCACCATCTCGCGCAATGAAGCCGATCCAATCGAGGGTTGATCGGCTCAGCGGGAGTACTGCAAATTGGGCCGCTTCACAGCCATTGCGGACGCTTGCGCCAGTCTGAACTTCATTGACTATAGATGTCCGCTTTGTGGCAAGGTGTTAGCATTGTGCTACATCCGCTGCGTGCCAAAAGCAGACAATAATTTCACTCTAAGTAATTCAACTAAATTAGTTCTGTACTGATCGCCTCCCTGCCGATTGTCTGTAATACAGGCGTTGGAAAGGTAAATGAATGATGTGAGTTACAGTCAGTTGCCTACCCAAATATAACCTGTAGAATCATCTGCGCGATTGAAACTTTGTGCTGCAGCCATAACCTTGCATATCAAAGGGAATATCTTTGAGTCAGAATCGCTACCAGATGAATAATTGTTGGATATTCTCAATATGAAGTCGATCAGATTGAGAGTGTAAGGCAATGCGCGTATCTTCAATACGAACCCATATTCTGCTGTTGGTCTTGGCAGTGTCATTTCCTCTAGTGGCCATTGTTGGATTTAGCATCTATAGCGACATGCAGCAGACCATCATCCACACCAAGGCCTCGTTGAGAATGTTGGCGAACACAATGGTTCGCAACACTGGCAGCAAGATTGACGATGCCCGCCAAGTACTCGAACGCCTGGCTGCCCGCCCTCTTGTCAGACGTGTCAATTCCAAATACTGTGATCCGATACTCAGTGACCTAAAATACACGAATTCCGAATACGCGAATGTCGCTTATTCAGATATTGCGGGTAAGGTGGTCTGCTCTGCGGTGCCGCAGCCAGGCGGCAAGTCGGTCAATATCGGAAAGACGCAGTGGTTCCAGAAATTCTTGAAGGAAAAGAGCTTCTCCATCGGCGACCCGTTTCTGGGTCCGATCACAGGTAAGTGGGTATCCGTCCTTAGCACACCGATCTGGAACGAGCGGCATGAGATGGTTGGAGGGGTACACGTCCCCGTCGAACTGAATTTCTACGACCCGAATATCCCGTCTCAATTATTGCCACTCCAAAGTCATTATGGCTTCTTCACTGAGGATGGAATCTTGATCTGGCGTAATGTTGATCCGCAGGGTGCTATCGGTACCCACCCAAAAACGGAAGCAGCTAATCTGGTTGTCAATGGGCAGGAGGAAGAATTCGAAGGTGTGGCTTCGGATGGTGTGAAGCGATTTATCTCAAGACTACCCATGCCCGAATTGGGCTTGATTGCCTGGGTTGCCGTACCCTTGTCGTCGGTCTACGACGAAGGCAAGCAGCGCGCAATTGTTGCCACGATCACCGTGCTGGCTGTTCTTTCTTTTCTGTATTTTATTGCCATGGCTATCGCACGCCGGATTACCAGGCCGATAGTGGAACTGGAAAGAGCTGCGCGCAAAGTTCGAGACGGAGACTATGGGGTCAGGGCATCGGTCAGTGGCCCGCGTGAAATTGCGGCTGTGGCTCAGGAATTCAACTCTATGGTTAATGCCCAGCAACTCAGCCTGTCACAACTCCGCATCGCCGCTACCGCCTTTGAGTCGCATGAAAGCATGATGATCACCGATTTAAACAGGGTAATCCTCCGTGTCAACCAAGCATTTACCGAATCCACCGGTTATACGGCCAAGGAAGTCGTCGGCAAGACACCGAGCCTGCTCAAATCCGGCCGCCATGATGCCGCTTTCTATGCAGCGATGTGGGAAACCATCAATCGCACCGGAACTTGGCAGGGAGAAATCTGGGATCGCCATAAAAATGGTCATATCTTCCCCAAATGGCTTACTGTCAGCGCAGTCAAAGGAACCGATGGTATCGTCACCCATTATGTCGGAGCACACATCGACATTACTGAACGCAAGGCAGCAGAGGAAAAAATTCAGTTGCTGGCATTCTTCGATCCTCTCACCCAACTGCCGAACCGGCGGCTGCTCATGGACCGGTTGCAGCACGCTCTCTCTTCCGTAGCACGTATCGGCAGAACCGGTGCGCTGCTGCTCATTGATCTGGACAATTTCAAGTCCCTCAACGACAGCCTCGGTCATCATGTCGGTGATCTGTATTTGCAGCAGATTGCTCAACGTCTGACCGCCTGTATGCGCGACGACGACACCGTGGCACGTCTGGGCGGTGACGAATTTGTGATCTTGCTGGAAAACCTGAGCGAGCAACCCATGCAAGCTGCAGCACAGACCGAAGCCGTCGGCGAGAAAATACTCGCCTCCCTCAGCCAACCTTATCGGCTTGAAACTCACAAATACCACGGCACCACAAGCATCGGTGCCGTTCTGTTCACAGGCAATTCGCTGGCGACGGAAGTAGTGCTGAAACAGGCCGACATCGCCATGTACCAGGCCAAGAAAGCGGGGCGCAATACCCTGCGCTTCTTCGATGAAAAAATGCAGGAAAACATCACTGTCCGCTTCTCACTGGAGGGCGAATTACGAAAAGCACTGGAGAATCAGGAATTCCAACTGTATTACCAGATCCAGGTGGACAATTTGCACCGCCCCCTAGGCGCTGAGGTGTTGATACGCTGGATACATCCCTTACGCGGAATGGTGCCTCCCCTGGAATTCATCTCGCTGGCGGAGGAAACCGGATTGATATTGCCCATCGGGCAATGGGTGCTGGAAACGGCCTGTGCCCAGCTCAAGGCATGGAAACAGGATACGGCCACCCGTGAACTGGTACTGGCGGTGAACGTGAGTCCCAAGCAATTCCGTCAGGCTGGTTTTGTGGCTCAAGTGCAAGCTGCTGTGCAACGGTATGCCATCAACCCGACACGCCTCAAGCTCGAACTGACCGAAGGCATGTTGCTGGATAACATCGAGGACACTATCGCTACCATGAACATATTGAGCGAGATCGGTATCCAGTTCTCATTGGACGACTTCGGCACCGGCTATTCATCCTTGCAATATCTCAAGCGATTACCGCTGGACCAGATCAAAATTGATCGATCCTTCGTGCGTGACATCACCAGCGACGCCAACGATGCTGCCATTGTGCAGACCATCATCGCAATAGCCGACACATTGGGATTGAACGTGGTTGCGGAAGGGGTTGAAACTGAGGCGCAACGCGAGTTTCTTGAGCTGCGCGGTTGCACACGCTTCCAAGGTTATCTGTTCGGCAAGCCGGTGCCGATCGAGCAGTTTGAGATTGCACTGAAATAGATATGATCGCTATTGGACGATTGACGAGTGTCTCTTTTCGGGAAAGTTGAACTTCCGGAGTGTGC
>LSLI01000061.1 GCA_001577345.1 Candidatus Gallionella acididurans
CAAGGCACACAGGGCGTGATGGAGTTCCTGCTGATCAATCATCCGCTGGATTGCCCGATCTGCGACCAGGGCGGCGAATGCCAGTTGCAGGATCTGGCCGTGGGTTATGGCGGCGGCGCTTCGCGCTACCAGGAAGAAAAGCGCATGGTGATGCACAAGGATATCGGCGCGCTGGTGTCCACCGAAGAGATGAGCCGCTGCATCCAATGCACCCGCTGCGTGCGCTTTGGCCAGGAAATCGCCGGGGTGATGGAGCTGGGCATGGCGTTCCGCGGCGAACATGCCGAGATCGTGAGTTTTGTGAACGGCACGGTGAATTCGGAGTTGTCCGGCAACATGATAGACCTGTGTCCGGTTGGCGCGCTGACCAGCAAGCCGTTCCGCTACACCGCGCGCGGCTGGGAGCTGTCGCGGCGCAAATCGGTCAGCCCGCATGACGCTTTGGGCTCCAACCTGCTGGTCCAGGTGAAGGATAACAAGGTGATGCGCGTTTTGCCGGTCGAGAACGAGGCAGTCAATGAATGCTGGATCTCAGACAAGGACAGATTCAGTTACGAAGGATTGAACGCCACTGAGCGCTTGACCAAGCCCATGCTCAAGCAGGACGGTGTGTGGATTGAGGTCGAGTGGCAGGTTGCGCTGGAATATGTGGCGAACGGTTTGCGCCAGATCGCCGGCAGTGCGGGAGCAGACCAGATCGCCGCGCTGGCCACGCCGCACAGCACGGTGGAGGAGCTTTATTTGTTGCAAAAGCTGATGCGCGGCATCGGCAGCAATAACATCGATTCGCGCTTGCGCCAGTCCGATTTTTCTTCCGATGGCAGGCAGGCGGGTGCGCCGTGGCTGGGGATGCCCGTTGCAGACATCAATACGCGCGACCGCTTCCTGATCGTCGGCAGTTTTTTGCGCAAGGATCATCCCTTGCTGGCGCATCGTGTGCGTCAGGCGGTCAAAAAAGGTGCGCAAGCCAGTATCGTCCATGCCAGCGACGATGACCTGTTGATGCCGGTCGCGAACAAGGCCATCATTGTTCCGGACCAGATGGTGAACATGCTGGCGCAAATTCTGAAAGCGCTGGGTGCGGAAAAGTCCGCCGCTCTTTCCGCCGAGACGGGAAAATTGCTTGATGCGGTGCAACCGTCCGGGCAGGCAACGGCTATCGCGCGCAGTCTGGCGAGCGGGGAGCATGGCGCGGTATTGCTGGGCAATTTCGCGCAACAGCATCCCCAGGCCACGCAGATTGCGATGCTGGCCGGGCAGATCGCAATGCTGGCAGATGCGAAGTTCGGCTTCCTCGGCGAGGCGGCGAACAGTGTCGGCGCCTGTCTGGCCGGGGCTGTTCCATACGCTGCCGGTACTGTCGGCATGAATGCCGCGCAGATGCTGTCTTCACCCCGCAAGGCATATGTGCTGCTGAATGCAGAGCCGGAACTGGATATGCATGATCCGCAACAGGCGATGAAGGCGATGTATGCCGCGGACATGGTGGTGGCGATGTCAGCCTTCAAACACCACGCGACGGAATACGCCGACGTATTGTTGCCGATCGCGCCTTTCACGGAGACTTCGGGCACTTTCGTGAATACCGAGGGGCTTGCGCAGAGCTTCAGGGGCGCGGTCAGGCCGCTGGGCGAGGCACGCCCTGCCTGGAAGGTATTGCGCGTGCTCGGCAATCTGCTGAATGTTCCCGGTTTCGATTACGACACCAGCGAAGCGGTGCGCGACGAAGTGCTGCCCAAAACAGACATCGCGACAAACATGGCCGGGCGATTGAACAATCATGTCCCCGTTGTCGAAGTTCAAGTCCAGTCCGGCAGCAATCAGGGACTGCAGCGTGTCAGCGATGTGCCGATTTATTTCGCCGATGCCATCGTCCGCCGTGCCGCCGCGTTGCAGAAGACACGCGATGCGGCGACACCCTGGGTGTCCGCGCACAGTGGGGAGTTGCACAGGCTGGGTTTGAGTCCGGGAGACACCGTCAAGGTCAGCCAGGGCGGCGCCAGCGTAAACATGACATTGCAAGCCAATGACAGTCTCCCGTTGCGCACGGTGCGCATAGCGGCGGGTCATCCCGTTACACAGCAACTGGGTGCGATGTTCGGGGCAATAACGGTGGAGCGCGCATGATGGAATTGCTGCAAACCCTGGAACACGCCGGGCTGGATCTGCTGGGCCCCTTCTGGCTGCCGCTCTGGACGCTGGTCAAGATACTGGCCATCGTGCTGCCCATCATGGGCACGGTCGCCTACCTGACGCTGGCCGAACGCAAGGTCATAGGCTACATGCAGATACGCATCGGCCCGAATCGCGTTGGTTATTTCGGGCTGCTGCAGCCGATTGCCGACGGCTTGAAATTGTTCCTCAAGGAAATCATCATTCCGACCGGTTCAAGCAAATTTCTGTTCGTGCTGGCGCCTATCATGGCACTGGCTCCGGCGCTGGCCGCCTGGGCAGTCATGCCGTTCAGCGAAGGGATGGCGCTGGCCAACCTCAATGCCGGGCTGCTGTACATCCTGTCCATGACCTCGCTGGGCGTGTACGGAATCATCATCGCCGGCTGGGCATCCAACTCCAAGTACGCCTTCCTCGGCGCGGTGCGCTCTGCGGCGCAGATCGTCTCTTACGAGATTGCGATGGGCTTCGCGCTGGTGTGCGTGCTGCTGGTTTCGCAAAGCATGAATCTGACCGACATCGTGCACGGCCAGCATGGCCACCTGGGGGCGCTGAACTGGTACGTGATCCCGCTGTTTCCGATGTTTCTGGTGTACCTGATCTCCGGCGTGGCCGAGACCAACCGCGCGCCGTTCGACATGGCGGAAGGCGAGTCCGAGATCGTCGCGGGTTTTCATGTGGAATATTCGGGCATGGCGTTCGCGCTGTTCTTCCTGGCCGAATACGCCAACATGATATTGATCGCGTTCCTGACTTCGATCATGTTCCTGGGCGGCTGGCTGTCACCGGTACCTTTCCTTCCGGACAGCTTCATCTGGCTGCTGGGCAAGGTTTCATTCATCCTGTTCCTGTTTCTGTGGTTCCGCGCGACATTCCCGCGCTACCGCTATGACCAGCTGATGCGCCTCGGCTGGAAGGTCTTCATTCCGCTCACCATCGTCTGGGTGGTGGTCATCGCGGTATGGATGCAGACCCCGCTGTGGCTCTGGTAAAGCAAGGAGTAAACGAATATGAAAATGATCAAGGATTTTTTCAAGACTTTTCTGCTCTTTGAATTGGTCAAGGGCATGGCATTGACCGGGCGGTATTTCTTCGCGCGCAAGATCACCGTGCAGTTTCCCGAAGAAAAGACCCCGCAGAGTTTCCGTTTCCGCGGCCTGCACGCGCAGCGCCGCTACGCCAACGGCGAGGAACGCTGCATAGGCTGCAAACTGTGCGAGGCGGTGTGTCCGGCGCTGGCGATTACGATAGCGGTGGCCGAACGCGAAGACGGCACCCGCCGCACGACGCAATACGACATCGACCTGACCAAGTGCATCTTCTGCGGATTTTGCGAAGAGTCCTGCCCGGTTGATGCGATCGTCGAGACGCGCATTTTCGAATACCACGGCGAGAAACGCGGCGACTTGTATTACACCAAGGATATGTTGCTGGCGATAGGCGACAAATATGAAGAACAGATCGCCAAAGACAGAACCGCGGACGCAAAGTACCGGTAGGCCGGCCGAAAACAAGGCCAGGACGCAAGAATAGAGGGCAAGTTAATGAATTTTGTAACCGGCAATTTTGAGATTATCGTGTTCTATGCATTCGCGGCACTGATCGTGTTCTCGGCGTTGCGCGTGATCACCGCGCGCAATCCCGTGCATGCGGTGCTGTTCCTGGTGCTGGCGTTTATCAGTTCGGCGGGTATCTGGCTGCTGCTGGAAGCCGAATTCCTGGCCATCGCGCTGGTGCTGGTGTATGTCGGTGCGGTGATGGTGCTGTTCCTGTTCGTGGTGATGATGCTGGACATCAATCTGGTGCGCCTGCGCGAAGGATTCTGGCGCTGGCTGCCATTTGGCGCCGCGTTGGCGGGGTTGATGGCGTTCGAGATGATCTGGGTGCTGGGCTCCCATGATACTTCCGGGGGCATGGTCGCCATCAAGCATGCCGCGGATTACAGCAATACCAAGGAACTGGGGCGCCTGATCTATACCGACTATGCCTACCCGTTCGAGATTGCAGCCGTGATCCTGCTGGTGGCGATGGTGGCGGCGATCGCGCTGACCTTGCGGCGGCGCAAGGATGCCAAGTCGCAGGTGGTCTCCGAACAGGTCGCGGTACAGAAGTCGGAGCGATTGCGTATTGTTCCGATGCAGTCGGAAAAAAAAGAATAAACCAATCAAGGGAGCGAAAAGAGTGCTAACACTGTCGCATTATCTGGTACTGAGCGCCGTGCTGTTTGCGATCAGCGTGGTCGGCATTTTCTTGAACCGCAAGAATCTGATCGTGCTGCTGATGGCTGTCGAAATGATGCTGTTGGCGGTAAATACCAATTTTCTGGCGTTCGCCCATTATCTCAACGATAGCGCGGGCCAGGTCTTTGTGTTTTTCATTCTGACTGTGGCGGCAGCCGAAGCCGCCATCGGTCTGGCGATTCTGGTGGTGCTGTTCCGCAATCTGAGCACCATCAATGTTGATGATCTCGACAGTTTGAAAGGTTGATGCGCAATGGTAACCTCTAAAAATCTACTGCGCGATTCGATAGCTCCGTTGCGTGGTGCTCGCTCCTCGCCTACCCAATCGGTATGTCTCGTTCGCTGCGCTCCATGCGCCTTGCTCTCAAACCGCTCGCTACGATTTTTAAAGGTTTCATTATGAATATGCAAAGCCTTTATCTTGTGGTTCCCCTTGCCCCGCTGTTCGGGGCGGTTGTCACCGGATTGTTCGGCAAATGGATAGGGCGCGCATGGTCGCACCGCATAACCATTGCCCTGGTGGCGGTATCCTTCTTTGCCTCGCTGGAAATTTTCGCGGACGTGCAGGCGGGCCACATGTTCAACGGTGCGGTTTATACCTGGCTGACCACCGGTGATACCAGTTTCCAGATCGGGTTTTTGATTGATCGCCTGACCGTGTTGATGATGCTGGTGGTCACCTTCGTGTCCCTGATGGTGCATATCTATACCATAGGCTATATGGCGGAAGATCCGGGCTACCAGCGTTTTTTCAGCTACATCTCGCTGTTCACCTTCTCGATGCTGATGCTGGTGATGGCCAACAACTTCATGCAATTGTTCTTTGGCTGGGAGGCCGTGGGACTGGTTTCCTATCTGCTGATCGGTTTCTGGTACGACAGGCCGACGGCGATTTACGCCAACCTGAAGGCATTCCTGGTGAATCGTGTCGGTGACTTCGGTTTTTTGCTGGGCATCGCACTGGTGCTGATGGTATTCGGCACGCTGGATTACGCTGCGGTATTTGCAAGCGCTGCCAGGCACGCCGCGGACATGGCGCCCATCCCCGGCATGTCGGTGGGTCTGCTGACGGCAATCTGCATACTGTTGTTCATCGGCGCGATGGGCAAGTCGGCACAATTTCCGCTGCATGTCTGGCTGCCGGATTCGATGGAAGGCCCCACCCCGATCTCGGCCCTGATCCATGCCGCGACCATGGTGACCGCGGGTATTTTCATGGTGGCGCGCATGTCGCCATTGTTCGAATTGTCCGACACTGCCTTGTCCTTTGTCATGATTATCGGCGGGATCACCGCGCTGTTCATGGGTTTCCTCGGCATGATCCAGAACGACATCAAGCGCGTGATCGCCTATTCCACGCTTTCGCAGCTGGGCTACATGACCGTGGCGCTTGGAGCCTCCGCTTACCCCGTTGCGATCTTTCACCTGATGACCCACGCCTTTTTCAAGGCGCTGCTGTTCCTTGCCGCCGGTAGCGTGATCATCGCGATGCACCACGACCAGGACATGCGCAATATGGGCGGGCTGAGGAAATACATGCCGGTCACCTGGATCACTTCGCTGATCGGCTCACTGGCGCTGATAGGCGCACCCTTCTTCTCGGGATTCTATTCCAAGGACAGCATCATCGAGGTGGTCGAACTGTCGAACCTGCCCGGTGCCGAATTTGCCTATTTTGCGGTTCTGTCGGGGGTGTTCATCACGGCGTTCTACGCATTCCGCATGTACTTCATGGTGTTCCATGGCGAGGAGCGTTTCGGCAAGGCTCATCATGGTCATGACGCGGCGGCGCACGATGAGCATCACGGCCTGGCTCCGGGCCAGAAACCGCACGAATCGCCTTGGGTGGTGACGCTGCCGCTGATTTTGCTGGCCATCCCCTCGGTTCTTGTCGGTTACATCACCATCCAGCCGCTGTTGTTCGAGAACTATTTCAGGGATTCAATTTATGTTTCAACCGAGCACCCGGGCATGGCGGGTCTGTTTATGCAGTTTCACGGGCCGTTCGAAATGGTTGTGCATATGTTTCAGGAATTGCCCTTCTGGCTCGCATTGTCGGGTTTTGCAACCGCATGGTTCTTCTACACGAAGCGACCGGATATCCCCGAGGCGCTGCAAAAGCGATTCCACGTTATCTACACGCTGCTGGACAATAAATATTATTTCGACCGTTTCAACGATTGGTTCTTTGCCGGGGGGGCACGCGGTGCAAGCCGCATCCTGTGGGTGTTCGGGGACATCAAGCTGATCGACGGGGTCATGGTGAACGGTACGGCGAAGTTGGTGGGAATGACTTCCAGGGTGTTCCGCCATTTCCAGTCGGGCTATATCTACCACTATGCGTTTTCGATGATTATCGGCGTGTTCGTGCTGCTGACAGTGAGAAACTGGTTTGCGTAAGGTCAAATCCGATCTTCTGCCATTGCAGTCCGTGCATTTCGGCAAGCGCATGATTGTCCGGGAAGTGCAGGTGAGGGGCGGAATTAAAATGAAGGAACAACAGCATGTTTTTTGAGTTACCTGTAATTAGCGTCGCAATCTGGTTGCCGATCATCTTCGGAATTCTGGTGTTGGCCACCGGCGACGACAAGAATGCCCCGCTGGCGCGTATTCTGGCCATGGTCGGCGCGGTGCTGGGCTTCCTGGTGACGATCCCGCTGTATACCGGCTTTGTGCGCGATACGTCAGACATGCAGTTCGTCGAGATGCACGCATGGATCTCCCGCTTCAACATTCACTACCACCTTGGCGTGGATGGCATTTCTGTACTGTTCATACTGCTGACTTCCTTCTTCACGCCGATCGTGGTGCTGGCCGGCTGGAAGGTGATCGAGAAGCGCGTGGCGCAGTACATGGCTTCCTTCCTGATCATGTCCGGCATCATGATAGGCGTGTTTTCTTCGCTGGATGCAGTGCTGTTCTATGTATTCTGGGAAGCGATGCTGATCCCGATGTTCCTGATCATCGGCGTGTGGGGCGGGGCGAATCGGGTGTATGCCGCGGTCAAGTTCTTCCTCTACACCCTGCTTGGTTCGCTGCTGATGCTGGTCGCGCTGATCTATCTTTACAACAAGACCGGCGGCAGTTTCGAGATACTCGATTTTCATCTGGTTGCGATACCGATGACCGCGCAAATTCTGATCTTCATCGCATTCTTCACCGCCTTCGCGGTCAAGGTGCCGATGTTCCCGGTGCATACCTGGTTGCCGGATGCCCACGTTGAAGCGCCCACGGGCGGTTCGGTGATACTGGCGGCGATCATGCTCAAGGTCGGCGCCTACGGCTTTCTGCGCTTCTCGATACCCATCGTGCCGGATGCGAGCCATCGTTTGGCCGGGGTGATGATCGCGCTGTCGCTGATCGCAGTGGTGTACATCGGGCTGGTGGCATTGACCCAGACCGACATGAAAAAACTGGTGGCGTACTCGTCCATCTCGCACATGGGTTTCGTCACGCTGGGCCTGTTCATCTTCAACGAATACGGCATGGAAGGCGCCCTGCTGCAGATGATTTCGCACGGCTTTGTGTCCGGTGCATTGTTCCTGTGCATAGGCGTGCTTTACGACCGGATGCACTCGCGCAACATTGCCGATTATGGCGGCGTGGTCAAAACCATGCCGGTATTTGCCGCATTTTTCATGCTGTTCGCGATGGCCAACGTGGGCCTGCCGGGCACCAGCGGTTTTGTCGGCGAATTCATGGTGATCCTCGGTACGGTCAAGTCGAATTTCTGGTACGCCTTCGCCGCCGCGTCGACGCTGATCTTCGGTGCGGCCTACACGCTGTGGATGTACAAGCGCGTGATCTTCGGTGCAGTGGCCAACGCGCATGTCGCCGAGTTGACCGACCTCACCCTGCGCGAGAAGGTTATTTTCACGGTCCTGGCATTTACGGTATTGGGAATGGGGCTGTATCCATTGCCGTTGAGCGAGATCCTGCATGTGTCGGTGAATGATTTGCTGGTGCACGCGGCACGCTCAAAACTGCCATGAGGCCGCCGGCTAAAAACTAACGATTGACTGAGATGAATATGGATTCGATGACTAATTTTATGCCGGCGGCGCCCGAGATATTCCTGCTTGTCATGACGTGCGTGATCCTGATTACGGATTCGCTGCTCAAGAACAGCAGCAGGATGGTCACTTACATGCTGGTGCAGCTCACCCTGATGATTTGCGCGCTGATCACCGTGGGCACCCATGTGAACGGAGTCACATATATCTTTCACGGCATGTTCGTGGACGACCTCATGTCCGATGTGCTGAAACTGCTGACTTATCTGGCGGTTTCGATGATGCTGGTGTATTCCAGGCTGTACCTCACCGTGCGCGGGCTGTTCAGCGGGGAATTCATGGCGCTGACACTGTTTGCCACGCTCGGCATGATGGTGATGATATCCGCCAATAATTTCCTGACACTGTATCTCGGCCTGGAACTGCTTTCGCTCAGTCTTTATGCAATGGTCGCGTTGCAGCGCGATTCGGCGGCTGCCACCGAAGCAGCGATGAAATACTTCATCCTTGGAGCGCTGGCTTCCGGTTTGCTGTTGTACGGGATGTCGATGTTGTACGGTGCAACCGGCTCGCTGGGGTTGGAGGCAGTGTCCCATGCCATCCAGTCCGGTCATGCGAATAAAACCCTGGTCGTGTTCGGCCTGGTGTTCGTGGTTTCCGGCTTGGCCTTCAAGTTGGGCGCTGTGCCTTTCCACATGTGGGTTCCCGACGTTTACCACGGCGCGCCGACCGCGATGACTATGCTGATCGGGTCTGCACCCAAGCTGGCCACCTTTGCCTTTGTCGCGCGCATCCTGGTCGAAGGGTTGCAGCCGCTGGTGCAGCACTGGTCGGGCATGCTGGTCATCCTGGCCATCGGGTCGATGGCGCTTGGTAATATCACCGCGATTGCGCAAACCAACCTCAAGCGCATGTTTGCCTATTCGACCATTGCGCACATGGGTTTTCTGCTGCTGGGATTTATCAGCGGCAGCATAGAAGGCTATGGCTCTTCGATGTTCTATGCCGTGGTTTATGCGCTGATGTCGCTGGGGGCTTTCGGCATGATCATGCTGCTGTCAAGGGCGGGCTTTGAGGCGGACACACTGGACGACTTCAAGGGTCTGAACCAGCGCAGTCCCTGGCTTGCTTTCATGATGCTGCTGCTGATGTTCTCCATGGCAGGCGTGCCGCCTACCGTGGGTTTCTATGCAAAATTCTCGGTGTTGAACGCCATTGTGCAGTCAGGTTATGTCTGGCTCGCCGTGGTGGCGGTGCTGTTCTCGCTGATAGGTGCGTTCTACTACCTGCGCATCGTCAAGCTGATGTATTTCGACGCGCCCGAAACCCATACCAAGATCGTTTTCGAGCCCGACACTACATTGCTGATCAGTGTCAACAGTTTGGGCGTGTTGTTGCTTGGTCTGTTGCCCGGCGCATTGATGTCGGTTTGCGCTGTGTCTGTCCGGCAATCCCTGTTGCTGCACTAGCGGCAGATTTGAGCCGCCGGATATTGCACCACAGCTAGCCGCATCGGAGCGCCGAACCGGGCCCCTGCGAGCCATCTGAATTTTGAGTGCAGGGCGATTTGCGGTATCATCGCGCCCTACGAAAATCATTGTGTTCGGGCGCCCGCATGACCAAGTACATCTTTATTACCGGCGGTGTTGTCTCTTCCCTGGGGAAGGGGATCGCCGCCGCTTCGCTTGCAGCGATTCTCGAATCGCGCGGGTTGAAAGTGACGATGCTCAAGCTGGATCCCTATATCAATGTCGATCCCGGCACGATGAGTCCGTTCCAGCATGGGGAAGTTTTTGTCACCGAAGACGGCGCGGAGACCGATCTGGATCTGGGTCACTACGAGCGCTTCATTTCCGCCAAGATGCGCAAGGCCAACAATTTTACCACCGGGCAGATCTACGACAGCGTGATCCGCAAGGAGCGGCGCGGTGAATATCTGGGCAAGACGGTGCAGGTGATTCCGCATATCACCAACGAGATACAGGCTTTCGTCGAGCGCGGCGCGGCCGCCTCGCATGACGGCAAGGCCGATGTGGCGATTGTCGAGATCGGCGGCACGGTCGGCGATATCGAGTCGCTGCCGTTCCTCGAGGCCGCCCGCCAGATGGGTCTGCGCCTGAGCCGCAACCAGGTCGCCTATGTGCATCTCACGCTGGTTCCCTACATCGCCACCGCAGGCGAGCTGAAGACCAAACCCACGCAGCACAGCGTTCAGAAGCTGCGCGAAATCGGTATCTTCCCGACCGCGCTGATCTGCCGTGCCGACCGGCCGATTCCCGATGATGAGCGCGCCAAGATTTCGCTGTTTGCCAATGTCCGCGAAGAAGCGGTGATCTCGATGTGGGACGTGGACAGCATCTACAAGGTGCCGCAGATGCTCAACCAGCAGGGGCTGGACCGTATCGTCTGTTCAGAGTTGGGGCTGGATCTGCCGCCTGCCGATCTGTCGGTATGGGCAAAGCTGGTGGCCGCGCTGGAAAATCCCCAGCACAGGATTACCATCGGCATGGTCGGGAAATATGTCGACCTGACGGAATCCTACAAGTCGCTGATCGAGGCATTGCGCCATGCCGGAATACACACCGCAACGAAGGTGAACATCGAATACATCGATTCCGAGGCACTCGAAACCGCCGGCATGAAAGGCCTGGAGCATTTCGATGCGATACTGGTTCCGGGTGGCTTCGGCAAGCGCGGCACGGAAGGCAAGATTGCCGCGATCCGATTTGCGCGGGAAAACAAGGTGCCGTATCTGGGTATCTGTCTGGGCATGCAATTGGCTGTGATCGAGTTCGCGCGCGATGTGACAGGCATGACTGATGCGAACAGCACGGAATTCAATTTGAATACCGAGCATCCGGTGGTTGCGCTGATTACCGAATGGCGCGACCGCGACGGCAAGGTCGAGACGCGCAACAATGACTCCGACATGGGCGGAACCATGCGCCTCGGCTCGCAACGTTGCCCGATCAAGCCCGGGACCATGGCGCAACGTATTTACGGCGACGAAGTCAACGAGCGCCATCGCCATCGTTACGAAGTCAACAACCATTATGTGCCTGTACTGGAAAAATCCGGAATGATCATTTCGGCGCGCACTCCCAGCGAGAATTTGCCCGAGATCATGGAATTGCCGCAATCCATGCATCCGTGGTTCATCGGCGTGCAATTCCATCCCGAGTTCACCTCGACACCGCGCACCGGCCATCCCCTGTTCAAGGCTTTTGTCGAAGCCGCGCTGCAGCGCCAGGCTATCCATAAAACAGAAAGGGTGGCGGCATGAAACTCTGCAACTTTAAAGTTGGCCTGGACCAACCGCTGTTCCTGATCGCCGGACCCTGCGTGATCGAGTCGCAGCAAATGGCAATGGATACCGCCGGCAAGTTGAAAGAAATCTGCAACGAGTTGAAGATAAACTTCATCTACAAGTCTTCTTACGACAAAGCCAATCGCAGTTCGGGCAAATCGTTTCGCGGCTTTGGCCTGGATGCCGGACTGAAGATCCTCGGCGAAGTGAAAGCGCAATTGGGTGTGCCTGTGTTGACCGACGTGCACAGCATCGATGAGATCGCGCCGGTCGCGGCGGTGGTCGATGTGCTGCAAACCCCGGCGTTCCTGTGCCGCCAGACCGACTTTATACACGCCGTGGCGCGCTGCGGCCGCCCGGTGAACATCAAGAAGGGGCAGTTCCTGTCGCCGTGGGACATGCAGAATGTGGTCGAGAAGGCGCGCGAGGCCAGCGGCGCAGACAACATCATGGTGTGCGAGCGCGGCGCATCGTTCGGCTACAACAACCTGGTGTCGGACATGCGCTCGCTGGCAGTGATGCGCAACACGGGATGCCCGGTGGTGTTCGATGCCACGCACTCGGTGCAGTTGCCGGGCGGGCAGGGGACGGTCAGCGGCGGGCAGCGCGAATTCGTGCCGGTGCTGGCGCGCGCCGCAGTCGCGGCAGGTGTCTCCGGCCTGTTCATGGAGACCCATCCTAACCCGTCCAAGGCATTATCGGACGGGCCGAACGCGTTTCCGCTCGGGCACCTGAAGGCATTGTTGCAAACGCTGAAAGTGCTGGACGAAACGGTCAAGCGGCAGGGCTTGATCGAAGAAAATATCGATTTGAAAAACGTTTAACAGAAGGAATAAGGAAAAGAATGAGCGCAATTGTTGATGTGATCGCCCGCGAGATACTGGATTCGCGCGGCAACCCCACCGTGGAAGCGGATGTATTGCTGGAATCAGGTGTGATGGGACGCGCTGCCGTGCCGTCTGGTGCGTCCACCGGCGAAAAGGAGGCGATGGAATTGCGCGATGGCGACAAGCAGCGCTATCTGGGCAAGGGCGTGCTGAAGGCGGTGGAATATGTGAACACCGAGATCGCCGAGGCCATTATCGGCCTGGATGCCGCCGAGCAGGCCTTCATAGACCAGACCATGATCGAACTGGACGGCACCGAAAACAAGTCGCGCCTGGGTGCGAATGCGATCCTGGCGGTATCGATGGCTGTGGCGCGTGCTGCCGCCGAGGAAAGTGGCTTGCCGCTGTACCGCTATCTGGGCGGTTCCGGCAAGATGGCCATGCCGGTGCCGATGATGAATGTCATCAACGGCGGTGCGCATGCCACCGGCGGCTCGGACATGCAGGAGTTCATGATCATCCCGGTGGGTGCACCGAGCTTTCGCGAAGCGGTGCGCTACGGTGCAGAGGTGTTTCACGCACTGAAAGCCGTGCTGCATCATCGCGGTCTGCCGACCACGGTGGGCGATGAAGGCGGTTTTGCACCGGCACTGGGTTCCAACGAGGCTGCACTGAAAGTCATCGTCGAAGCGATCGAGGCTGCGGGCTATGTCCCCGGCAAGGATATCGCAATCGGCATGGATCCGGCCGCTTCGGAGTTCTACAAGGACGGAAAATATCACCTGAAGGCGGACAAGCTGGCGCTGACCTCGGCGCAGATGGTCGATCTGTATGCGACCTGGGTGGACAAGTACCCGATCATCACGATCGAGGACGGCATGAGCGAACACGATTGGGATGGCTGGAAGCTGCTGACCGACCGTCTGGGCAAGGACATCCAGCTGGTGGGCGACGATATCTTTGTCACCAACACCAAAATACTGAAAGAAGGCATCAGGCGCGGCATCGCCAATTCTATCCTGATCAAGGTCAACCAGATCGGCACGCTGACAGAGACCTTTGCCGCGATCGAGATGGCCAAGCGCGCGGGTTATACCGCCGTGATCTCGCACCGCTCCGGCGAGACCGAGGACAGCACGATCGCCGACATCGCCGTCGCCACCAACGCGATGCAAATCAAAACCGGTTCGATGTCGCGCTCGGATCGCATGGCGAAATACAACCAGCTGCTGCGCATCGAAGAAGATTTGGGTGATACCGCGAGCTACCCGGGGCGCGATGCATATTATCAGCTGGGATAATGCGTGCAGCCACACTGATACTGGTCGTTCTGCTGCTGTTGTTGCAGTATCCGATGTGGCTGGGCAAGGGAAGTTGGCTGAATGCGTGGAATCTGAACCATCAGCTCGAGGTGCAGCAGCAGATCAACCAGCAGGCAAAAACACGCAATTCCCTGCTGGATGCCGAGGTGCGCGACCTCAAGCAAGGCACTGCAGCGATTGAGGAACGTGCGCGCAGCGACCTGGGCATGATCAAACGCGATGAGGTTTTCTACCAGGTCCTTGAAAGCCCTTCCACACGTATTGCCGGGAAGCAAGCGATGGCATCCCCTGCTTCTGCAGTTTCAATAGCCGGCAAATAACGCGCTGCTGCCATTTTTTAATCGTCTCGTTGCGGGCGAACTTTTTCAGACACCGCTGAACCAGTTGTAGCCCTTGTCTTCCCAATAGCCTCCCGGATAAGTATTGGTGACAAACATTGCGACGATGTGCTTGGGATTTTTAAAGCCCAGCTTGGTGGGCATACGCAGCTTCATCGGATAGCCGTATTCCGGCGGCAGAATCTTCCCGTCGTAGCTGAAGGTCAGCAGCGTCTGCACGTGCAGCGCGGTCTGCATGTCGATGCTGGTGTAATAGTCGTCGGCGCACTTGAAGCCCACATATTTCGCCGAGAGATCGGCGCCGATGCGCTTCAGGAAAGTGGCGAAAGTAACGCCGCCCCATTTTCCGATCGCGCTCCAGCCCTCGACGCAGATATGGCGCGTGACCTGGCCGGTCTGCGGCAGCCGGTACAGTTCGTCCAGCGACCAGCTGTGTTTGTCCGCGACCAAACCGCTCACTTCCAGCAGATAATCATCACTGTCGATCTCGGGAATCTTGTCGCGCTCGTAATAGGCGTTGAACGGGAACGGCCTGGTGATCATGGACTCGGGATAAGTCGGCGCGAGCTTGTTCGGGTCGAACAGCCAGGCCTGAAAGTCATCGTTGAGGCGCGATATCTTCATCAGCATGCGCTCGGCGGAAGCCTCGTCGGTCACCGTGCATCCGCTCAACAGCGACAGGCCGCCCAGCGTGACTCCGCGTTTCATGAACAAGCGGCGGGCCGGGGAGGGCAGTTCCTTGAGCGCCTCCTGTATCAGGATGGATTTATCGAATTCCGGTTTTTTCATCTTGAGCTCTTTATCGTCCGCGTATCATCATGATCAATGTCCTGGGCACCAGCGCCACCATCGCCACATGGATCGCGACGAATGCCAACAACGCGGCCATCGCAAGGAAGTGGATCATTCGGGCATTGTCGTAGTCGCCCATCAGTTCGCGCAGCAGCGGAAATTGCACCGGCTTCCACACCACCAGTCCGGACAGCACCAGCAGGATGATGTCTGCGATCACGAACAGGTAGGCCAGTTTCTGCACCGCGTTGTATTCGGTCAGCGTATCGTGGGTCAATCTGCCTTTCAGCGCTGCGGCGAAGTCGCGGAGCAGCTCGCGCAGCCGCAGCGGGAAGAATTGCTTTCTGAATCGTCCCGTCGCGATGTTGAGCAGCAGATACATCAGGCCGTTGCAGAGCACCAGCCACATCGCAGCGAAGTGCCACAGCAGCGCCCCGCCCAGCCAGCCGCCCAGCGTGGCCATATCCGGGAAGCGAAACGCGAAGATCGGCGACGCGTTGTAGATGCGCCAGCCGCTGAGCACCATGATCACCAGCGCGACCAGGTTGATCCAGTGGCCCAGCCGCAACCACAGAGGATGGATGATCTTGTGATTTTGATTCACTGTTTTGAACCCATTGTTATTGATACTTCCATAATTCATGACGCCTTGCCGTCATTGCGAACGAAGTGCGGGTATTCAAAATGCCGTCATTGCGAACACAGTGAAGCAATCCAGCTATTTGTTGTCCTGGATTGCCGCGCCGGCTTCGCCGACTCGCAATGACAAAGCATTCTGGATTGCCGCGTCGGCTACGCCTCCTCGCAATGACAGGGTGTTATGGGTCGCCGTGTCGGTATCTTCTCTGCCGCGCCGCGCCGCGCCCGCAGCTGAAGCCTTGTTGCAATGACCATAATCCAAAATGCCGTCATTGCGAACGAAGTGAAGCAATCCAGCAAGACCAAGATGCACTTTGGTTAAACCATCTGGATTCCCGCTTTCGCGGAAACGACGTGTGGGCTCGTCACCATTTCAGGACCCGCTTTCCCAGCCACATGCCGGCGATGCCGGCACCCGCCATCGGCAGGTAATGCCAGCGGATCACATGCATGATCGAGTCGTTTTGTTCATACAACCTTAACCATAAGGCGCCAACACTGAATGCAAAAAGACACGCGATGCCGCCGGCCCAGCGGCTATGCGTGCTGGCAAATTTGCGCATCACATGGAAAGTCCATGCCGCCGGCAGCAGCGAAACCAGCGAGATGCTCAGCGTACATTCGAAGCTGTGGACAGGCAGCGGGGCGGGCGGGTTGTCGGCGCGCCAGGCAAACAACATCACCAGCACGAACAGCACAAACGCGGCGATGGGGGAGAATGCGATGCTGCGCTTCTGGTGCAGATCGGGATACGACAGCAGCGCGGCGCTCAATGAAGTGCAGATCAAGATGCCGGCCAGCGCCGCGAGTTCGGCGACGAACCAGGGTTTGTGCAGCTCCAGCCACAGATCGTGGCGCGCGCCCGAGAGCAGCAGCGCCACGGCCAGATAGATCAGCGCGGCGACCATCCATTCACTGCCAAGCAGGAAGGGATGGGACGCGCGCTTCACCGCCGTGCTGTCCTGCGCAAGTTTGTTGATCAGTTCGTCGATATTGCCCATTAGCGTTCCAGCTTTTCTCTTAATACCTTGTAGGCGCGATGCGCCGCTACTTTTACTGCCGATTCCTTCATGCCGATCATTTCGGCAACCTGTTTGGCCGTATAGCCTTCCTGATGCATCAACCGCAGGATGGTCGCCTGCTTCTCGGGGAGCTTTTCCACTTCCCCGCTGATGGATTCGTACGAGATGGCAGTTCCGGTTACATCGCCGTGCAAATAATCTTCCCATTCGGACAGATCGTCGGCGTGGTGAAGTTGGTCGGAATAATGCGCGCGCAGATGATCCTGCAGGCGGAATTTCGCGATCGCATATATCCAGGGCTTGCAGGGACGGTTGCCATCATAGGTGTGGCGCGCCTTGTGGATCGAGATCAGGATCTCCTGCAACAAGTCATCCACCTCATTGGTGAAGCTGAGGCGATTCGCCAGAAATGGGCGCAGCAGGCGCGAGATTTCCCGCAACAGTGCGGCATAGGCGCGCTGGTCCCCGGCCAGCGATTGCCCCATCAGCGTGTTCAGATTATCAGTTGCACCTGTCACACCAGCACCCTGAAATTCGTATGTAACCTTTTCTTGAGCACGCCCGAATTCACCTGTGCAAATGTTTCGTTATGAACGTTTTCAAGATACCAAACCATTTGCAAAGATGCCATTTATTTAATCAAACCAAGGAGAAACACATGAACAAATTCGCTTTCGTACTGATCTCGTTGTGTCTGGTAACTTCAGCCAACCTGGCATTTGCCGGGGATTCCATGTCCATGGGCAAAGATTCAACGAGCAGAGACTCGATGAGTGGGAACTCCACGAGCAATGGCTCGATGAACAGGGACTCCATGGGCAAGGATTCGATGGGCAAGGATTCCATCAGCAGAGATTCCATGGGTAAAGACACAATGAGCAAAGACTCCATGAACAAGGACTCGATGGGCATGAAAGACATGATGGGCAAAACTCCCATGGGTAGGGACAAGGCGATGTAACATCGCCTTGCAATGATTTGATGAACCAGGTGCAGGAGGCAGCATCATGCAACGCAGAAAGTTTCTATTCGCCTTGTCCGGCGTCGCAGCGGCATTCGCGGCCCGCTCTTATGCCGGCACGGCATCGGGTGACAACAAGGTGACCATCATGCAGTTTTCCGATGACGGCAAACCGCTGGGTCGCGCGACCCTGGCCAGGGTGAGCAGGAATGCCGAATGGAAGAAGGTGTTGTCGCCATTGGCTTATGAGGTGACGCGCGAGCAGGGCACCGAGCAGGCGTTTTCACAGCCGGGTTACGACAGGCATGAACCGGGACTGTATCGTTGCGTGTGTTGCGGCAATGCGCTTTTCGATGCTAAAACAAAATACGATTCGGGGACAGGCTGGCCGAGCTTCTGGCAGCCGATCGCGGCGGAAAATGTGCGCGAAATCTCCGATCACATGTTCGGCATGACGCGAACCGAAGTGAAATGTGCCTTGTGCGATGCCCACCTCGGCCACGTATTCGACGATGGTCCGTCGCCCACGGGTTTGCGCTATTGCATGAATACCGTGGCGCTACGCTTTGTGCCGCAGCCTGAACCTTGACAGCGGAGTTGGTCATGACAAAACGCAATTATTTTCCCGGTGTGTGCCTTGTCCTTGGCCTGGTGGCAGCATTGAACGCGACCGCGGCCGAACAAACCGCGGTATTCGCCGGCGGGTGCTTCTGGGGCGTGGACGCGGTGTTCAAGCACGTCAAGGGCGTGTCCGAGGCGGTGTCAGGCTATTCGGGCGGCAGTGCCGACACGGCTCACTATGAGCTGGTGAGCAACGGCGATACCGGGCATGCGGAATCGGTGCGCGTCCGTTTCGATCCGGCCAGGGTGAGTTATCAGCAATTGCTGCAAGTGTTTTTCAGCGTGGCGCACGACCCCACAGAACTCAACCGCCAGGGACCCGATACCGGGAGCCAATACCGTTCGGTGATTTTTTACACCAGCGCGGAGCAGCGGAAAATTGCACAAGACACCATCCGGCAGCTCACCGCCGCGCACACTTTCCCCAATCCCATCGTTACCCAGGTCGTGGCGCTGCAACAGTTCTATCCGGCCGAAGAACATCACCAGAACTACCTGGCGTTGCATCCCTACCAGCCCTATATTGTGTTCAATGACATGCCCAAGCTGGAACAATTGCACAAACAATTTCCCGTGCTGTATCGGTGAGGGGCGGTACGGGAACCGCAAGGCGGTTTAACGGCCGGGAAGCTTGATCTCCCCATGTTCAGAAGCCCTGATCTATTTGTGCCAAATTTTCCTAGAATCCATCACGGTTTATTTGCACTGAGCACGGCGAATATCTTGTCGCGGATGTCATTTACGCCACCAACTCCCGGGATATTGACGTACTTGGGCGCAGGCGCAACGCCGGATTTTTCCCAGGCGGTATAGTAGCCAACCAGTGGTTTCGTTTGTTTGTGATAAACGTCAAGACGCTTGCGGACAGTTTCCTCGGCATCGTCCGGACGCTGCACCAATTCTTCACCGGTGATATCGTCTTTTCCCGCGACCTTGGGCGGATTGAATGCAACGTGATAAGTGCGGCCCGAGGCGGGATGT
>LSLI01000062.1 GCA_001577345.1 Candidatus Gallionella acididurans
ACTAGCTTGCTCGCTACGATTTCTCTGAATTCTCAGTCAGCAACGCTTTCATCTTTTTCACCGCCGCTTCCAGCCCGATGAACAATGACTCTGCGATGATGGCGTGGCCGATATTGAGCTCGACCAGATTGGGAATCGCCACGATGGGCTGCACGTTGTGGTAGTTCAGGCCGTGTCCGGCATTCACCTGCAGCCCCTGTGCATGGGCATGCTCCACGGCGATGCGGATGCGCTCCAGTTCAAGCCTGTGTCCGGGCACATTGTCCGCATCGGCATATTTTCCGGTATGCAGCTCCACCACCGGCGCGCCGGCGCGGCGCGCGGCATCGATCTGTCTTGAGTCCGGATCGATGAACAGGGACACGCGGATGCCCGCCTCGGCACAGCGCGCACAGGCAGCCTTGATGGTGTCGAAATAACGCACCACGTCCAGGCCGCCCTCGGTGGTCAGCTCCTCGCGACGTTCCGGCACCAGGCACAGGTCGTGCGGTTTGACGCGCAGCGCGATGGCGATCATTTCTTCGGTAACGGCGCTTTCCAGGTTCATGCGAATCTGCAGCATGTCGCGCAGGGCGTTCACATCGCGGTCCTGGATGTGGCGACGGTCTTCGCGCAGGTGCAGTGTGATCGCATCGGCACCGGCGGATTCCGCCAGCAACGCGGCGCGCACCACGTTCGGATATCGCGCGCCGCGCACCTGGCGCAAGGTGGCGACGTGGTCTATGTTCAGTCCCAGTTTTATCATAGTTTTTGTAGGTCCTTGATCAATTCACGGGTGTGCAGGACTTTGCCGCCCAGATGATGGTTCAGCAACATCCGCATCAGTTGCTTGCTCTGCTGTGCGGTAACCGGGTCGGTATAGTCGTCAGCGGACATGTCCAGCATGGTCTTGCCCAGCAATTGTATTCCTGTCTGGTCATCGCCGTCATCGGGAAGCGCCCCGCGCTCCATGGCATAACGATAGCAGAGTTCCGCCTGTATCGCCTTGCCGCTGCCGGCCTCGCGATCCAGCACCAGCGCATAGCCCAGCTCCTGAAGCAGGTGTTTTTCAAAGCAGCGCAGCGTGCCGGCATGGTCTGTTTCGTGGGCCAGACGGTACAGGGTGGCGCGGTAATAATCGAACAACTGCTCATGCGGATCGTCCTGCGCCAGCAAGTTGAGCAGCAATTCGTTCAGATAGAATCCGCACATCAGTGCAGTGCCTTGCAGGTAGGGCTGTCCGCCCTGCCATTCCGCGCTGTGCAAAGTCCGCAATTCACCCTTGCCGAACCAGCTCAACAACAGCGGCTGGAAGTTCATCAGCAAGCCACGCAGGCCGGACTTGGGGCGCCTCGCGCCCCGCGCCACGATTGCCAGCCGCCCGTGCGATCGGCTGAACGCATCGATGATCAGGCTGGTTTCGCGAAACGGATAGCTGTGCAATACAAATGCCAATTCGTCCTGCTGTTTGTTGCGGCTTGATGCGGTCATCAGTAACCCGCGGTTATTCGTAACCCAGGCTGCGCAGCACGCGCTCATCATCAGCCCAGCCGCTGCGCAATTTGACGAACACTTCCAGAAATACTTTTCCGTCGAACAGCTTTTCCATATCCAGACGCGCCTGGGTGGCGATCTCTTTCAGCTTTTCGCCTTTTTTTCCGATCAACATGGCTTTGTGCGCTTCCCGGTCAACCAGGATGGCGGCATTGATGCGGCGCAGCTTGCCCTCCATTTTGAATTGCTCTATCACCACGCTGGTGGAGTAGGGCAACTCGTCCCCGGTATAGCGAAAGACTTTTTCGCGCAATATTTCTGCCGCCAGGAACTTTTCGCTGCGGTCGGTGATATCGTCCTTGTCGTAGATCAATTCGCCCTGCGGCAGATGGCGGCGCAGCGCCCCGCGCAATTCGTCAAGCTTGCTGCCCAGCTTGGCACTCACCGGCACGATGTCGGAAAACTTGAAATCCAGCGCGACACGTTCGGCAAACGCGAACAATTTTCCCTTGTCCGCCACCTCGTCTATCTTGTTGATCACCAGCAATACCGGGCGGTCCGTCGGCAACAGCTTGAGCACTTCCTGGTCGCGCTCGTCATAATGCAGCGCTTCGAGCACATACATGACCACCTGCACGTCGCGCAGACTGCCGGTCACCACACGGTTCATGCCGCGATTGAGAGCGTTCAGATGTTTGGTCTGGAATCCGGGCGTATCGACGAATACAAACTGGGCATGCTCGTCGGTAAAGATACCGTGGATACGATGCCGGGTGGTTTGCGCCTTGCGCGAAGTGATGCTGATCTTTTGTCCGATCAGGTGGTTGAGCAGCGTGGATTTACCCACATTGGGCCGGCCGACTATGGCGATGAAGCCGCTGCGAAAATCCGGATTATGTTGTTCGGTCATTTTTGGATAATCAAGGTCAATCTCCGCAGGCTGCTGCGAAGCAAATAAAATATGCCAGTAAAGCTTTTTGCAAATCCGGTATTAGTCATGGCAAGGTATCGTTAATTATCGTCATGGCCGGACAGAATTGTTTGATAGGCTGCATGGGCTGCCTGCTGTTCCGCATTGCGCCGGCTTGCTCCCGAACCCCTGGCCGACACTTTTAACGAGGGTATGGCGCACTCCACTTCAAAAGATTGCGCATGGGCTTCCCCTTGCGTGGCGACAACACTGTAACTCGGCAAGGGGATGCGCCTTGCTTGCAGATATTCCTGCAACCTGGTTTTGGCATCCTTGCCCTGCCCCTGTATATCCACTCTTTCCAGATAAGGAAGGTACAAATTCAGCACAGTCTTTTCGGCATCGGCAAAGCCGCCGTCAAGGAATACCGCGCCAAACAACGCTTCCAGCGCGTCCGCCAGGATGGAGGGGCGGCGGAAACCGCCGCTTTTGAGCTCGCCCTCACCCAGCCTCAGATAACTGCCCAGATCGAGTTCCAGCGCGAGTATCGCAAGCGTTTCTTCCTTGACCAGGCTGGAACGCAGCCGCGACAGCTCGCCTTCGCTGAGCAGCGGGTAGCTGCTATACAGATGTTTCGCGATAACGCAGCCCAGGATGCTGTCACCCAGAAACTCAAGGCGCTCGTTATGCTCCGGCGCATAGCTGCGATGTGTCAGCGCGCGTTGCAATAGCTGCGGCTGCTTGAAAACATAACCCAGCCTGATGGATAGTGAACTGTCGCGCGAAGCTTCCTGCGCTGTCTTGCTGTGTTTAATTGCCCGCACTGGTCGGCTTGAATTCGATATAAAAACTGATATTGCCTGCCAGATGGATCTTGACGGCGTAGTTGGCGCTAAGCACCGGTCTCCCGGCGTTGCTGGCAATATCGATATCACCGGAATTGATCGCGGTAATGGCATCTATCGAAGCCTGCCTGTCAAACGCTGCCTGGATATCATGGGGCGTGGCTTTTTGCATATCGGGATCATGCGCAATCGTTGTGAAGATATGCTTGATCTGCCCTGCTTCTATATAGGCAGGAACGAGTTTCATGCCGGTAGTGAGCAAAATCACCAGCAAAAAAGCCCAAAGAACGAACCCGCCGAGTGTAAATCCGCGTTGCTTTACTGGCATTGCTGTATTCATTATTCCCCCAGGCCTAATTGATAAACATACCGATACGCTTCAAATCGGAAAAATTCATCCAAATGAAAAATGCCTTCCCGACGATATTGCTGTCCGGAACGAATCCCCAGTAGCGGCTATCGCGGCTGTTATCGCGATTGTCCCCCATCATGAAGTACTCCCCCTGGGGCACTTTGCAGCGCACCATTTCATTGTCATAGCTGCAATTGTCGCGACCGTCAAACTCGGCTACCGCACTCAGGTGTAAAGTTGGCATATCAGGGTTGATCAGTATCGCGTGCTTGCGATTGCCCAGCGTCTCGATACGCTTTTCAGTATGCACAAAATTCAAACCCGACTCAACGTAATTGTATTCCCCGTCCGCTTCCTGAACTTGCTCTACCCCGTTTATCCACAATCGCTTGTTGCGATATTCTACGGTGTCGCCAGGCAGCCCGACCACGCGCTTGATGTAATCCAGGGTTGGATTCTCAGGATAGCGAAACACCATCACATCGCCGCGCTGCGGTTTGTTCACCGGAATGATCTGCTGGTTGATGACAGGCAGCCGCACCCCATAGGTGAATTTGTTGACCAGTATGAAATCGCCCACCTGCAGTGTCGGAACCATGGAACCGGATGGAATCTTGAACGGCTCGACCAAAAAGGAGCGAATGCAAAACACCACCAGTATCACCGGGAAAAAGCTCTTGGCATAGTCCACCCACCATGGCTCGGTAACCCCGCTGCCGCGCCTGGCCGCCAGGGAAAAAATGTCCAGCAACCACACTCCGCCGGTAATCAGCAGCAACACGAACATGATCATTTCAAAATCCATAACTGCTCCTTAATCATCGACACGCAGGATTGCCAGGAAAGCCTCCTGCGGTATTTCGACACTGCCCACCTGTTTCATGCGTTTTTTGCCGGCCTTCTGCTTTTCCAGCAATTTCTTCTTGCGCGAAATGTCGCCGCCATAACACTTTGCCAGCACATTTTTTCTCATGGCCTTGACGTTCTCGCGCGCAATGATATTAGAACCGATGGTCGCCTGTATGGCCACATCATACATCTGGCGGGGAATCAGCTCGCGCATCTTGGCCGCCACTTCACGCCCGCGATGCTGGCTGTTGGCGCGATGCACGATTATTGCCAGCGCATCCACTTTCTCGCCGTTGATCAGCATATCCACCTTGACCACATCCGCCGCTCGATATTCCTTGAACTCGTAGTCCATCGAAGCATAGCCGCGCGATACCGATTTCAGTTTGTCGAAAAAATCCATCACGATTTCCGCCATCGGCATTTCATATACCAGATTCACCTGTTTGCCGTGATAACTGATGTTGATCTGTGAGCCGCGCTTCTGGGTACATAGCGTGATAACCGAACCGACATACTCCAGCGGCATATACAGATTCACCGTGACGATCGGCTCGCGGATCTCTTCTACCTTTGACGGATCCGGCATCTTGGATGGATTGTCCACCGTCAGCACCTTGCCGTCGCGCTGCACCACCTCGTAAATCACGGTCGGCGCAGTGGTGATCAAGTCCATATCGAACTCGCGCTCCAGCCGCTCCTGCACGATTTCCATGTGCAGCAGGCCGAGGAAACCGCAGCGGAACCCGAATCCCAGTGCCTGCGACACTTCCGGTTCGTAACGCAGCGCAGCGTCGTTCAGCTTGAGTTTTTCCAGCGAGTCGCGCAATGCCTCGTATTGGTTAGACTCCACCGGAAACAACCCGGCAAACACCTGCGGCTGCACTTCCTTGAAGCCCGGCAATGCCTGCTGGGCCGGTTTGGCAAGATGGGTAATGGTGTCGCCGACCTTGGCCGCTTTCAGTTCCTTGACGCCCGCAATGACAAAGCCTACCTGGCCTGCACTCAAACTTTCCCGATTCTGTGACTTGGGGGTGAACACGCCGATGTGCTCGGTAAGATGCTGTGCCCCCGTCGCCATGAACAGGATTTTTTCCTTGGGCTTGAGCGTGCCGTTCACCACCCGCACCAGCATCACCACGCCTACGTAGTTGTCGAACCAGGAATCGATGATCAGCGCCTGCAACGGCGCGCCAGGATCACCTTTGGGTGGCGGCACCTTGGCGATCATCGCTTCCAGCACATCCTGCACGCCCTCGCCGGTCTTGGCCGAACAGCGCGTCGCATCGTGCGCGGCTATGCCGATCACTTCTTCGATTTCCTCGATGGCATTTTCCGGATTGGCTGAGGGCAAATCGATCTTGTTCAGCACCGGCACGACTTCGACACCCAGATCCAGCGCGGTGTAGCAGTTCGCCACGGTCTGTGCCTCCACGCCCTGTGAAGCATCCACCACCAGCAGTGCGCCTTCACATGCCGACAGCGAACGCGACACCTCGTAGGAAAAATCCACGTGCCCCGGCGTGTCGATCAGGTTGAGGTTGTACACCTGGCCGTCCCGCGCCTTGTAGCTTAGCGCGGCGGTCTGCGCCTTGATGGTGATGCCGCGCTCACGCTCCAGATCCATCGAGTCGAGCACCTGCGCTTCCATCTCGCGGTCGGACAAGCCGCCGCACAACTGAATGATGCGATCCGCTAAAGTGGACTTGCCATGGTCGATGTGAGCAATGATGGAAAAATTACGGATAAGCTGCATGGAGTCCAAAATAAAAATCCCGCCTGAACCGGCCTTTTCGCGAAGCGCGAATTCTAGCCGATTTAGGCGGGGCACGCAGGACTGTAATTACTTTTCGTCCAGCTTTATTGCCACATACAGGGCGGCATCCTCGCGTCGCACCAACAGGGCGATATTCCTCCCCCTGGGAACATGCTTGATAATTTCGGTGAATTGCGCCAGGGAGCGGATCCCGACATTGCCCATCGCCAGCAACACGTCCCCTTGCTGCAATCCAGCGGCACGCGCTGCTGATCCTTTAACCGCTTGCACCAGCAATCCGCCATTGATTTGCAGTTCCTGCTGCTGCTGCTTGCTTAACTCGCTGACAGAAATCCCCAAGCGTGACACCAATTCACCCGTGCTATCGTCTTGATTCTTCGCGGCATGATCCGTCTCGCTGTCTTCCGGCATGGCCGCGATCTGAACTGTGACTTGTTTGAGTCCGCCTTTGCGCCACAGCTCGACTGCCACCTTGGTACCCGGTTTCATCGCAGCAACCATGCGCGGCAAATCGCTGGAACTATTCACCGGCTTGCCGTCGAATTTAAGGATCACATCGCTTGCCTCGATACCCGCCTTGTCTGCCGGGGCGTCTTTTTCCACACTGCTGATGAGCGCGCCATTGGGTTTGCTCAAACCAAACGAGTCAGCCAATCCTTTTGTCAATTCCTGTATTGTCACGCCGATTCGTCCGCGCGTTACCTTGCCGGTGGTGCGCAATTGTTCAGACACCTGCATCGCCACATCGATAGGGATAGCGAAAGACAAGCCCATCGACCCTCCTGAGCGTGTATAGATTTGCGAATTTATCCCCACCACTTCCTCATTCATATTGAACAACGGGCCTCCGGAATTGCCGGGATTAATTGGCACGTCTGTCTGAATAAATGGCACAAAATAATCCTGCGGCAGGGAACGCCCCATCGCACTCACGATGCCTTGAGTAACACTGTTCTCAAAACCAAATGGGGAACCGATCGCTACCACCCATTCGCCCACTTTGAGCTTGCTAGGATCGCCAACGGTGACTTTCGGCAAACCAACCGCTTCTATTTTCAGCAACGCAACATCCGTACGCTTGTCTGCGCCGATGACTTTGGCGGAAAATTCCCGCTTGTCGGTCAATCTTACGGTTATTTTGTCGGCATGGTCCACCACATGCGCGTTGGTCATGATGTATCCATCAGAACTGATGATGAAACCAGAGCCAAGCGACTGGGTTTCCTGATCGCGCGGCATTTGCGGGGCAAAACGACGGAAGAAATCGTAGAGCGGGTCGCCCTCGGGTATGTTTGGCAACCTTTGCTGGTTGTGTAAAACTTGGGTGGTGCTGATATTGACTACCGCGGCACCCTGTTTTGCCACCAAATCGGTGAAGTCGGGCAACTCCGTGGTCTGCGCTGCTGAGGCGCTGCAACTTATCCAGAAAGCCAGAATCAACAAATTCGTAAATTTTTTCAGCATGCGACTCCCCTTCATCAATAATTTGTAATTTGAATGGCGGTAAAAAGATATGTGGCGATCAAGGCAAAGGCCTTGCTGAGACGTTCCTACTCCAGCCATTTCCGGGTGATATAGGGTTGAAAACGCCTCCCGGTTTGGCGTGATGATATCCATTTGGCAAATCCAAAACCGAGCGCCAATCCAAGCAAAGCACCCACGGCAGCATAGCCGTCACGCTGCCCTTCCTGTAACACCAAGGTATTCCCGAACACGGCGCCCACCAGCGACAACAGCAAGGGCAACATATAAACCAACCCTATTCCACGCAATACCGCGCCCTCCGCAACCGATATGATGACTTGATCGCCCACGCTGGCATTGATTTTGTTATCCACCTGAAATAGACGCGGTTTGCTGCAAAACAACTGGGCCAGCTTGCTCGACCCGCAACCCTTGCCGTCGCACTGCTCGCAACCACTTGCCCGCGATGCCTGTACAAAAGCATACCCTTTATCTGTCTTCACAATTACAGCTCGCTGTTCCAGCATGATTATTTACCGTTATAGCGCACCGAATCCGCAACCTGCATCACCGTGTGGGGAGGAACTTCACCGACTATGGTAATCAAATATTGATCCAGCACTTTATGATAGAGATTCACGGCGCCGCGACTGGATAGTCCGTCCACATCATCTTCATCATGATCGTCCGGCTCGATGAATATGGAAATCGCACTCAGTCCATCCGAATATACAATTTGAGTCACGGGGCCATGCTTGCCGGGCATCGGACGCAGTATCTCCATAATCTTATTAAAACCCGCAGGTAACGCATCCGCTACCCAACCACTATTTGTTGAAGGATAATTTTTAGCCGCTTCCGGGGTGGTAGCCAGGGTTTTGCCATGCATATCCGCCAAATCACATGTTCCGCCCCAAGAACGGTCAACTTTTCCACCCAACTGCAATTGTGTAAACGCATATTGCTCAACGATTCTATTTCTTTCTCCGAGCACAGCAGCTTTCAACAATAAACCTGTATCGGTATGTATCCATAACTTATGCGTATAGCGCAAGTTGTCTTTGGGCTGAAACAGGATGACCTGGGCATTGTATCCGGCTACCCGCTCCACCCCCAATAGCTTGGCCTGATAATTGGCTTTCAGGGCGGACAATTGTTCAGGCAACAAGGATGGAAATTGATTGCTCCCCTGCCGGCTGTCCAGTTGCACCAATTTGTCGTGGTCGTAGCTCCAAACTTGCCCGTCATGCCGAATAAGCTCCCGCTTGGGACCATCCAGACTTTCCAGCTTTTCATACTCCCTGTCCGCGTCGTTAATATGAACGATACTGGAAGTTTCGACCTGGTTTCCAAACTGATAAACGAACACCCCGCTGTAATCAGTTTGATGTCCCGCAAAAGCGGCAACCTCAAGCCAATCAAAGCCGACCGGCAACTCTTCCGCATGCAAATTGGCACTAACTGCAAGAAGCAGTCCGCAAAGCGGAACACACAACCTCATCGCTGTATTTCCTCTGAACTGCTTTTCATTTGGCTTGCTTTTCAGTCTGGTTGTTTTTGGGCGGGCTATCGTCAATACCATAGGAAACGGTGCGGATATAGGATGCACCACCATTTACGTCGGTGCTTGGGGAGAATTCCTGATGCGCCATCAGATAATTATCGGACTTGGGCTGGATTTGCATGCTTGCCGGACGCATCGCAGCTTGTTGCATGGCCAATTGGGGTGCTATTTCAGGACTGATTTGCAAAGACATCCATGCCACCACCCCGACTGCCGACAAAGAGGCCACGGCAGATAAAGCAAAAGTCCGCATTTTTTGTTTAACCGCATGACCACGAGAAACAAGCAACGCAGGCTCGTCCCGCATACGTTCATGCACCTTTGCGCTCAAATCCGAATGGATATGATCCGGCTGGCGCAACACATCACCAATCAAATGGTAAGTGGCCCAATTCATCCGTGTCGCGTGATCACGTTTAAGATGGTCCATAACCATTCCGACATCATCGTCGAACAACTCACCATCCATCAACGCAGAAATCTCTTGCTTCATATCTACCACCTCTTACCTTTGCTGGTTTCTAACAGCGGACGCAGATTCTCCGCCACCGCCTCACGCGCCCTGAATATCCTGGATCTCACCGTACCGACCGGACAATTCATCACACCGGCAATCTCCTCGTAACTCAAACCTTCAATTTCGCGCAACGTCAAGGCACTGCGCAAATCTTCCGGCAATTGCTGCAAAGAAGCTTGTACGACGTCGACAACCTGTTTACTCATTAGTTCATTTTCAGGCGTGTTTACTTCCCGGAGCAGGCTGGCCTCTTCAAACGATTCCGCATCCTCTGCGTCAAACGGTGTACTGGTGGGAGCACGGCGCTTATTGGCCAATAGATGATTCTTGGCAGTATTGATGCCGATTCGATACAACCACGTATAGAACGCGCTCTCGCCACGAAAACCAGGCAATGCCCGATAAGCCTTGATAAAGGCGTCCTGCGTTACATCCTCCGCCTCGGCAGCATCGCGCACAAAACGGGAAATAAGCCTGCCGAGCCTGCGCTGGTATTTGGATACCAGCAAATCAAAGGCGTGCTTATCTCCTCGCTGGACGCGCTCTACCAGCTGCTGATCTACATCTCGCTCCGTCATCCCTGACTATTCCAATTATTATGTTGCCGGCGAACACTTTGTTCAACTGCTGGAATTATAACCGCTCCACATCATTCCCGTCAGCACACCTTTAGGGCCGGCAGGTGAACCATAGCCAACAAAAAAATAATTACATTTACAAACCCGCTATCAAAACGCATTAGTTTTGTTATAGTCCCGAACCATATATGCACATAGAAAATTAAATTGTTGCAATTTGACACGTTGATCATCGGGAGCGGCTTGGCCGGTTTGACACTGGCCATCAAACTGGCCGAGCATAAAAAAGTGGGGTTGATCACAAAAAGATCGCTCCTGGATGGTGCAAGCGGTCAGGCGCAAGGTGGCATTGCCGCAGTGCTATCCGGGAATGATTCGCTTGAGGCTCACTTTCAAGACACTTTGACCGCTGGCGCCGGCCTTTGTGACGAGGCTGCCACCCGCTATATCATTGAACACGGCAAGGGGGCTGTTGACTGGCTGATTAGCCAGGGTGTCCCCTTCACCAGAGACGAGTCCAATGACACCGGCTACCATCTCACTAGGGAAGGTGGTCATAGCCGCAGGCGCATCATTCATGCCGCCGACGCGACCGGCCATGCCGTGCAGGAAACCCTGGTCGCGCGCGTGCAGCGACACCCTAACATCACTGTCCTGGAAAACCATATGTCAGTCGATTTGATCACTGGCAAAAAACTGGGGCGTTCGGACAATCGCTGTTACGGAGTGTATGCACTGAACAGCGTTAATGACGAAGTCATTACTATAGCCGCACAAAACACGATTTTGGCCACAGGCGGATCAGGAAAGGTCTACCTCTACACTACCAACCCGGATACGGCCACAGGCGACGGTATTGCAATGGCTTGGCGCGCCGGTTGCCGAATAGCCAACATGGAATTCATCCAGTTTCACCCAACCTGCCTGTACCACCCACACGCGAAATCTTTTTTGATCAGCGAAGCGGTGCGCGGCGAAGGCGGCCTCCTGAAATTACCGGACGGGAGGAGATTCATGCCATGGCACGATGAACGAGCGGAACTGGCACCACGCGACATTGTGGCCAGAGCGATAGATTTTGAGATGAAAAAGCGCGGGCTGGATTGTGTTTATCTGGATATCTCACACCAATCGGTCGAGTTCCTTGGGGAGCACTTCCCGACAATTTATGCCCGCTGCCTCGCCTTAGGTATCAATATCAGCAAAGAACCGATCCCTGTGGTGCCAGCGGCACACTACACCTGCGGGGGTGTTATCGCCGACTTGCGCGCCCGCACTGACGTGGAAAATCTTTATGCGGTGGGGGAAACCGCCTACACAGGGTTGCATGGTGCCAACCGTCTCGCCAGCAACTCGTTGCTGGAATGCCTGGTGTTTGCTGATGCGGCAGCGCAGGACATTCTCGGTAAACCCGCCGAAAAATCATTCCCTTTACCGGACTGGGACGAAAGTCGAGTGACAGATGCTGACGAACGAATCGTCATTTCGCACAATTGGGCGGAATTACGTCACTTTATGTGGGACTACGTAGGGATCGTGCGCACCAACAAACGGTTGCAACGAGCCGAGCACCGCATCCAATTATTGCAGGATGAAATCCATGAGTATTACGCCAATTTCCACATCAGCTCTGATTTGCTGGAGCTGAGAAACCTTGTATTGAACGCGGAGTTGATCGTACACAGTGCATTATTACGTCATGAAAGTCGCGGCCTGCACTTCAGCAAGGACTACCCTGAAACACTGCCTGAAGCACATCCGACCATTCTTATTCCGCCCTCGGCGTAATTTTTTTTCCGGGGCTGACCAAGACACCGTTGCTAATATCCAAAGCTAATCAACAGAAGAATACTGAAAATCGCCACGTCTCAAGACACCGGAAGGCTGGAACAGAGTTTGTCACGAAGCAAACTTCAAACCTATGCACAGTTTGCGAAACTCTCCCGGGCTCAGCGAGTCCGGAAAAACAACCCGAGAAACCAACAGGTGACGACCTCCCAACCCGACACGGAGCACGATGCAACAAGGGTGTACGATAGTAGAATTCGCAACCAGGGCCAGAAAGCTCGATCTATCGCGTGTGACGACCTTCACACCCTTTTGTTCAAGCAAAACATCATGCCATGAAGCCGGCAAAAACATAAACACATCACGCGCAAGATAATAAGCAAGGCTAGACGCAACCATCAGGATGGAAGCCACTTTGAAGATTAATGGCACCGCAGTGACGCTCAGAATGAGTACCGCTGTTACATGCAAAAACAATAGCAACAAACCAAGCCGTGATGAAAACTTAATCGTCATGCTTTATGGAAAAGATCAGTTACCGGGAAATAAATAGCCATGCAATGCCAAAAACCACAATCAACAGTGCAATAACCAGAAAATAATTACCACCGCCGGATCGAGCCAGGGGCTGAGCATTAGCCTCCCGCATCGGAAGGCGAGTTGCCTTTATAGTTGGCACGCCCTCCCTTATCGCGTCTGCGCTCGGACGCGCCATGTGAAAGGTCTTCGACAACTCATCGACATCTTCGCTCGTTGCAGTCAATGCGGCTAACCGCATAGTGGCTGCCGCCGAATCAAATAATGGTGACAATCGTACCGTTGAGGCTGAATTTAGATCTGCTTCAAGAGTTCCTGCCCGGCCGGCGATATCCACGGAATCAGATATTTTTTTCCCTGCTCCGGCCAAGGGTTTTAGAACTTCAATCCGCTGACTGGAGCGCGATGAACTGTCGCGGCAATTGCGCAAATCAACGGCGAAATCCTCTGCGCTCTGATATCTATCTTCAATTCCCTTGGCCAAAGCCTTGGCTACAATAAAGTTGACCATTTCCGGCACGGCCGGATTGAGGGTATTTGGTGGTGCAGGTAAAACATTCAGGGTCTGGTACATGATGGCGTTAACGTTTTCGCCGTCAAAAGGTGCCCGCCCGGTCAATAACTCGTATAACATCACACCCAGTGAAAAAATATCGGAGCGCTGATCGATATCTTTGCCCATCACTTGTTCCGGGGACATGTATTTAGGCGAACCAAGCACCATACCAGTTTGTGTGCGCACCGCCGCGGAAGCCATACGCGCAATGCCGAAGTCTGTGATTTTCACATGCCCGTCCCGCACCAGCATAATGTTCGAAGGCTTGACGTCCCGGTGCACAATGCCATGTTCGTGGGCATAAGCCAAACCGAGTGCGACCTGCGCGGTCACATCCAGAACCTGCTCAACGGGTAATATGCCCCTCTCATTCATGATATCGCGCAATTCCCGTCCTTCCAGGAATTCCATGGCGATGTAGGCCACATCCCCACTCTTGCCCACATCGTAAATGGTCACTATGTTTGGGTGGTTGAGACGCCCGGCCGCCTTGGCCTCCTGATAGAACCGGCCTTCGTATTCGTCCTTTTCATCGAGGGCAAGCCCAAGGTTGATTGTCTTTATAGCGACGACGCGATCAATCAGCGGATCCCTGGCTTTATACACAACGCCCATCGCGCCTTGGCCAAGCTCGCCAATTACCTCATAGCGGCCTAACTGGCTAATCATGGCGTCCACCCGAACGAGACTTTAGTTGTAGCGTATATTTGCATAAGCTCAGCAATCAGAAAATATCTTGCTAATCACAGAAGTTCGGCCTGATATGAACCGTCTTGCCCGAAATGAGTTCAATTTTTTGAGTGAAAATTCCGCCATTTGGATTGCTCACAATCACCGTGTGAGTGCCAGGTTGGATATTAACAGTTAATGATTTTTGACCAATTCTTCCTTTACGCTCACCATCGACAAATACTTCTGTCCCCGCCTTGCAACTGACCTGCACATGGGTGCCATAACCATCACTGGAAGCTGAAACGGCAACATTTTTTTCTACCATACCTTGAGATTTTGTATGCTGCCGCGCCTCCTGATATTGAGTTGTGCCCCCTTTATCACCAGCCGTTTTCCTTTTTCCCTGCTTAGACTTGGTTTGCGCGCCACCGGCGGATTGAGCTTGCACATCCGAGCCCGCCAGGCCTGCAGTTGCAGTTGAAACTGTCGAGCCCTGCTGGATATCATTAACATCGCGCTTCTCGGCATTTTCGGCAACAGTAATAGCATTATGCTTCGTCAAATTCACAAGTAAAGTAATGAACAACAGCAAGGCAATTACAAATACTCCTATATACATTGATCGCATCTTCACATCTGCTTGCTGATAGCGGGAAATTGAAAACCGGAGCAATGCACCAAATCTTGTAGCAATGTATTGCCAAACCATTTTTGAGCGACTCATCAACATGGTCCGCAGGCTAATTTCTGCTTGGTCGCGGATCGCAGGTTTAATTGCTCCGCGATGCGACGTTATATCGCCGGGATAACCGATCGCATATACTTCGTGTTCTCGCACATGCTTGTCGGTTCGGGAGCCTTGATAATGGAACATCCCGGCATACTGCGGGGAAAGGCGCGAGACCGCATCGTAATATGAGCGTGACACGAGTATCTGGGCCGCATCTGCAAAACCCATAACCCGCTGCGCTACATTGATGCCGTCACCCACTATATTGGGCTGACCATTTATATCCCTGACCAGACGCACCGGGCCCAAATTGATCCCCATGCGCACCAGTAAAGGTGGGTCAACATTGGGATCTTCTGCAAGCAGGCTTTCACGCAAACTAAGCGCCGCCTTCAATGCATCTTCTACGTCACCAAGAAAATTGATGGCTGCGCCGTCTCCGGTATCCAAAATGATCCGGTCCGTCATAGGCACATCACGAATTGCAGAAGAAAGGTAGCTATTGAACCTATCCTTCAACGAAATTTGTCCCGCGACAGATTTCTTGGAATATTCGACAATATCCAAGAAAAATACGCTGCACATGATGGTCTTGTTGCCGCGTTCTTCCATTCAAACTTCCAGTATCTCGGGAGATCCCACCATTACATTACCCTGCCTCTAGCCAAACTTTATTTTGGTGATTCTAGTGATAGTCAACGTTTTACACCAGTTTTACTTTTCTTCATCCCGGGTAGGTTGGCGCGTCCAGCAACTTTAGCTGGAACTGCACGATGTGACACGGGTTTTACGGACAGTGAATTATCAAAGTGGCGAATTTGTGGGTCCTGATGCAAGCCATCGCTGGATGGAGTGCTGATGCCCACCCAATCTAGCACCTGGGCAATTTCACTCTCACTCAACTCGGCGGACATGCCGCGCTTCAAGCGTGGCGGCAAGTTGATAATACCAAAGCGCACGCGCATCAAACGACTTACCGGCAATCCCAAGGCATCGAAAGTACGACGCACCACCCGGTTGCGCCCTTCCTTTAGCATCACGCGATACCAATGGTTAAAACCTTCACCGCCCTCATCTTCCAGTTTTTCAAATTTCACCAAGCCATCTTCCAATTCGACCCCGTGTTCAAGCGTCAAATCGATCTGCGCTTCGGTCATCGTCCCCTGCAAACGTACTGCATATTCCCGCTCGACTTCAAAACGCGGGTGCATCAGGCGATTCGCCAACTCACCGGATGTGGTAAAAATCAGTAATCCGCTGGTATTAAAGTCCAAACGTCCAATTGCAATCCACTTCTGTCCGCGCAATTTTGGCAATTTATCAAATACGCTGTTGCGTTTCCCGGGATCATCACGACTGACGATCTCACCTTCCGGCTTGTGATACAGCAATACACGCGTGACGAGGTTACTTTCGCCAACCCTGATAGTCCGACGTTCCGCTTTCACCAAATCACCAGCTAAAACCCGCATTCCCAGGATAGCCGGTTCACCGTTCACGCTAACGCGTCCAGCGGCGATCCATTCTTCCATCAAGCGCCTCGAACCGAATCCGGCTTGCGCTAATACTTTTTGCAGCTTTTCACCAAGGATATTTTCATCGGGTAATTCATGGTCGTTCAAGCCACTGTCTGCAACAGCGATTTCTGGAACAGTTTTTTTATTTTTCATGCCGAAACCTCGCGCCGTTCCAGCACGGCGCGCGCCAGCGTGCCGCTATCCACTTGCTCCAGCTCGCCGCCTACCGGCAAACCGCGTGCAATACGCGAAACCTTGACATTCTGTGATTTGAGCAGGGTTGCCAAATAATGTGCTGTTGCATCCCCTTCCACTGTGAAATTAGTCGCCAATATCAATTCGCATGGATGCTCCTGTACACGCTTGACCAAACGATCCAGATGCAATTCTTTGGCGCCCATTCCATCCAATGGCGACAATCTGCCCATCAAAACAAAATACATGCCCCGATAGCACTGCGCTTGCTCCATCATTAATAAATCTGCGGGCATTTCGACCACACACAGCAAACTGTTATCCCGCTTTGGTGATAAACACATAGCACATATTTCATGCTCTGAAAAATTATTGCATTTGCTGCAATGCTTGATGGTACCGACGGCAAGCTCCAATGCTTGGGATAGACGCAATGCTCCTGCCCGATCACGCTGCAATAAATGATAGGCCATACGTTGGGCTGACTTCGGCCCCACGCCGGGCAAGCAGCGTAGCGCAACAATCAATTCTTCCAGATGTGACGGCACCACAGCTTGGGACATCGTCATCAAAATGGCAACTTCACTCCGGCTGGCAAGCCCATGCCGGCACTGAAACCGCTCATGCGTTGCTGAGTAGTTGCCTCTGCATTCTTCATGGCATCGTTGAGTGCCAACACAATCAAATCCTCCAGCATTTCCTTGTCGTCGGAAAATACGCTGTCCGCCAGCGTCACCCGGCGCACTTCATGCCCACAGGTCATAACCACTTTAACCACGCCAGAACCAGCCTGACCTTCAACTTCTACAGTTGCCAATTCCGCCTGCGCCTTTTGCATATTCAGCTGCATCAGCTGCGCTTGCTTCATCAATCCGCCTAATCCGCCCTTCATCATTTCTTTATCCTCCTAAGCCTGTTGAATTGGTTTAATTGATTCGGGCAACAAAGTGGCACCCAATTCTGATTGGGCCTCACGTACAAAGCCATCACTCACAATCGAATCACTCGCCTGCTGTTGCCTGATTTGCTTGCTCTGATGCTCCATAACTGCGGGTGTTGCTGATTCAATTTCCCCCAATAGAATATTCAATTTCATCGGCTTGGCAAAATATTCGCTTAACGCCGACAGCAATTTCTCCCTGGCCATCTTGTTCGTCTGAAAATGTTTATGTTCTTGCGATAGGCACAGTGTTATTTGTCCGTCCGAAAAGCTTTTCAGCACGCAATGCCTCGCCAATTGCTGCGCCAGACCCTGCAAGTTCAACTGCGCAAGCAACACGCCCCAGTCAAGGGTACCAGAAACTGTTTCGCCAGCAATTTTTTGTGCGCCCACCAGTTGTTCTGGTGGGGGGGTTGATGTTACTTGAGCGACAGAGGTAATCGGCCTGATGCCAGAATGAACATTTGGTGTAGTAAGCAACATGTCATTTCTGGCCGGTACAAATGCCAGCATGCGCAGCAATGTCATGGAAAAACCGGCATATTCATCGGGGGCCAAATCCATTTCATCGCGCCCATGAATGGCAATTTGGTAAAGCAACTGCACATCTTCCGCCTTAAAGCATTGTGCCAATTTTAGCAAATTTGAATGTTCCGGGTCATCTTCAGCGACTGCCTGTGGCACGGTCTGTATCAGGGCCACACGATGCAACAAGGAGGCAAGTTCTTGCAATGCTGCATCAAACGCCACACTGCGTGCAGACATAGCATCGGCGATTTCCAACAGCACGATACCGTTCCGCTCATGCAATGCCGCCAGCAAATCGAATAGATAACTTTTGTCAATCGTGCCCAGCATGGTGCGCACCAATGATTCTTCTACTTTGCCTAAAGAAAAACCAATCGCCTGATCCATCAAACTCAACGCATCACGCATGCTGCCCTGCGCGGCTTTCGCAATCAACTTGATGCCAGATGGCTCAAAAGCAATCAGCTCCTGCTCCAAAATATATCGCAAACGGCTTTCTATCAAAGACGGAGGCAACAATTTCAGATTAAATTGCAAGCAACGCGACAAAACCGTAACGGGAATTTTTTGCGGGTCGGTGGTGGCAAGAATAAATTTCACGTGCCCTGGCGGCTCTTCCAATGTTTTTAACATTGCGTTAAAGGCTGACTTGGAAAGCATGTGCACTTCGTCGATGATATACACCTTGAAGCGTCCGCTGCTCGGCGCATAAAGAGCACTCTCCAACAGCTCTCGCATGTTGTCTACCTGCGTGTTGGATGCCGCGTCCAATTCGATCAGATCGACGAAACGGCCGCTATCGATTTCCTTGCAGGCACTACACTCGCCACACGGCGTGGCTGTGATTCCCGCCAGACAATTCAGCGATTTGGCAAAAATGCGCGCAATAGTTGTCTTGCCGACTCCTCGAGTACCAGTGAACAGATAGGCATGATGCAAACGATTCTGCGTAAGGGCATTGCTCAATGCCCGGATGACGTGTTCTTGCCCCGCAAGTTGCGCGAAGGTCTTTGGGCGCCATTTGCGCGCAAGGACTGTTGGGCCTGACAAGTTACACCACGTTAAAATTCAATGGCATAACTACCGGGGACAAACCTGGTGTTTTGCTTGAGTTTTTTGAAGTCGTCATTGCATAAATTTTAGTAGCGATGATTTTCATATCCACTCCACACACCAATTAGGAGGCGAGCCTTACCCCGGCACTTACAGTAGTAGTTATGGCTGCTTCCTTCCGGCCCTGACCAGGTTCACTACACTGCAATGCGGGGAGACCCGCCAATTCATTAAAAACTCATCAAGCTCTGGCACCATTATTTACATAATCGTGTGCTCACATAGCTTCAGCAAATTTTCTAAAATTGTTACTGGAAATCATGCACCGGAACATTCCCGGTACTTTT
>LSLI01000063.1 GCA_001577345.1 Candidatus Gallionella acididurans
TTAGATGATTTCGCAAGAAATAATCAACGACTGAATACATTTAAAAGCGCCATCATTAATGCTGAGCGAGTCATCTATATGACAGGTACGTTTACTACTATCCAACGGAATATGCTGAGCGAAATAGTCGGTGGTATCCTGGGCAGACGGCTGACCGAAACAGACTATTGCTGCTATGAATTCCCTTCTGTAAAGCAGAACCCGTTGCATATCAGGCACCTAAAATTCTTTCAGTCTGACGTGATTGGTTTGTTTAAGGGGTACGCAGACCTTAACAGTAAGGGGCAGCCAATTCCACAAACCGTGTTGATTATGAACACGTCCAGAATGGAATTGTTCAATCAGATTTTTTCCCGCTACGGCCTGACTGAGCAGGTTGAAGTTGTCTCCCGTCCTGAAAGTGACGCTAGTGAAATAGAAGCCGCCAGAACTACGCATAGGCCAATACTTGTTGCCAGCCCTTTGTTTTCGATTGGCTTGAATTTTGAATGTGAACCGGAGATTTTGTGGTGCCGTTTTGACAGGCTGGATGCTGACACATCCCAAATCAACCAGACCATCAATCGTGCCAATCGTGGGGAAGTTGCCTGTTCTGTAAGAATCTATGCGGACTATATTAACGAAACGCCATTTGTATTTCCTCTTAAGCAATCTGTGAGGGAGAGCTTGTTGTCCATGATCGAGGATGAGTCTGTTCTGTCCAATCCTGGGTTCGACATGCCGATGATGCTGGATCGCATGACATATAAGGACTATAGGGAAATCGAGAAGAATGTATACAAGTCGTTGGGCACGTTAAGAAGTGATAACGCATTCCAGAACTATGTGGTTGAAGAATTGACTGGTGCACCAGAACGTGATCAGGAAATGCATGAAGAATACCGGGAGTTTTTTGAGGCTGCCCAAGCGGAGTACAACGACCGAGTGCTCGAATGGTGCAACAGCATCGGTCCTAACCGGCCGATTATGATGTTATTGGACGATGCACAAAGATTGGCCGAGGAACGTAGAAAGAATTTTAAGTCTGATTCACCCCGAACCGAGCGAGAGATCGAAGATGAGGAATTAGCAATCACCATGGCGATTTGCCGGTTGGAGCACCCAGTCCATGCACGTAAGGTAGAAATAGCTAAGCTGAAGCGGTTGTTTGGCGTTCGTGAGCCTTGGCTGTCTGATCGGCTCAATGCACAAAATTATAGGGGAAGCAAAAAGGTTTCAGCGGAGAAGTTGGGAGAATTGGTTCATCTTGTTGAAACGCTTGGTGAGCTTTCCGCAGGGCAGATCAACGGGACTTCACTGGCGGTTAAACTGAATCAGGACAAAAAGCTCCAGAGGGGATTCTTGGCGTTGGCCACCGGCGAGAAAGACTATGTTGCAATGCAAAAATCGTTCGAAAAACTAGAGAATTTAAAGGCGATTGATCGGAGTACCCGAAGCAAGAACAGCAAACAAAAGGCCGAAGGTTTTGCAGTCGAATTGTTGCTGGAGTTGTTGGAAGAAATAGGTATAGGTTTCGACTCGGACGAAGACGAGAAAGGGAAAAGGCACTTGAATTTGGCAAAGTCACTCGTGTCATCAACGTGGGATTTTGCTTCGATGGTCGGCCAGCTAAATCTATTTGTTGAATTGTTGAAAGCTTTCCCCGATGACCAGCCGTTGGAATGGGGCTGGAAACCTCAAAATTTCGTATACAGTGATATATCGACCTGTGTTGGTTGCAAAAGCTTTTATCTAGGCCGGTGCCTGCGAGGAAATGCCGTTGATTTCACTGAGTGGGGCATTGAGAACACTTGGGGGATATCCGGGATATGGGACGAATGCAAAACCTTTGCGCCCCGGCGGAATAACTAGATATCAAACCTGTTCGATTTATTGTCGACTCACAAAATATGAAAATTTTGTGAGTGTTATTTTAGTTCTTGACCAGCATTTATTGGTGAAAAAGAAGACCGGACTTCTCTATATATACATAACAAAACAAGATAATCCCGGCTAGTTAGGTTTCAGCATTGCCCCAGCTAACGACAAAAACACGTTTTTGGCCAGACTCCCTGGCCCCGGCCTGAGCCTGAACGACTTCAACCAACACGCCAACAACACGTAGCGGAATAGCTGGTTGGATCTGGGTTTTGATCTTCGTTATTGTCGTGGTGGTGTTGGCTTTGAATAGGGTTAACTGCGTATCCCCTTCATCCAAGTGAAACTATACTACCAGCTGGATTCTTAACACATGAAACATCGTTCAATATAAGATTTGTTTCATGGATAAACAATACGAATATCGGCAGGCAATTGGAAGCGGAACAGGTCTTGCGCTGCTTGGAATATTTCTCCCGTATGTGTGGCACGAAATGCCTACATTAATTAGTTATCCGGCAATACTTATGGGTATTGCTCTAATTGGTTGGGGGGTATGGCCCATTTTCAGCAAGAAATATCACGCAAACCCGCAAGCGCAGATTACAAAAAATCCAGAGGTAAACATCATTGATTTTATTAGCTTGGATGAAGCATTGACTGGCATAGCAGATAAATCACAAGTGCCAAAATTCATAGCTGACCGTTCAGAAGCTGCCGAGATGTGGAGATATTCAGATGCCGCCGCGAGACTTCACAAGTGTTTACACAATGCGCCCGAACAACGCCCGCAATGGGTAGAGCAACACAAAATAACTAGGCAGCATTTGCGCAATGATGCCGTGAGCAATGAAGGCATGGAAATACTGGAACATATGGCCGGATGGTATCTGCGACAAAGCAAGGAACGGAGCGACCATATTTTATTTTGCATTAAAGTTGGACTAGACTCTGACATCGAACCAATGAAGACCGACCCGAACAGCGGCAAATGGAACTGGAAAAATCATCCCTTTCAGAGAGAAAAGCAAATCGGCTTTGACCGTGTTCAGCTGATTGGATTCCTTGATAATAGCGAAATTGAACACGGCATAAAAACTTAGGATCAAAATGCAAACACTACCTATAGTAGTGAGGGGCGTGAAGGGAATACCCGTTTAGGTTTATTGACACTTCCCATGAAAACGACGGCACGGATCAAGCTCAAACTAAGATTAAGAAGGGACAAAGTCAACGTCCTGACACCACCGCTGCGTGGCAACGTATTGGCTGCGAGTGTTGGCTACAAACCGTCGCTCATACGATGGTTGCTGACGAGGAACTTTTAACGTTTTCAGCACGATTCAAGCGTAACTAATGTTTATGAGGGACATGGTCGGTGGTTGAGCATGATGCATAGCTGCTTTGCGGCGGATAATATGGCATCATGACCTGCCGTTGTGTGCCAGCAACGGTCATTCGGAACATTTAGCATATGGGTCAAGCTCTCCTTAGGTACGTAGAAATGAATGATACGGGAAATGCCTATGCCTGATCTATTGGATACTCCTGCCGCTCGTGATTGGGTAGACGACGCAATTCTGCGTCACACGAAGGGTATTTTTGGAAAGCTTGTGCCTGCGGTGATCTGGTCAGATACGCGAGGTGACGATGGCGAACTTTTGCTGCCCGTCGATCCCATAGAACTGGTAGCTCGAATCAACAGCACTCCGCACATCCTCCTCCACAATCACGATCCGGGAAGACCAAAAGGGCAGGTTCTTGAAAGTGCAAACTTCGAGAGCGAAGGCGGGAAAAAGTTTATTGCTGCCGTTTTGGGGTTTTACGCGGGCGGCGAAGTACTGGACTTTCAAGGATTGGGTCTCGATACAAAATCATTAGCACCGCCGCCAGATAGACTTCCTATGTTGCCGGATGGCGTTTGGATTGAGTTTGCGATGGATCCAAGAGAAGTGGATGCTGCGTGGCTGGATCAGGTCACCAGCGATGCTCCTCTTCGGATCGAACGCACAGAACTTTCGCACAATGCAGCAGATTCCCCGCAAGAGTTGATCAGGATTGGCCTTGTCTATCTGGCCGTCGTCTGGAGTCCGTTCATAACCTCGATTGCTTCTGAGGCTGGCAAAGACACTTATGCTGCGATCCATGGGTGGGTCCGGAAACTACTCGAAAGGCTGGCTGACCGGCGTAACCCGGTACTTGATATCCATACGCACCAGGATGGCTGTCAGGTATCGTTCCTTTTTCGAGGTAAAGACGTGAGACAGCACTATGCGGCGCACGGCGCACGACGCACTACCTAATGCGGCTGCTCAAGCGGCGCAACTTGTTACGAAGCTCAAAGTACGGGGAATGGCAGGGCGGCAATTAATCTATGAATTCGATAAAGAAGCACTTATGTGGTTTCCATCATATGCAGTTCTGAACGACAATAGGATCATAACCGACAACAGCGAACTCATCGCCATTGAGCAACTGCCGACAGGTTTGAGCCTTGGCCTAAGTCGTGGGAAATCGCTATCTCCAGTAGTTAGATCGGCTCTTGAAGACGATGACCAGTGATGTGCCAAGGGGGGACGGTCGCTAATATGCAACGCTTCCATGCTTACGCCATGCGGCCACGAACAATCGAACAATCGAACAATCGAACAATCGAACAATCGAACAATCGAACAATCGAACAATCGAACAATCGAACAATCGAACAATCGAACAATCGAACAATCGAACAATCGAACAATCGAACAATCGAACAATCGAACAATCGAACAATCGAACAATCGAACAATCGAACAGCGAGGTGCAACAATGGAATGGTTTCCATCTATTTCAACGGCCGCTATCCGTAATACTATGCATGCCTCTCTTTTTCAATAGCGCAGTCCGATACATCAATGACTTTCGATCAAAAGATTCAAGTGTGGAATGTCATTGGTACTTGGCTGGCGGGTATTGCCACATTTGCCGTAGTGCTTGTTTCTCTACACGTAGCCTCACGTAGGGATCGCGTGCGGTTAAAGACGCATGCAGGTACGGTCAACGGAGCAATATGACAATCGTATCGACTGCACATCCAAGGCATATTGGTGGTACACGTTTATGAATGCGAGCTTTCGGGTGTTATATTGAAGCGTGTAATTTCCCGCTTCGGGCCATTTACTGACGGTCGAGGTGTAGAATACCTAGCAAGATAGCTGACGCTCGCAACCGACAACAGCGTGCCAGGAACAGCACTTCATATAGTCGAAACACCATGACCGATGTCCGCCACGTTGACGACATTCGCGGTATGATAAATCTGAATTTCGACTGCCGGTCGACCATAACTAGGGCAGCGTCGTTACGTGAGGCAATTCTGAACGTAGTTTGAAGGGATATTTCATGCCAGCACCCGATGAGGTTATCAAGCTAATCGAGAACTTCGAATGCAACATCGATACCTACCGCAGTGGCAGCTTTAACGAAACTCAAGCAAGACGCGATTTTATAGATCCATTGTTCGAAGCTCTTGGCTGGGATATGGACAATCGCTCGGGCTATGCAGAAGCATATCGCGATGTAATTCATGAAGACGCCATAAAAATTGGTGGGACTGTTAAAGCACCTGATTACAGTTTTCGCGTCGGCGGGCAACGTAAATATTTTCTTGAGGCAAAAAAACCGTCCGTTAACATCAAGGATGACATTGAGCCGGCATTCCAGCTGCGCAGATATGGATGGTCAGCCAATCTGACGCTATCCGTACTCACGAATTTTGAAGAATTTGCGATTTATGATTGTCGCCAGAAGCCGGACAAAAGTGACAAGGCCAGCAAAGCACGGCTGTTTTACTGCACTTTCCGCGACTATGTAGAACACTGGGATGAAATCGCGTCGATATTTTCCAAGGAATCTGTTTTCAAAGGGTCATTTGATAAATATGCCGTCGCAACTAAAGGAAAACGCGGCACAACTGAAGTTGATAGCGCCTTTCTTGAAGAGATCGAGATGTGGCGTAATCTGCTTGCGCATAACATTGCGCTACGCAACACTGACCTGAATCAACGCGAACTCAATTTTGCGGTACAGCAAACAATAGATCGCATAATCTTCCTGCGCATCTGCGAAGATCGGGGCATTGAACCTTATGGGCGCTTACAAGGGCTGTTAAGCGGCACAAACATATACTCACGACTCACGGATATGTTTCGCGACGCGGATGACCGCTATAACTCCGGGCTTTTTCATTTCACTTCTAAGAAGGACCGTGCCGGGGCACCAGATGAATTAACCCTGAAGCTAAATATCGATGATAAGACGCTCAAAGAAATATTCAAGAACCTTTATTATCCAGATAGTCCATACCAGTTTTCCGTTTTTGGCGCTGATATTCTCGGCAGCGTGTATGAGCAATTTCTTGGAAAGGTCATCCGGCTAACATCTGGTAATCGTGCGGTCGTAGAGGACAAGCCGGAAGTCAAAAAAGCCGGTGGTGTGTATTACACCCCCGTCTATATCGTGCAACATATTGTCAAACAATCTATAGGAAAGCTGCTGGAAGGCAAGACAAGCAAGCAGGCAGCCGGCATTCGCATCCTCGATCCTGCAAGCGGATCCGGATCCTTTTTGATCGGTGCGTATCAATACATGCTTGACTGGTATCTAGCGCAATACGAAGCGGAAGGTGTCGAGAAACACAGCAAGGGCAAGGTAGCACGCATCCACCTTTCCAAGCGTGGCGCATGGCAACTGACTACTTTGGAAAAGAAGCGGATTCTGCTCGAACACATTCACGGCGTCGATATTGATCACCAAGCCGTAGAAGTGACTAAATTGTCATTGTTGCTGAAAATGCTGGAGAACGAATCCGGCGAAAGCTTGAATAATCAGATGAGGCTGTTTCACGAACGTGCGTTGCCCGATCTCGACATGAACATCCAATGCGGCAACTCGCTTATTGCGCCTGGCATGCTAGATCTGGACGACCAAGCCGTAGAACGCGTCAATATGTTTGACTGGCAAGGCTCTTTCCCCGATATTTTCGCCGCCGGTGGTTTTGCTGTGGTGATAGGAAATCCGCCATACATCGACTCGGAATGGATGTCCGTCTATGCGCCGGATGAAAGGATTTATTGTGCCCAGCACTACGCGTCAGCCTCCGGAAATTGGGACATATTTTGTGTTTTTATTGAAAAAGCGCTCTCATTAACTCGGCCTGGAGGATTGGTCAGCTTTATTGTGCCGAACAAGCTCGGATCAGCTGGATATGCTTCCGGTGTGCGACGTGTCTTGGCTAGTGAGTCTCGGCTAATATCGATTCGGGATTACTCATCCGTCCCGGTATTCCCAGTAGCCGTCTATCCGATCATTTTCTTGGCGGCACAAGAAAAACCAAAGAGAACAAACAAGGTTTTATATGAGCGCATGGCAACTAACGAAGATGGTGCTATTACCATCAGCCAATCGGCTGACCTTAAATACTACGACTATTTCGGGAATGCAGATCAGGGATGGCCAATATTTACACAATTGAAAGGTGTTGATCTAATCTCGAAACTTACCGTGCAGTTCCCGCCACTAAAGAATGTCGCCACGGTCGTAGGAGCTGCAACCGTAGGGGAAGCTTATCTGATTGCTCCCGTTCTATATGACGCACAGTCAGATAAAGGCTTTAAATTTGTGAATAGCGGCACCATTGATAGATATGTTTTTCACTGGGGCACTTCTGCTTGTCGATATATAAAAAAATCGTATCTCCACCCCAGAATATCCATCACTGATCTCGGTCTAATCTCAAGAGGGCGTGCAGAACAAGCACGTAGCCCAAAGATTATTATCTCTGGAATGACAAAGATTTTAGAGTGTGGCGTCGACTTAAAAGGAGACTATGTTCCTGGTAAATCAACTTCAGTTGTGCTTTGTGATTGCGATCTGAGGTATCTTGTCGGCCTGCTGAATAGCAAATTAATCAACTTTTTCTACGACACTGTTTTCGGCGGAAATAAGCTGGCCGGGGGATATCTTCGTATTGGACCACCGCAATTAAAGGACATTCCAATAGCCGTAATTACCTCTAAAGCCCCACGTGAGAAACTACATGATCACGATGCTCTCGTTGCCTTGGTCGACAAAATGCTCTCTTTGCAACAGCAGAAGGCGGCTGCGAGAACCCCTCAGGACGGAACAATGTCTCAACGGCAGATAGATGCAATTGACCAGCAGATTAACCAGTTGGTGTATAAAATTTATGGATTAACTGCTGATGAAATAGCTATGGTTGAGGGGGGCAAATAAAATAATTGGTATCTGCCTTCCCTTAACGAACAAGAACCGAATACTTATAACTGTACCTGATCGTTTTATTATGACTCCGCAGGGCCTAAATTCTCCGTCGGGTCGTTTGGAGAAATTGTCCCTCCAACTTAGTTGCCGGATAGCTGACGTTCGCCAAGGGCAGCAACGTGTCGTATTGAGAATTTGGCGAAAGACCGCTTTCAGGCAGCGTAATAGCAAAGCTTGAGGTCGGCAGCCTGTCATCAAAACCAGCCCCCACTCTCGTTAACCCCCGCCATTTCCATCGAAAAAGAACCCCGCATACAGCACGAGGTTCTCCAATACATACCACACAGATTCACTTCCGAAACCACCCGGCAATAATCACCAGCACGTCCACCAATATCAGGAACAGTATCAGCGGTGTTACTGCTACCCAAAACAGAAAGGTCAACATGGCCTATTTCTCCTTCATGATCAAAATACCAGGTGGTGCCACAGCCACATCAAGCCGATGGTGGCCAATACCCATGGGAAAGCAATTACCCCAACCATTATTTTCATGATCATGCTGCCTCCCCGGCCAACTTGTTCGTCGGCCTTGCCTGGACAGAACTTTTTCTTGCCATTCGTGTTAGCTCATTCACCCAAGCTGGCGGGTTTTTCCTGGGATCAGCCCTGAACGGCATAGTGACCACCAAGAATCCCTCGTCGATGACTGACAACCCAGATTTGTCCCCGTTATGCGCTATGCCACTGAAGAACTTGTAGCCCAGGATGGAACAGGCCTTGTCGATCCTATTCACAAATCGAGGGTCATACTGGGCAACGGTGCCATCCGTTTTGTCGGGAACCACGCGGCGATAGTCTGGATACTTGCCGTCCAGTTCTTTAGATGTGGTGGTTGTTTCACTAAACGTCAGCGTAATGTCACGGGGAACGAATATTCCTTTGACATTGCCCTGGTCCCTGTACTGCTTGTTGCCCTTGGCGAAATCCAGTGTCACGAACTGGGGTGATTTTGCTTTCGATTTAACCGCAGCGACCAGACTGCCTGGAATGATGATGGAAGACACCGGAAACTCGCCCTCGATCTTTGCCACTGCAAGTTGATGGCCATCGCAGCCAACCAGACGGGCACCGGATTTGCCAGTTTCGAGAAGCAGGCCGTTCAGGTAATAGCGCACGTCGTTTATGCCACGAAAGAGTGAAGCTGCGGCGAAGATATCCGCCTTGATTTTGATGTTCATTTTGTTCTCCTTAATTAAGTTTTGGATTTACCCCGCCAACTTATTGGTCAACTTGGTCGGAATTGGCACTACCACACCCGTCTTGCCAGCACCTTCGCCCGCCTCGGAATAAAACTCCTCGACAATCGCAGGAACATCGTCTTCACTATCCTCAAATGAACCGTTGCTAAGCCCTGTTCTAGCCACTTGTTCCAGTGCTTTGATACCAACACCAGCCTGTTCGCTTTTGAGGGCCTCAGCGATGGCCTGAGTGACTGCATCTTCGAGGCTGATACCGTCTCGTAAACACAGATCAACATAGTAGACAGCGGCACGATGAGATTGAGTCGTGGACTTTGCCCTGAGTTTTAGCTGCAATGGCAGGTAACGTGTATTGCCACCTGAGACCGCTTCAAAGTACTGGAGCCTTGCCGTTAACGTGCGTATGGAATTGAACCCAGTTGTCCGGAACACAAACGACGACAACTCTTCCTCCTGGCCGTCGATGGCGACATTGAGCCTGCCATACGGCTTGCAACCGCCGGACTTGGCAAATGCACAGCCGTCAGGACTGGCACAGGCAACCTCGCTTATTCCCTCGGCCGTTACCCGCTTGGCAGTCTCGCCATTCCCCACACACATCGGCCTTCCCGTTGTCCGGTCAAACAGGCTATATTCCGCCCGTAGATTCAAGTCGCTGCTGTTGAACAAGACCTTTACCGGTATGGCCCTGATCTTGCCGTTGGCTGAACCTTCGACCAGCTTGGCATGTAGCGGGTGAAGCAACCAGCCATCCTTGTTTTGAACCTGTGTGGTGACGGTGAAGCAGTCGTCCTTTTCTGGCAGGCGCTTGCCGTTTTTCTCGACCACTTTTCCGATTGAAATCCGACCAATCACGGGCGGCGTTATTGCGAGTCCTTTAATCATGGTATTGCTCCTTATAAATGCCCCCGCCAAACTGAACGGGGGCGTTGAACGACAATTGCGTTTATTGTTTGCTACTGCCCAAGGTTGAAGAATGTATTCACTTCCTTCACCAGCCATGCCTCAGCTTCCTTTTGGCTTGGCTCATTACCACCATGCTCCACAATGTATTCACCGAACCATTTGCCAAACGGGCTGCTGACTTCGTAATCGAACACGCCGGGAAATTGGCCATCACTGGCTATTGCTCCGTAATTGCAAAGCTGGATGGCGAGAGGTACATAACTCACCAATGCATCCACCAGTTCAATGCACCCTTTGCCCCATGCAGCAATAACTGCGTCATAGCCGCCAGGCTTCACATCGTGCAACCCCTCCACGAAAAATGCTGCGGTGAGTAGTTGGTTTTTCATGTTCTTGCTCCTTAAAAAGCCCCCGCCAGGAATTGAACGGGGGCGTTGAACGACAATTGCGTACGACCTACAGAAGCCCTCGCTCGGCAAAGCTGAGTACGGATGCTCCAGCCACGATGAAGTGGTCGAGCACACGAACGTCAACCAGCGACAACGCCTGCTTCAGTGCCTGTGTCAGTACTTCATCAGATTTACTTGGCTCAGATACTCCGCTTGGGTGGTTGTGACTGAAAATTACAGCAGCGGCATTGGCCCTGAGTGCGGCCTTTACCACTTCACGGGGATATACCGAGGTTTGCGTTAGCGTTCCCCGGAATAACTCATGTGTAGCGATAAGCCGATGCTGAGCGTCAAGGAACATTGCGACAAAACTTTCATGCTCATATCCAGCAAAATGCATCCGCAAGTAGTCACGTACGGCAGCCGGAGCGTTCAGAATGTCACCCTGACTAAGTTCTTCCCCCAGCCAGCGCCTGACTAATTCCCTTGCCACTACACATTTTTCAGGTGGCATTTCCTGGTCATTACCTGGTGCAAACAACGGTGCCAGTGACCCACGATAAAGCTCATGCGTTTGCCGTACACCGATAAGCTTTCCAAGCAATGCCGTATCAGAAAGGTTGGAATAGATGTTCATCATGCTCCCCCAATCTGCACGAGGAACCTTCGGCTACCTGGCTTGCTAACCTCGTAACGGGCAACCAACTCAGGATTCTCTGCGGTCAATTTCTTGAAGTTGGTTTCCGTTGAGTCCTTCGACTTTCGCCAACTGATCTTGCCGCAATCCAGAACAGCGCCACTGGCAAAGCCCAGTCGTTCCTGCAACCGTTGCTTGAGCAGGTTTTCCTGATCCTCGGCTGTTTCACGTTGCTGGCGATATGCCCAGTAGTCAGAAAACAGCTTGTTCATGGAGGTGTCTTCAGTACAGTCCAGGACTTCTCCCTTGTCAGCCGGGTACATGCTGGCCAGTGCCTTGCCGCTCGATTCAGATCCGTCCACGGCAGGGGGAATGTCCTGAATTACGCATTGCCAGAACTGTTCTTCACGTCGAATCAAGTCGGCGATCTTGGCATCGTCCCGAATGACCCGGTAAATGCGGAAGTCCTGTCCCCCGATCAGAACGGCTACGTCACACCATTGCTTACCTGTTACAGCCAATTGGTGAAGTACCTGGCATTGGTAACTGTCCGGTACGCCTTCCTCCCAGAACTTTGCAGAATTCACCCCGGCGGTTTTAACTTCCAATATGCCGCTGCCGTCCGTTGGATGCTGCACAAGCCGATCCAGGTTGGCCAGCATGAACAGGTAGTCGGGATGTTGCAAAACTGAGTTGAGTTTTCTGACCTTTGCGCCGGTCCTTTCGGCATAGACGTTGGCAATGATGTGTTCCAGGGTTGTGCCCCAGAAAACAGCGTCGTTATCTGACAAGTCCGGTGCTGGTTGCCGATTTGTCTTTTCAAGCCAAAGTTCCAGCGGACTTTTGTACGGTGAAATGCCAACGGCAACTGCGGCATCACTGCTGCCTATGCCACCGCCACGAACACTGAGCCATTCTTCACGGCTCATGTTCTTGGTCGATACCAATCTCACTGCGTTGCTTCGTTTCATTGTTTTTCTCCTCATAAAATGGAAAACGCCCCGAGAGAAATTCCCGAGGCGTTATCTGTTGTGGTCAATGACCAATATTACGGATTCATGATGCTTGTTGAGTACATCAATATCGAGAAACGCTCATACTGTTTTTGCCCTTGAATTGTTCGACCTACTCTCAAGTCATATTGCGTCTACAGGTTGCGATGTATATCAACAGAGTTGCCCACAGATTTTGTGGATAACGATTACGCCGCCAATAACATCGCTTGTTCAAATGCCTTTTGCTTGATTGCAGCACCGGCCCCAAACCAGGCTGAATTAAGCCGATTGTCTGCATTGCGGGCACGGCGTTCATGGTCTATAAACTGAGTAACAGCATTTACCAGTCCCCAGGCAGTTCCCTTCGCAGCAGCCAGGTCAGCACCTTTTCCTTGACCATCGAATAGTTCGAACACACGATTCAACGCTTTGCTGTTTGGCTGGTCGTGGAACAACATTTCCGGATCTCCAAGCAACTCGACCAGATAGCGTCGTGCTTCAAAGGGATTAACGGGCCTGTCGGCCAACTTCCGCATATCAACGATGAAGCGCTGCCAAGCAGAGACGCCAATACCGAGTTGCTGTTTAACGATATCGGCATCGAACTTGGTTGAGTGCGGGACTTTGATTGCACCCTGACTATCGGAGGTGGCTATGGCCAAAGTATTATTACAAACCACCCTCACAGAAGTGAATTGCGCTGTTGTGGCCAACGTACCGTCACAAGCAGTAGCCAATAGCAAATAGCCTTTGACCAGATCGTTGCCCTTGAGCATGGTTTCCTGCCCAGTTTTAGCCAAGGCCCAGAGTTTGCGACCGCCTTTTAATACTCCGGCTGTTTCCAACTGAAAGCCGCCAACATCCACCAGGTCACGATAGAACTCCAAGACCTCACGAGGCTGGACGACTTGGTAGCGGTTTGAGACCACCGACAAAGCCTCCCCGGAATCAGATCTGTAGAGCACTTTTGCATCGTTGAATTGACGCAGATGATCCTGCCCTTGGTAATGCACTGGCGAGGATTCAATATTCCACTCCATGCCAGCTTGTTTCAACCAGACTTCCAGTGGTTGTTTTGGTGCAAGTAGGTTTCCCAAACCATGCCAGGGTGTAGCTCCGACATAGGCCATTTTCTCTACTAGGTGTGCCATTTTGAATTCCTTTCCAGAAATGAATAAAGCCCATGCACGGATCTCGTGTGGGCGTTGTGGTGATACTGAAGCTAAACGGGGGTGAGGCTAGTTGTTACCAGTTTTCATGGTCGTCGTGACCTGGCTGGTAGTACCCGTCGTCGTTTTTATCTTCGTTATAGCGGCGGATTTTATCGACGGCGATGCTTGCAATTGTGCCGACCAGTGTTACCAGCACAGCTTTTAAAACTGCTGCTATGATTTGTCCCACGATACATACTCCTTTCCTTGGTTGTGAGCGGCTCGGGCTGAGTTCGCTTCATTTTTCTTATACCAATTTTTGGAGGGGGAATTGAACGTGGATTGCGCTTACACTGGCGGAAGGCAGCACTGTATAATGGCAACACCATTTGCTATTGTCTCAGTGTGAAAGGTCCCACAATGGTGGACAACAAATTAATTAGTTTTGACCTGAGTAACCCAGATTCTCGGGAGAACGCTAACTTCGCTGCGACCTTAGCTTCGCTTTCATACATGACTCAATCGGAAATTGAGGTCGGCCTTAAGAACCATGGGTACATGGGAACTGATGTGATCTTTATCAAGCATCATCTGCTTTCTTGTTTCATCCTAAAGTGGGGCGACATTACAGCGATCGCCTTCAAAGGCTCTAAGACGTGGCGTGAATGGCTTAACAATTTCAATGTATGGCCACAAGCGACAAATAGCGGGAGAATTCATGCCGGCTTCCTGTATACCATTCAATGCATTGGTCCGACAATATATCGCCTAATTTATGCCGATATAATCTTGGGAAAGAGAATCGTTCTAACAGGACACAGCCGTGGTGGAGCAATAGCATTGTTATTCGTTGATCTGCTTGCCAGGAATGGGCATTATGCGCATTCTGTTTGGAACTTTGGTTCTCCCAAAGTTGGCGATGGAGAATTTGCAGCACTTTGGAAAGAGAAGGTGCTCGTGAAAGCATTTGTTAATGGCCCCGATCCGGTGGTGGATTTCCCGCCCAATATATCAACGAACATAGCCATCATAAAATGGCTTATGCAATTTAGGGTAATTTTTATCCCCGTTACCCTTGTGTATTACAGCGTGATCATTCTCCGAAAATATTTCTTGGGCTTGCAGGCCGCTGGATGGCCAATAAGAAAACTGTTGATGCGCCACATACGTATTGCATTTGTCAGGAAGAAATAACCAAAAATCAAGCTAGTAGTTTTGATACTCTCGTTATGCGTTGCAGGAGGTTCCGGGCGAAGGCTGCTTCTTCACCCATGTGCCAACAGCGACCCTTGAATTCTTAAAATAGCATACCCGAAAACGGACCCCCATCAACAATTTTCATTGCCACTTCAGGCTCACCGCCCAGCCCCGACTTAATCGCACCCCCCCCCCACAAGCCCCCCCACGCCCACCCCGCCCAAGAAAAGTTTAATTACGGGGGGGTGGCCACGCCTGGGATGGGCCGAAAGGCCACGTTAAAAAGTTAGGGCATTGCGCTCGCTTATCAGTGATCCTGAATTGATTCCTTGTAGTTTTATATACTATATAGAGAACTCAGGACCAATTCTTTGTCAGTATTTGCTGGTGCCCAAGTAAATTCACACTCACAAACTTTTCATATATTGTGAGTAAAGCTCATTCGAGCTGTCGCCCAAAAAGTATTTAATTCAAAAAACCAAAACCCAGGATGCGGTGAAAACAATAGTTCAGAAAAATAGGCCATATTAGCCAGTTACGGTCATGCGGGAAGCTAAAATACTATTAAGGGGTTGGTAAGATCTTGCCAGCTTCTGCACAAAATAATAATAAAAAAGGATGCAAAATGGATTTTTCAAACAAAATTATGCGAGCCACAAACCGCTTGGGGGGAATCACCAAAACAGCCAATCTCATGGAATGCTCTGGTACAACTATTCACAATTGGATACGCCAAGGCGAAGTTAAAAACCTGGACAAAGCAAAGAAATTGGCTGCCCTTGCTGGCATGGAATTGCAGGACATACGGCCATGTCGATGAAAACTTGCTACCGATATGAAAACGGCACTTTCGTTGATGCCCAATCACCCTTTGATGCCACGATAGGGTCTTGGAATACTGCCATAGCTGATGCAGGGTATCGTCCACAGTTGCAGGTGCCAACAGTGAACGATCACGATTACCCTGTTGCCACTATCTACCGGCACATTGATGGCAATGATGTCCCGGAATATCTAGTTGCCATTTGGGGTGAGGACTCTGAAATAGCGTTGTTGGTCGTTGATGATTTTATTCACCTGATGCCGACGCTGACAGCAATTGAACCGTTGACCAGGTATTCAACCAATTTGTCGGAATAACATATTCCGATTACGTTGGTAACTCCATCAGTTTAAACAGCGCATCTTGAATGGCAGCCAAAGAGTTTGCGACATCCTTGGCGGTTAGTGAAACATAGTGACGATGTAACGTATCCGAACGCTTGGCACGATGGTTGAGTATTCGCCTCAGCACTGTATCGCTGTAGCCCATCTTTTCACCGATTGTTGCCAACAGCTTGCGGAGATCATGCAACATGAATTTTGGAGCACCAGCCCTATGTGCCATCTCGGCAACATGGTCGGCAGAAACGCCGGAAAACAATTCATCGCCCGGTGACAAACCAGCACAGCGCCGGATTAGGATTTCTTGAATGCGTGGCGTAAGAAATAACGCATGAGAGTCACCATTCTTTGTTTTGGGTATACATAACAACTCCGCGTCCCAATCAACGTTTTCACATTTGACGTATCTGCATTCGTCACGGCGTAGTCCGGTATAGGCAATCAACATCAGGTAGTCACGTTGCTTTTCGGGCAAGGTGCACACGGCTTTGTACCAACTGAGCAGGTCTGATTCCTGTAGTTTCCTGGTACGTGGTTGTGCATGTTCAGGCATTAAACCTGCAGCAGCTAGTTTGTCGAATGGACTGATGATGGAAAGGCCATGAACCGCATTGAGATATTTAATCAGGGAACTTATCAAACCCCTGCCAACATCAACTACTGCATTCCCGTTTGACCGAGAAAAGTTCTGGCAGTGCTCAGCAAATGCGGCCTCACCTAGGACCATAACTGACGAATCTTTCCAATCTGCAAAGTGAGTACGAATGATGGACTCGTACCGTTTAAGGCTCGACGGTTGAATACGTTTGGCTTTAGCGTAAGTTGGAAGTGCTGCCCAGATAGTTGGTATTTTCCCTTGCATTACTTTGGCAGGCATCTGGCCGGCTCGGCATGTCCTCAAAATCGGCAAGGCCATTTCCCTTGCTTCATCAACAGAAAGCAAAGGCCACCTACCGAGATAAATTCTTACTTGTTTTCCGCCGGCGCTCGTAGACACTAGGAAACTGTGGGATCTCTTGCCTATTTTGATACAAAATCCGCACAATATTTTGTCCCGAAGTATCTGTCCATACTTCGGTGCAACCCTTTGGAGTAGGGCATCTGAGAGTGCTATAATCGCCATAGAAATCTGGACAAACTGGGTACAAAATCGTTAAGAAACGCTTCGTTTTTGCACAGATTGTCCTTCCTTGCACTCTCGCCTGACTTCCACAAAATTAGACGAAAAATAGATTGCTGTGTGAATCTGTGTGTGCAGCAACCCATTATTTATCAAGGATTATCCATGAGTTTGAAATGCGGTATCGTCGGCCTGCCCAACGTCGGTAAGTCCACCCTGTTCAATGCGCTGACCAAGGCGGGCATCGCTGCGGAGAATTATCCCTTCTGCACGATAGAGCCTAACGTTGGCATCGTCGAGGTACCCGATCCGCGCATGCAGGCATTGGCCGAGATCGTCAAGCCGCAGCGCATGCAGCCTGCCATCGTCGAGTTCGTGGATATCGCCGGCCTGGTCGCAGGTGCATCGAAGGGCGAGGGCCTGGGCAATCAGTTTCTGGCCAACATTCGCGAGACCGATGCCATCGTCAACGTGGTGCGCTGCTTTGATGATGAGAACGTGGTGCATGTGGCCGGGCGGGTCGATCCGCTGTCCGACATAGAGGTGATCATCACCGAGCTGGCGCTGGCAGACCTCGCGGTGGTGGAACGCACGATCCAGCGCGATGGCAAGAAAGCCAAGTCGGGCGACAAGGATGCGCAGAAACTGGTCGCTCTGCTTGAGCGCTTGTTGCCGCACCTGAACGAAGGGAAGCCGGCGCGCACCTTCGGTTTGAGTGATGACGAAAAGCTGCTGATCAAACCGCTGTGCCTGCTGACGATCAAACCCGCGATGTATGTGGGCAATGTGCTGGAGAATGGCTTCAAGAACAATCCGCACCTGGATCGCCTGCGTGAATACGCGGCAAAAGAAGGCGCGCCAGTGGTCGCGCTGTGCGCCAAAATCGAAGCGGAACTGGCCGATCTCGACGATGCCGACAAGAAGGAATTCCTCGCCGACCTCGGCCTGGACGAGCCAGGCCTTAATCGCCTGATTCGCACCGGCTATGACCTGCTCGGATTGCAAACTTATTTCACCGCCGGGGTCAAGGAAGTGCGCGCTTGGACCATCCACAAGGGCGACACGGCGCCCCAGGCTGCGGGAGTGATACACACCGATTTCGAGAAGGGTTTCATACGCGCACAGACCATCTCTTATGCCGACTTCATCGCCTGCGGCGGCGAGGCTGGCGCGAAGGAGAAGGGCAAGATGCGTGTCGAGGGCAAGGATTATGTCGTGCAGGATGGCGACGTGATGAATTTCCTGTTCAACGTCTGACTTGATATGACGGTCAGTTCCTGACCCAGCTTCGGCTTTCGATCCGAAAGAAAAGTACATCCATCTGAATTCGCTGCACGATAGCGGATACCTGCGACTATTCGCTATCGACACTTAAGAGACGGTCAGCGTTGCGCAAAGCGGACTAAACGTAGAGTTAACCGGCGCTGCGCGCTTTTGCGCAGTCAAAGGTTGAGCGTGGTTAGGTAATGCCCTATAGGTGCTGCATTACACTTTTGTCAACCTGTATGGCAATGTCATCCCAAACTTTCTCTACAACAGCCGTTTGGCTAGTCCCACCAACAGTCGACACCTTTGATTCAGAGAAAAATTCTTCTTTCCACCGCTTGTCTCCAATAGAAAATTCAGCCTCCAATTTGCATCGCCCTAAGTCAATAGACGGAGTTGCATTAAAAATGCCAGCAGAATATTCGAACTCGGTTTTCGCTTTAATTATCTTTATGGTGAGGGTTTTGTTTGATGAATCGAGCAAACCAATCGAAGTATCCAATGCTTCCAATATACGATTAGCTAATCCAACGCCAGTCGGTATACGGGTTTGCGTAGCTCCACCTATAAATCCAGATGAACCTTGCACATCAATACGTTCTGGAAATGATGGGGGGGTCCATTTAACTGAAATTGGACCTTTAGTCGTTGCGGCAAAATTCTTTGCATTGCTGACTGCCTGATAGGAAAGCCGGTTATCAAACGGCAAATTGACCGCACACCCAGAACAAACTATGGTAGTCGTCGTAATAACAAGAACCAATCTTAATTTTTTAATCAAATCATCCTCCTTAGTATTGTCCGATTGTCGCTGCTAGATAATCGCAACTCCATTCCGATTGAGAGCTTCGGGTCTATAAGGGATCATCTCGAAGTTTTCTACGTGCACATCATACCGCTGGATACCGTTCTTAGTAACCCATAGGCTGCCATCTTTTGTGGCAGGTTCAAGCTTAAGG
>LSLI01000064.1 GCA_001577345.1 Candidatus Gallionella acididurans
CTGGCTTCAAGACATTCCTCCCGGTTCTTGTGATAGAACGTAACTCTACCAACACCTGAAGCAATGACCATTCGGCCTGTCACGAAACCTTCATTTTTTGGAATGCGCTCGCCACAATGCTCACATTTGAATTCAGACACCTTAGGTTCTTGAACTTTATCCGACACGCTCATCCCCTTAAACTGATACCAATGAATAATTGCTTACCAATAAAGCTCGGCACTGGCGAGAGCACCAACAGTACCGCCTCCACCTGCACCCAGTCCGCGTAGGGCGCAATCGTTATTGCGCCGGATGAAAGCATCCGGTGCAATGCGCTTCGCTTATTGACACCCTACATTTTTATGCCGCCATCCGCTCAAACGAAAAGTTGGGCAGGTCGACACGATCAGCCGCGTGCTCGATGGTGATGCCGCAAATCCTGCCATTCTCGTCGATGTCGAGCAGGGTGTTTTCGTCCACATCGTTCGTTTCGGCGACCTTCGCTGCGCGCAGCTCGATATAGAGCGTATCGGTATCCTGGAAATATTTAATCTTCATTGTTGAATCTCCTGTCGAAGAATGCATTGTGCACCGTTTTGCCATCCGGCAATAGAATGACACGGAGGAATCGGCCTTCGGCTTCCGGTATGGCGGCCCAACGGCGTATTCGCCCATCCGTCTGAATGGTTTCCTTGACCGGCTGTTCCATCACCCTCTGTATCCATTCGAGCCTGATGTCTGCCCGATCCGGGCGGGCGTGCATAGTCTCGAAATAGCGGGTGAATTTCACAGCGGCAGATCAATGACGGAAATGCCGGAACCCGGTAAACATCATCGCGATCCCGTGCTCGTCCGCCGCCGCGATCACTTCATCGTCGCGCATTGAACCGCCGGGCTGGATCACGGCTTTCGCGCCCGCCGCCGCCAGCACATCGATGCCGTCGCGGAACGGGAAAAAGGCATCGGATGACACCACCGAACCCGCTAGGCTCAGCACCGCGTTCTGCGCCTTGATGCTGGCGATGCGCGTGCTGTCGACGCGGCTCATTTGTCCCGCGCCCACGCCCAGCGTCCTGCCGTTCCTGCAGAACACGATGGCGTTGGACTTTACAAATTTCGCCACGCGCCAGGCGAACAGCAGGTCTTGCAGTTGCTCCTTGCCGGGTTGCACTTTGCTGACGACTTTGAGTTGCGCAGCCTGGACGTTGAGCGTATCCGGTGTCTGCACCAGCAGGCCGCCGTTGACACGCTTGAAGTCGAACTGGTTGTGCGCGTTGGACAGCGGCACGGTGAGCACGCGCACGTTCTGCTTCGCCGCGGTGACCTTGAGCGCGGCTTCGGAAGCGGAGGGCGCAATGATGACTTCGACAAACTGGTTGGCGGTGATCTGCGCGGCGGAGGCTTCGTCGAGTTCGCGGTTGAAGGCGATGATGCCGCCGAACGCGGAAGTGGTGTCGGTCGCGTAGGCCAGCTGGTAGGCGTTCAACGGCGTGTCGGCGATGGCCACGCCGCACGGGTTGGCGTGCTTGACGATCACACAGGCGGGTTGATCGAAAGTCTTGACCAGTTCCCACGCCGCATCGGCATCGCCGATGTTGTTGTAGCTCAGTTCCTTGCCCTGTACCTGGGTGTAGTCCGCAATGCCGCCGGGTATGGAAACCAGATCACGGTAGAACGCGGCACTCTGGTGCGGGTTCTCGCCGTAACGCATGTCCTGCACCTTGGCAAAGTTGAAATTGATCTGCGCCGGGAACGCGCTCTTTGTGCCGTCCGCATTAACGGCGGTGAGGTAGTTGCTGATCGCGGAATCGTAAGCCGCGGTGTGCGAGAACGCCTTCTTCGCCAGGTCGAAGCGCGTCGCATCGCTTACCGCGCAGTTGTTGGTCTGCATCTCGGCCAGCAAGTCCGCGTAGTCGGCCGGGTCGGTGACGATGGCGACATGTGCGTGGTTCTTCGCCGCCGCGCGCACCATGGTCGGCCCGCCGATGTCGATGTTCTCTATCGCGTCTTCCAGCGTGCAATCCGGTTTGGCGACTGTTGCCGCAAACGGGTACAGGTTCACCACCACCAGGTCTATGGTCGGGATGTCATGCTTTTGCAATGTGGCGACATGTTCCGGCACATCGCGCCTGGCCAGGATGCCGGCGTGGACCTTGGGTTGCAGTGTCTTTACCCGGCCATCGAGCATCTCTGGGAAGCCGGTGTAGTCCGCCACTTCTGTCACCGGTATGCCCTGGTCGGCGAGCAGTTTGGCAGTGCCGCCGGTGGACAGGATTTTTACGCCCAGACGGTGCAGTCCCTGTGCGAATTCGAGTACGCCGGATTTGTCCGACACGCTGATGAGTGCCTGTTTGATGGCTGCCATGTTGGTTCCAATGAAGAATAATTCTTTTCCCCTCTCCCCGGCGCTTTCCCGCAAGCGGGGAGAGCGCAGCGAGGGGGGTGGCCGGGCGAGCGAATCGCTGCGCGAGATTACGTTATTCGATGCCGTGCTGCTGCATCTTCTTGCGCAGGGTGTTGCGATTGATGCCCAGCATTTCCGCCGCGTGTGTCTGGTTGCCGCCGGCGTGTTCCAGAACCAATTCCAGCAGGGGTTTCTCCACGCAGCAAATCACCATGTCATACATGCCCGAACAGGGTTTCTCGCCGTCAAGATCCCTGAAATATTCCTTGAGTGTTTTGCGCACATGGCGCGCCATGTCATTTTCGTTCACTACGAGATCGTTCATGCAGCCAATTCCTCTACGTAATGCAGTTGTGTGCCGCACAGCGCTTGTTCGGCAAAAAATTCATCCACCGCGGCCAGCTGCTCGTCGGGATTTTCCAGCTGGTTCATGGCATGCCTGAAATGGGCCGACCCGCTCAAGCCCTTGGTGTACCAGGAGATGTGTTTGCGCGCCACGCGCAAACCGGTGTGCTCCCCATAAAAGCTGTACAACGCATGCACGTGATTCCGCAGCACGCGGTGGATTTCGCCGACTTGCGGCGCGGGCAGATGTTTGCCGGTTTCGAGAAAATGCCCGATTTCGCGGAACAGCCACGGGCGACCCTGTGCAGCGCGGCCTATCATCACGGCATCCGCGCCGGTTATTTCCAGCACGTATTTGACTTTTTCCGGGGTGGTGATGTCGCCGTTGGCGATAATCGGTATGTTCACGCTGGCTTTGACGGCGGCGATGGTGTCGTATTCGGCGTCGCCGGTGTAGGCGCAGGCGCGGGTGCGCCCGTGTATCGCCAGCGCCTGGATGCCGGATGATTCGGCGATCCTGGCGATGCGTATCGCATTGCGGTTGGCCTTGTCCCATCCGGTGCGGATCTTGAGGGTGACCGGCACATTCACCGCGCCAACCACAGCCTCAAGCAAGGCCGCCACCAGCGGCTCGTTCTGCAGCAGTGCGGAACCGGCCATCACGTTGCAGATTTTTTTCGCCGGGCAGCCCATGTTGATATCTATTATTTGAGCGCCGTTATCCACGTTGTATTTTGCGGCCTGGGCCAGCATCACAGGATCGGCGCCGACGATCTGCACCGAAATCGGGTCGACTTCGCCTTCATGGTTGGCGCGCCGCATGGTTTTTTCCGAGCCGTATAAAAGCGAATTGGAAGACACCATCTCGCTCACCGCCATGCCCGCCCCCATGCTTTTGCAAAGCATGCGGAAAGGGCGGTCCGTCACCCCGGCCATGGGAGCGACGATGAGATTGTTTTTCAGTTGGTAGGGGCCGATGCGCATCTTTATTTTTTTACCCGGGGTTTTTTAGCCCGGGGTTTTCCGCGAGGGGGTGGGATTATAAATGAAACTGGCGGTTGCGACACGGTGGTGTGCAACACTTTTGTGCGAGAGCTACCGCAGCCGCCCTTCCCGCAGCGGAAGGGTCGCTGCATGGCAGCGGGGCACCCACCGGCGTACTCCTTGCGGGTGCACCGGATGCAGTCCCCACCCAAACCCTCTCCCGGAGGGAGAGGGTTTGATTGCCCTTTCTCCCTCTGGGGGAAAGCGAAGCGAGGGGGCTTTGGATAGAGGGTTGGCAGCACCGTGTCCGGGCGGCCACCATGCTATGATTCCCTTTATGAAATTTGACGTCGTGATCGTGGGCGGGGGGTTGGTGGGAGCCAGCCTGGCCGCCGCTCTCAAGCACAGCGGATTGGCGCTGGCGCTGGTGGAAAGCCAGCCCTCGCTGATGCCGGACAGCGCACGTAATGATCCCGGTTGGGATAGCCGCATTTACGCGATCAGCCCGGGCAGCCGCTGTTTCCTCGAACAATCCGGGGCGTGGTCTTTGCTTGATCCCGCCCGCATCGCAGCGGTCGAGGCGATGCGCGTGTTCGGTGACACCGGTGCGGAGCTGGAATTCAGCGCCTATCAGATGGGTGTCGCGGAACTGGCTTGCATATTGGAAAACCGCGCGTTGCAAAGCGCACTGTGGCAGGTGCTGCAGCAACAGGAGAATCTGACCCTGTTTCATCCGGCGCGCTGTTCTGCGCTTCAGTTTGACAGCGATGCCGCGACGCTCACCCTGGAAGATGGCCGCGCTTTGCAGGCCGGGCTCATCGTCGGCGCGGACGGGCGCGATTCCTGGGTGCGCGATCAGGCGGGCATCAGCGCCGTGCCTCTGGATTACCGGCAAAACGGCGTGGTCGCCAACTTTGCGTGCGAATTTCCGCATCGCGGCATTGCCCATCAATGGTTTCAAACGGATGGCATTCTTGCGCTCTTGCCGTTGCCCGGCGACCGGGTCTCGATGGTGTGGTCGGTCAGCCCCGGGAAGTCCGCCGAACTGCTGGCGCTCACTCACGAAGAGCTTTGCATGAAAGTATCAGCCGCAGCGCAGCACACGCTGGGCGGCATGCGGGTCATTTCGCCGCCCGCCTCGTTTCCGCTGCGCCTGCTGGCGTTGCCCGGGATCAGCGCGCCCCGCCTGGCATTGATCGGGGATGCGGCGCACAACATGCATCCGCTGGCCGGGCAGGGCGTGAATACCGGGTTTCGCGACGCGCGCCAACTGGCCGCCATACTGGCGGAACGCGGCGCGCAAAACGATTGCGGTGCCGCGCAATTGCTGCGCCGTTATGAACGAAAACGCAAGGAAGACATCTATGAGATGCAGGCGATGACTTATGGCCTGAAGCATTTGTTCAATAATGACCAGCCGCAGCTGCGCGCGCTGCGCAATTTCGGGCTGGCTGCCACCAACCGCCTTGCCCCGCTGAAGAAATTGTTGATGCGGCATGCCCTGAATTAAATCACCAGAATCCAACGACCCGAATCAATCCAAGAAAACACAAGCCATGAAAATACTGATCATCCTGCTGCTATCCACCCTGATGTGTTCGGCGCAGGCCGGCGAAAACGAGATCCGGCAAGCGTTGCAGAGCCGGTTTCCCGGCATCGGCAAGCTTGATCATATCGTCAAGACCCCGTATTCAGGCCTGTATGAGGTGGTCATCGATGACCAACTTCTATACACCGACGCGCATGGGGACTATTTGTTCCAGGGCAATGTTATCGAAACCAGCACACGCCGCGATCTGAGCGAGGAGCGCCGCCGTGTCTTGTTTGCGATCGATTTCAGCCAGTTGCCGCTCGACCTTGCGATAAAAAAGGTGAAGGGGAACGGCAAGCGCAAGCTGGCGATCTTTACCGACCCAAACTGCAGCTATTGCAGGAAACTTGAAAAGGAATTGAGCAAGGTCAGCGATGTTACGGTGTATTTTTTTCTGTATCCGGTCTTTCCGGGCTCCGATGAAATCGTGCGCAATGTGCTGTGTTCAAAGAACCCGATCAAGGCCTGGGACGACTGGATGCTGAGCGATATCGCCCCCGCGCAAGCCACTTGCAAGACCCAGACCGACAAGGTCCTGGCCCTGGGGCAGAAGCTCAATGTCAACGGTACGCCGAATCTGATTTTTGCCAACGGGGTGCAGGCCCCGGGCTATTTGCCGGCGGCAGAGCTGGAAAAGAATTTGAACGCAACAAATTAGGGGAAGTCATGAATCCTGCTGCAAACATTTCCCAAGACCTGCTGGTCAAGGCGCTCAACGAATCGCGCGACGCCATCATCATCGTCGATGCGCGGCAGCAGGATACCCCGCTGATCTACATGAATGGGGGTTTTGAAAAGCTGACCGGCTACACTTCAGGCGAGGTCGTCGGTAAAAACTATCATGTCCTGTTCGGGGCCGACACCGATCAGCCTGAAATAGCCGAGATACGCGCCGCGATCGCCAAAGGCCAGGGCTGTGTCGTCACGCTGCGCAATTACCGCAAGGATGGAAGTATGTTCTGGAGCCAGCTTAGTATTTCACCTGTGCACAATGCCGAAGGCATGCTCACCCATTTTATCGGCATTCAGAAAGAAGCTCCGGACAGGAAGTTGCTGGAAAACAACCTGAACGCATTGCTCTACACCGACCCGCTGGTCGGTGTCAGCAATCGCCGCCATTTCGAGGAACGCTTTGCCAATTTGCTGCACGTCGCGCAGCGCATTCACAGTGGCATGTCGCTGATGATGATCGATCTGGACCACTTCAGGCAATTCAACGAGCGCTACGGGCAATCCGCGGGGGACGAATGCCTGCGCATGGTGGGCGATTGCATCGCAAAAACATTCAACCGCACCTCGGATTGCGTGGCGCGGTATGGCGGCGGGGAATTTATCGTGGTGTCGTTCTCTTCCGGCATAGAGGCGCTGCGCCAGCACGCACGCAAACTGTGCGAACAGGTGAGCATGCTCAACATCCCGCACAGCGATTCCCCGCACGGGGTGGTGACTATCAGTATCGGCGGCGTCCATCGCCTGCCGAACCGGGATACCACGGAAGAGATGTTCATCGAACAGGCCGGCAGGGAATTGCTTGCCGCCAAACAAGGCGGGCGCAACCGCGTGCATATTGCTGGCTGAGCGCGCTGCCCGGGTGGCCTGCTTCAACAAGTTGTGCCGGCTGGATTTCCGCATCATCGTGTAGTTCAGCGAGCGCAATTAACCGGAAAATTGCCATCGTTCTTTTACGGTCTGTAACCAGCCAGTTGGTTGTCGTTAACCAATGACTTGGTTGGCGTAGTTTACCAACTTAGTCAGTTGGCTATGCAAAGCCTTTGACAACCTGGAGGATAGCCTGGGGGTTTTGCGGGGCGCCCGGGATCAATTCGGTTTTGCAGGTATACATCGACCAGGCAGGACACTCCGCTAAACAGAGGGAATTGCCAGCATCAGTTCATTTTGCTATATAGATGTACCCATCCATGTTCAGTCATAACCAAATTGGAGTAACCATGGCCAAGCGCAGAAACAGCAAGCGTGATAACAGTCTTGCTATCGTACTAATGGATCTGCCGTGGCAGGTGAACATACAATCGTTGACCCGATCAAAAATACTGGCGATGCCCATGGTGGGCCTCATCGTAATGACGTTGCTATCCGGTTGTGCCGTCACCACTCAGTCATATCCAACAACATTGGTTCAGTCGGTTAATCTGGAACCCCAGGCTTTAAAAACGGGGGGAATCGCCTTTATTACGCCGGGCACTGTAACAGGGCAGGAAGAGGACAAACAAAATCTGGCGCTGGCGTTTACGGATGCTCTGAAACAGGCTCGCCCTGACTTGCGTATTGTCACCCTGCCGGAAACACTCGGAATAATAAATAGGGACGGACTCGCTGAAGAATACAAGAAGATGTATGAAGATTCCCGCCTAACGGGAATCTTCAATCGGGATACTTTGCGGAAAATTTCCCGTCAAGCCGGGGCCCGTTATATAGCTCAACTCCAACTGGGCGGATTCACGCAGTCAACACAGGGCCTGTGGGGATTTCTTGGATTCAACATGTCGATAACAGAAATAACTACCGTGAGGCTGTTTCTTCAGATCTGGGACGGTGAAAACGGCACGATAGTCTGGGAAGGTTCCCAGGAGCTGACATTGTCCAGCAACCAGATAAAGCAGTCTCCCGTTTCATTCAAGGACACTGTAGAGTTGTCTGCGCAAGAGCTTATCGCACGCTTATATCCGATACCCGCACAACCCTTGGTTCAAACCACGCCCCAGTGAGCGGAATGCGGACAGGAATGATGAGTGGGAGTGCGTGCAATGCAGGAGTTCTGGCGTATATCCGCATGCCCTTGTCTTATCAGGTGAAGCTGTCTAAGGGCCCAGCGGCGGCTCCGCGCCTTTGGGAAACAGCACCCACATCTGGCCGGTCTGTTTCATGCGCCCGGCCTGGGCTCCGGCCTGTTCGCCAAAACCCCAGAAGAAATCGCCACGCACCGCACCCTTGATCGCGCCGCCGGTATCCTGCGCCAGCATCAGGCGGTTCAATGGCTCGGTGGTGTTCGGGTAGGTGGTGGAAAGGAACACCGGCACGCCCAGCGGGATGGTGCGGGCATCAACGGCCAGGCTGTACTCGTTGGTCAGCGGCACGCCCAGTGCGCCCAGCGGGGCCGGCAGGCTGTTGGGCAATTCGCGGAAAAACACGTAGCTGGGATTTTGTTCCATCAACGCGGCCAGTTTGTCGGGGTGCTGTTCCGCCCACAGCTTGATGTTCTGCATAGAGGCGTCTTCAAGTTTGAGCGCACCCATTTCGACCAGTTTCCTGCCTATGGAGTTGTAGGGTTGCCCGTTCTGCTCGGCATAACCGACTTTCACCATGCTGCCGTCGGGCAATTCGATGCGCCCCGAGCCCTGTATCTGCAGGAAAAACAGATCGACTGCATTGTCCACCCAGAATAATTCGTGTCCCGCCAGCGGCGCTTTGCCGTTGTCGATCTCGCTGCGGCTGTAGTAGGGCACCACGCGATTGCCCTGCAGCCGCCCGCGCAAATGCAGGTCTTTCAGTTGCGGATACACATCGCCCATGTCTATGGTCAGCAGGTCATTCGGCGGGCGGTACAGCGGATAGCGAAAACGCGCGGTCCTGACCCTGCTGCCGTAGAGCTTGGGTTCGTAGTAGCCGGTGATCAGCCCCTGGGAAGTCCCGTCCGGGTTGTATACCTGATAGGGCGTGAATCCCTGCTCAAAAAAAGCGTGCAGGGAATTGTTGTCGGTTTGTGTCATTTCGCTGGCGCGAGCGCATATGGTTTGCCAGCCCGGCTTGTTCTTCAGCACGTTGCAGCTTTGCCAGAAGGCCGCCCAGGCGGGCTGCAAATCCACCGTGCGCCAATCCGGCAGTATTTCCCACTTGCTCACGGCAAAGGGCGAGTAAGGCGGGGCGGGTGCAGGAGCGACCGACGGCGCGGGCGTCGTGGCGCATGCGGCAAGAAAAACCAGCGCCAGGGAGACGGTGCGCCGTGCTGAAGTTTTTAGTCGTGCGCCGGAAAAAGTTTCAATGCAAAACACGTGGAACACTCAATACAAACTGTGGAATTTCCGCCTCAAACAGGGTGTCGTCCTCGGCCTGCATCTGATAGCTGCCGCGCATCGTGCCGACCTGTGTGGCGAGCACTGTTCCGCTGGTATATTCAAAGCTCTGGCCCGGCTTGAGCAACGGCTGCTCTCCCACCACGCCCTGTCCCCGCACTTCCTGCACGTGGTTGTTGGCATCGGTGATGATCCAGTGGCGGCTGATCAGCTTGGCTGTCAAGGGGCCGAGATTGGTAATGGTGATGGTGTAGGAAAACACGAAACGGTTGCCCGCCTCGTCGGATTGCTCCGGCAGATAATTTACCTGCGTCTGGACGACGACTCCATGTTGATCGATTTCTTTCATGCGCGGCATTTGAACCGATTTTCGCTTATGTCGCAAGGGCTTCGCAGTGTTTTTATGCTAATCTTCGCGGGTATTTTTCAGTCAAGCCAAATCATGAACGGTTATCTCAAACGCATCCTCAACGCGCGCGTCTACGACGTGGCGATCGAGACCCCCCTGGAAACAGCCCCGAATCTTTCCGCGCGCACCGGGAATACCATCATGCTCAAGCGCGAGGACATGCAGCCGGTGTTCTCGTTCAAGTTGCGCGGCGCGTACAACAAGATGGCGCAACTCACCCCTGCACAATTAAAACGCGGCGTGATCACCGCCTCGGCGGGGAACCATGCGCAAGGTGTGGCGCTGGCCGCGCAAAAAATCGGCTGCAAGGCGATTATCGTGATGCCCACTACCACACCGCAGGTCAAGGTCGATGCGGTCAAGCATTTCGGCCAGCGAGCGGTGGAAAGCGTGCTGCACGGCGACAGCTACAGCGATGCTTACGCCCATGCGCTGGAGCTCGAAAAAAAGCACCGGCTCACCTTTGTCCACCCGTTCGACGATCCCGATGTGATCGCAGGGCAAGGCACGATAGGCATGGAAATATTGCGCCAGCATCAAGCCCCCATTCATGCGATTTTCGTTCCGGTCGGCGGCGGCGGGCTGATTTCGGGTGTGGCGGCCTACGTCAAACAGGTGCGTCCCGACATCAAGGTTATTGGCGTTCAATCCACCGATTCGGATGCCATGTACCGTTCGCTCAAAACCAAAAAACGCATTCAGCTCGCCGATGTCGGCCTGTTCGCGGACGGCACGGCAGTCAAGCAGGTCGGTGAAGAGACGCTGCGCATCTGCAAGAGGTTTGTCGATGAAATCGTGCTGGTCGATACCGATGCCCTGTGCGCGGCTATCAAGGACATGTTCCAGGACACGCGTTCGATACTTGAACCCTCAGGCGCGCTTGCCGTGGCTGGCGCCAAACTGTACGCCAAGCGCGAAAAGCTGAAGGGTGAAACGCTGGTCGCCATCGCCTCCGGCGCGAACATGAATTTCGACCGGCTGCGTTTCGTCGCCGAGCGCGCCGAGATCGGCGAGCAGCGCGAGGCGATATTGGCGGTCACGATCCCCGAAACACCGGGCAGCTTCCGCAAATTCTGCGCACTGCTCGGCAAGCGCAACATCACCGAGTTCAATTACCGCTATGCTGACTCCAGGCAGGCGCATGTTTTCGTCGGCCTTCAGGTGCGCGGCCAGGCAGAAACCGGCGAACTGGTGCGCAGGTTGCAGCGCAACAAACTGGCCACGCTGGATCTGAGCGATAACGAGATGGCCAAGCTGCACCTGCGCCATCTGGTCGGCGGACACGCGCCCGAAGTCAAGGACGAGATCCTGTTCCGCTTCGAGTTCCCCGAACGGCCCGGAGCACTGATGCTGTTCCTCAATAGCATGAGCAGCAACTGGAACATCAGCCTGTTCCATTACCGCAACCACGGCGCGGATTACGGTCGCGTGCTGGTCGGCATGCAGGTGCCGCATCACGACAAGAAGGCGCTGAAAACCTTTCTCGACAAGCTCGGCTACCGCTACTGGGACGAGAGCGGCAACCCGGCGTACAAGTTGTTCCTGGGCTAAAATCCACAAGATCATTTTTCGTCACTGTCATCCATATCTGGCAAAATGGTCTGGCGAAGTTATATTTAAGGAGCCAACATGAGTACATCTGACGTGATTGAGCAAGCATTAAGCCTGAAGGCTTCTGATCGTTATTTGCTGCTGGAAATGTTACATCGCAGTCTGGATAAGCCTGATCCTGAAATTGACCGGGTGTGGCAGGAGGAGGCTTTGCGCCGGGTAAAAGCGTACGATGAAGGCCGGCTAAAGACGGTCTCGATGGAAGAAGTGTTCAGGGATTTATAGTGCAATTGATTTTCCTGACCCTTGCTCGCGACGAGTTGGCAGAAGCGAAACGCTTTTACAATCGGCAGCAACAAGGATTGGGCGGATCTTTTCAACGTGAGGCGCAAACCGCTGCCAGACTGATTCAGGAACGCCCGCTTGCATGGCAGATCGAGATCGATCCGGTGAGGCGTTTTATATTCGATCGCTTCCCATACAAGATGCTTTACATCATCAGGGCTGAGCGGATAGTCGTGATTGCCGTCGCGCACCAGCATCGCCAGCCGGATTATTGGGTTGATCGGGTGTAAGGCGAGGAATTATTCAAGTTGCTGCGGTAAATAAACAATGCGCAAAGATGAAGTCTTAAAATTGCTGATCCAACACAAGCCGGAATTGATCCGGCGTTTCGGCATCACCGACTTGGCGTTGTTCGGTTCGACTGCGCGCGACGAGGCGCAGGAAGGCAGCGATATTGACGTGATGGTTGAATTCGATGGTCGCTCGACGGCAAAACGATATTTCGGTGTGCAGTTCTATCTGGAAGATTTGCTCGAATGCCCGATTGATCTGGTGCAAAAAGATGTCGTCCGCCCTGAGTTGAAGCTCTACATAGAGAAAGACTTGATTAATGTCTGAGCTATTGGAAAGGAAATTGTTAGGGTGGATAAGCGTAGCGGAATCACTAAAGGCGGTATGCCGGGCATGATCGAATCCATCGCCGACCTTGCTGCGAACATTCACGCTATAAATCAGCGGGCCGTGTGTGAATATGCACCCCTCGTCGAAGCCATCCTGCGCTCACGCAGCCAAGATAAATGCCACATTGAACGCACCCTTGATGGCATGCTCGACTTCTGTGGATGTGAACCCGTCCTGCAACTCTACCGCCGCCTGTGTCGCCACTATTGGGACATCGACCTCACAGCCACAGCATTCTATGTCGAAGCGTATCGAAAGGTTTGGGATGCCGAAGAGGAAGAAAAATAGACGAGGAATAGGATCATTTTGCCGACGCCTGCAAAATGATCAGCTTAACGGCGTTTCATAGAATGAAAGTTACAGACTGAATGAACACCGAAACCCATAGCCAACTCGCCAGTTTCATCTGGAATATCTGTAACCTGCTGCGCGGCCCGTATAAGCGCAACGAATACCGCAAGGTCATTCTGCCGCTCACCGTGCTGCGCCGTTTCGATTGCCTGCTCGCGCCGACCAAGACGCAAGCTCTGGCGACCTTCAAGGAATTCAAGGGCAAACCCGAAAGCATCATTCGCAGCAAGATGAGTGCTGCGACCGGCTACCCGTTCTACAACTTGTCCAAACTCGAATTCGCGCCGTCGCAAAAAGACCGCAATTCACTGCTGGACGACCCGAGCAATCTCGCACCCAATCTCAACAGCTACATCAACGGCTTCTCGCCCAATGTGCGCGCCATCATGGAGCGTTTTGGTTTCGATCAGCAGATTGCCAAGATGGCCGACAAGAATCTGCTGTTCAACGTCATCAAGGAATTCACCAAGATTGACCTGTCGTTTGGCCGCATCGACAGCATGCAGATGGGTTATGTCTTTGAGGAGCTGATACGCATCGGGGCAGAGCAATCGAATGAAGAAGCCGGAGAACATTTCACCCCGCGCGAAGTCATCAAACTGATGGTCAATCTGCTGCTCTCACCCGAGCAGGACTTACGTCGCAGCCATGTGGTGAAAACCATTTACGATCCGGCCTGCGGTACGGGTGGCATGCTATCCGTTGCCGAGCAATACATACTCAAACTCAACAACAAAGCCAACCCGCTGCTCTACGGGCAAGACTGGAACGACGAAGCATGGGCAGTTTGCCGCGCCGACATGCTCATCAAAGGTGAGGAGGCTGACAACATCGCGCAGGGCGACACCTTCACCAAGGATGCTTTTGCCCGCGACGAACAAGGCCAGAAACGCACCTTCGACTACATGCTGGCCAATCCGCCGTTTGGTGTGGAGTGGAAACAGCAACAACGCTATATCGATAACGAGCGCGACACCCTCGGCTTTCAAGGACGCTTTGGCGCGGGCACGCCGCGCATCAACGATGGCGCCCTGCTCTTTTTACAGCACATGATAGACAAGATGCGCAGCCCCAAGGAAGGCGGCAGCCGCATCGGCATCGTCTTCAACGGCTCACCGCTATTCACCGGCGATGCAGGCAGCGGAGAATCCGAAATCCGCCGCTGGATCATCGAAAACGATTGGCTGGAAGCTGTCGTTGCGCTGCCCGAACAGCTTTTCTACAACACCGGCATCAGCACCTACATCTGGGTGCTCGCCAACCGCAAAGAAAAACACCGCAAAGGCAAAGTGCAACTCATTGACGCCCGCAATCACTGGGTGCAGATGGAGAAAAGCCTGGGGAACAAACGCCGCCGCATCGGCGACCCGACGGACAACAAACCCAAAGACCCGGACTACATCAGCGACATCACCAGCCTGCACGGCCAATTCCAGGAAAAGGACAAAGACACCCGCTGGGTATTGTTCGATAAAGATGGCAAGGTCATCTCAGTAAGCAACGTTGCGCCCACCCATAACGCGCCCAAAGATCAAACCTGGAAGCAGCTTGTTGTCAGCAGAGTCTTCGACAACGAAGACTTCGGTTACCACAAAATCACCGTCGAGCGCCCGTTGCGCCTGAACTTCCACGCCACAGCTGAGCGTATCGAACGACTGGAAGTCGAAGCCGGATTTAGGAATCTTGCCAGCAGCACCAGGAAAGATGAAGCCGCGCGCTTGATCGACATCGCCGCCGGTGAAAAACGCCAGCAACAAATCCGCGACCTGCTGGCCGAGTTTGCCGAGCGCCACCCCGAGATGATCAAGGATAGAAAAATCTTCCTGCAATCCCTCAAGCCCGTCGACCTCGAACTTGGCGCGCACCTGACCGCCCCCGAGCTCAAGGCCGTGATCAGCGCCTTGGGCGAACGCGACGAAACCGCCGAAATCTGCCGCGACAAGGAAGGCCTGCCCGAAGCCGACCCCGATTTGCGCGACACCGAAAACGTGCCACTCAAAGAAAGCATCCAGGCCTACTTCGAACGCGAAGTGCTGCCCCATGTGCCCGATGCGTGGATCGACCATGGCAAAACCAAAGTGGGCTACGAGATTCCTCTCAACCGCCACTTTTACCGCTACGAACCACCGCGCGAGCTGTCGGTGATCGAAGGCGAAATCAAGGCGCTGGAGGACGACATCATGCAGTTGTTGAAGGAGGTGACCGCATGAGCCACCGAGCAGGGGCCCCGCGCAATGGGGATGCAAAGCAGGCGAATGCGGTCGGACACCGACTGAGCAAACTCGAATGCCCAGGTCACTTAACGGAGGCGTTCGTGTGAGTAAGAAGCCCGCCACAAAGGATGCCTTGCCAGCCGAGTTGTTGAAGGATATCCGTGCGCTGATCGAGCAGGCGCATCAGCAAACCGCCATCGCTGTTAATGCCGGGCTTACCATCATGTACTGGCGCATCGGCCAACGCATTCATGCAGAAGTGCTGGGCGGCGAGCGCGCCACCTATGGCGAGCAGATTGTCGCCACACTGTCACGACAATTGGTCGCCGAATACGGACGCGGCTTTGCCGAAAAAAATCTGCGCCACATCATGCGCTTTGCCGAGATATTCCCGGATGAGAAGATTGTCTACGCACTGAGTAGACAATTAAGCTGGACGCATTTCCGCTCGTTGCTCTATCTCGACAAACCCTTGCAGCGCGACTTCTATGCCGAGATGTGCCGCATCGAAGGATGGAGCACACGCACCCTGCGTGAGCGTATCGACTCCATGCTTTACGAGCGCACCGCGCTTTCCAAAAAGCCCGACGAGCTCATCCGCCAGGAACTGGCGACACTGCGCAGCCAAAGCGAAGTCGCCCCGGCACTGGTGCTCAAAGACCCTTACCTGCTGGATTTCCTCGGCCTCACCGACCGTTTCCTGGAGCGCGACCTCGAAGATGCCATCCTGCGCGAGCTGGAAACTTTTCTGCTCGAACTTGGCGCCGGCTTCTCCTTCGTCGCCCGGCAAAAACGCATTCAGCTCGACGGCGACGATTTCTACATCGACCTGCTGTTCTACAACCGCAAGCTCAAACGGCTGGTCGTCGTGGAACTCAAGCAAGGCAACTTCAAACCCGAATACAAAGGCCAGATGGAGCTTTACCTGCGCTGGTTGGCCAAGCACGAAACAGAAAGTGGAGAAAACCCGCCGCTCGGCATCATCCTGTGCGCAGGCAAGAACAGCGAACAAATCGAACTGCTGGAGCTGGATGGTGCGGGCATCCACGTTGCGGAATACCTCACGGTGCTGCCGCCGCCCGAAGTGCTGCACAAGAAGCTGCATGAGGCGATCGCAACCGCGCAGGCGCGGATTGAGGCGAAGGGCGGCGAGGCGTGAAGATTGCCGCGTACCAACATTACAAACCCAGCGGCGTGGAGTGGCTGGGTGAGATTCCTTCGCATTGGGAAACATGGAAGGTTGCCCACGGCTTTCAGATGACTGGTAGTGGTACAACACCACCATCCGACAATCAAGATTGGTACGACGGTAATGTATGTTGGGTTACTACCAGTGAACTGCGTGAACGAGTAATTCTTGATACGGAAAAAAAGTCAGCCGAGAGGCTATTGATAGTTTCAGCGCACTTAAAGTTTTCCCTAAAGGTGCGCTTGCAATTGCAATGTATGGAGCGACGATTGGTCGCCTAGGAATATTTGGCATCGAAGCCGCTACGAATCAAGCTTGTTGCGTTCTGTACGGGCATAAGACATTCGATACGAAATTCGTCTTTTATTGGCTACAAGTCTTTCGTGAACAAATTATTCTTTTAGCTACTGGCGGAGGCCAGCCGAATATTAGCCAAGAGAAAGTCCGTTCAATTAGGATTGCCTGCCCGCTAGTCGAAGAACAACAAACCATCGTTCGTTTCCTCGATACCTAGACCGCGAAGATCGACACGCTGCTGGCGAAGAAAAAACAACTCATAGCCAAGCTCAAGGAAAAGCGCAGCGCGCTGATCGCCCGCACCGTCACGCGCGGGCTGTCGCCCGATGCAGCACAAGCGGCAGGATTCGAGTCAAATCTGAAGTTAAAAGATTCTGGCGTTGAGTGGCTGGGGGAAATTCCGGAGCACTGGGAAGTGAAGCAACTAAAATTTGCTTTTCCGCGTCTCTATTCTGGAGTCAGTGTAAATTCTGAAGCTGCGCCTACCGAAGATGAGTTTTCGGGAATATTGAAAACCAGTTGTGTATATGGCAACCGGTTTCATTCAAATGAAAATAAGCGTGTACTCGAAGAAGAGATTGACAGGGTTGCTTGTTCGGTCACTCGTGACAGTTTAATAATTAGTCGAATGAATACACCTGACCTTGTAGGGAACTGCGGCTATGCAGAATTCGATTATCCGAATTTATTTTTACCGGATCGCTTGTGGATTGCGAGATTTCAAAATCATTCACGCATGCTTGGCAAATTTGCTTGGTATTTGGTTAGTTCAGATGGCGTAGGTCAACTTACAGGAATTCTTGCAACTGGCACGAGTGGAAGCATGAAAAACCTTTCCCAAGATGCGTTCTTGAATATCACTATTGCCTTGCCACCAACTAATGAACAATGCGCTATCGCCGACCACCTCGACCGCGAAACCGCCCGCATCGACCAGCTAACCGCCAAGGTGGAAGCCGCCATCGAACGTCTCACCGAATACCGCCAAGCGTTAATCACTTCTGCCGTCACCGGCAAGATCGACGTGCGCTCCCTCTCCCCAACCCTCTCCCCGAGGGGAGAGGGGGTTAGAATGGCGGCACTATGAAACTCGAAACTTTCAAAGCGGGCGTGTGGCGGCAGCAATACCAATATAAAAGTTTTCAGCCGACGCTGGTTAATCACGTGTGGACATGGGAAGACCCGGTCATCAACACGCTGCTGGAACAGGCGAACAAGGCATTGGGTGAGCTGAATGCGTTTTCGCTGATCGTGCCGGACATCGATCTGTTTATCCAGATGCACATCATGAAGGAGGCGCAAACCTCAAGCCGCATCGAAGGAACGCAAACCGGCATAGACGAGGCGTTGATGCCGGAAGATCAGATTCAGCCTGAGAAGCGCGACGATTGGCACGAGGTGCGCAATTATGTCGAGGCAATGAATGTCGCCGTGGCCGAGTTGAAAAATCTGCCGCTCTCGAACCGCTTGTTAAAACACACTCATGCGATTTTGATGCAGGGGGTGCGCGGCGAGCACAAGCAGCCGGGCGAGTTTCGCAGTTCACAAAACTGGATCGGCGGGTCTAGCCTGACGGATGCCGTATTTATTCCGCCCCATCAGCAGGACGTGCCGGATTTGATGGGTGACATGGAGAAGTTCTGGTACAACGAAGAAATCACCGTGCCACATCTGGTGCGCATCGCCATCAGCCATTATCAGTTCGAGACGATACACCCGTTTTGCGACGGCAATGGCCGTATCGGGCGTTTGTTGATTACGCTCTATCTCGTCAGCAAAGGGCTGCTCGCCAAGCCTTCGCTCTACTTGTCTGATTTTTTCGAGCGCAACCGAACCAGTTATTACGATGCTTTGATGCGGGTGCGGCAGACCGGCGATTTGATTCACTGGATACGCTTCTTTCTCAAAGGGATAGAAGAAACCT
>LSLI01000065.1 GCA_001577345.1 Candidatus Gallionella acididurans
GGCTTTGCTGCTGCCAGTCTTGTCTGCAAGTGCGTCGATCAGTTCTTTGCGGTTCATTACTATTGCTCCCTTAGTGGTGGTTAAAGATCGGGTACGGATTGTTGCGGATATATGGCTGTATGGCAAGTTGTCCGATGTTTAGAACTTGACCGTCTGTTCCTCGGCGATTCTGTTGAAAAACTCGTTGTTAAAACCGTCGTGGTGCTCTGGAATTTCGTGAGGTGATGACGTTATCACCCTTTCGGGTGCTTCAACTGGGTTCTGATACCCAGCTTGTAGGTTGATCGGATGGTTTTCGCCTCAAGCGGGCGCACCTATCCTGTCGATTGGCGGTCCGTGTGCGAGCAACTTGGTCATACGGCGAAAATTCTGAACGGTAGCGGCGAGCGTGAATTCGTCAGCGGCACCACTCAGTCCGTGTAGTCGCAACCGATCCAGTTTAAGAATGGACTTGAGATGCGCAAAGAGCATCTCGACCTTCTTGCGTTCACAGCGTGATCTTTGATATTCCGGTGTCGTGGCAATTTTCCGTGCAACGTCGCGAGCCTTCTCATGGAGGCTGCGGGCTATCTTGCGAACCGCTGTATTCGGGCAGCACCGGGCTTTCATCGGGCATGTGGCACAATCACGCTGACTTGAACGATAGATGATGGTGTCAGCGTTGGTGACATGCTTACGCGGGTTCTTGAACGGGCGCCATTCACTACGCAGTGCGTTGCCAGCCGGACAGCGATATTCGTCAGCCTTTTCGTTCCATGTGAAATCGTCTCGCTCAAAAGTCCCGTCCTTGCGTTCCGTCTTGTCCCACACCGGAATATGCGGCTCGATGGCTTTCTCCTCGACCATCCAGCCCAACATAGGCGCTGAGCCATATGCAGTATCTGCGATGAGACGTTCGGGTTTAATGTCGAAACGTTCCTCGACACGATCGACCATCAGCTTGGTCGACTCGACCTCTTCAGTGCGACGTGCTGGAGTGGCTTCCACATCAAGGATTACTCCGTGGGCAGTATCGATCAGATAGTTGGTCGAGTAGGCGAAGTAGGCTACTCCTCCGGTTGCGGCAGTCCAGCGCGAATGCGGGTCGCTTAGCGATATTTTGCGCGGCGCGGCCGCTGTCATTGACTCTTGATCCAGGGCGGCAAGATACTCACGCACAGGGCGCGTATCAATTTCTGGGTTGGCCCAATCACAATGTTCTCCAGGTTGAACACTGTGCTGGTGGCTTGCGTTGGCCTCAATCAGGCTGGCATCCACCGCGAATCCTTCGCCTTTGACCAGACCGGCTGCCATGCAGCGGCGAACCACCTCGTCAAATACCCAACGAAACGCTCCGCTCTCGCGAAACCGGCCATGCCGATTCTTGGAGAAAGTCGAATGATCCGGCACGGCATCTTCCAGGCCAAGCCGACAGAACCAGCGATAGGCCAGATTCAAGTGCACTTCTTCGCACAGCCTGCGCTCGGAGCGAATGCCGAAGCTGTAGCCAATGATCAGCATACGAATCATCAACTCCGGATCAATGGATGGCCTGCCGGTGTGGCTGTAGTATTCAGCGAGATGGTTTCGAAGATTGCTTAGATCGAGATGCTGGTTGATGCCGCGAAGGAGGTGATTCTGTGGGACGTGGTCTTCAAGATCGAAGGAGTAGAACAAACGCTTTTGCTTATCCGTCTGAAACCCAATCATATCAAGGCTCCCAGCTATTTAAGTATGCGAAGTTATACCATTCACAACATCAAATTTAGAAGGAGTTTTTCAACAGAATCCGGCCATAGCGGACCTTGGCAATTTTCTGAAAAGGCCGCCAGTTCAGCCTACCGGGATGTCTGCTTTCAACTTTTTTCTCCGCCACTAACTGGTGCGAAGCAGCCGGTCGATGATGCTTTTCCTAATTACGACTCCTCGGCCTATGCTCTCCGTGCAAACTGCTGCCCGCCCTTTTGATTTGGCTCCCGATGCAAACTTAGATTTCGCCGCTAATACCTTCCTAAAGTTTGCACCCCAATGCTATTTTGTGATGAACCAATTATCGCCTTCCACTCTTCAGGTGATGTCTTCGAATTATTTGAACCACGACGAAGATAAAGAGTAGTCTGTTCTTGCTTGAATGTGACGGGCTTATCATTTGACTCCGCCACATCAATAATCACAATCCTTTGTCCATCAACAATCGTTTGGCTGAATTCTAACTGGACGTCGCTTCGCAGTTCATCTCGAATCTTTGTTCGAATAATTCCAAGATATCGATCACATGCTACTTCGTCAGGTACAGCTTCCGCCCACTTTCCAAGTGCCGTATTAATTCCTTCTAATTCACCTTCGTCATTTATACCGATAAAGATTTGTCCACCTTGAGAATTAGCAAAGGCCACTACTGCCTTGAATATTTCTTTTAGCTTGTTGTTTTCTGGATAAATGAATGGCTTGAATTCTATCTTTAGCCCCTCTCCATTCTTACAAGCCTCGCGTACTATGTTAGCGACGGTTCTGGCTTTATCAGTCTTGCGATTTCGACCAAGCCCGGTGTGGCGATAGCCATCTTCCTGCTGATAGTCGAAAACAGAACCAACTGCATCTACAAGAATATAATCTAAACGTTTTACATTCTCTGGAATATTTAATCGAACATGTCCGTCTGATACTTGTTCTGAAAAGTGATGAATACCTTCTTCATCCCACCAAGCTCCTTTGACTTCCAGCATGAGTCTATTTATTTCAGCGCCTGCAATAAACAAATCAACAAAATCACAATTGGGAATGGCATCTTCAAAATAAGCCCTGGTTTCCGGTAGCAGTAGATTAATTTCCCCTTTTCTCCCGTCGCTTTGACCATGGTATATGGTGAATGGTAGCCAGTCCTTTACGGCTTCATGTAAGTCTGGATAGTATGGCTGCTGTGGTGCTAACAACACACTTGGCGTGCTGAAATTTTGGTCGTGAAATCTAGATGTCCATACATAGCCTGCATATGGCATATAGTTGTTACTCAATGGCTGCCTTTCTTTGTTCCATTGCCGACTCGCATTAGGCGCCTCAAGCAAATATTCACCCAAAGAGAAACTGCCTTGCAAGGCCTTTCCTATAAACTCATAGAGTTCATCAAAAGTTAGCCAATCTTCAAACAATACCGCCTCTGGATACTCGCGAGAACGTTCTTTTCTGACCTCACCTTGAATGATTGAAATCCCCTCAACAACACATGATTGCAATACCCATTTTCCATTATATTTAAAAATAATCGCACGGCGTCGCAAAGCTTGGTAGCCAGATTTATTTGCTCCCACATAGTTAAGCACATCTTCTGCGGGCTTTACAATATTATATGTACGATCAAGCATATTCTTCCTTTAAATTGCTGATGAGCACTATTACAACTATTCAAGCAAGTAGTGCTATACATTACCGAGAGAGGGAACTTGGTATTGGTAAGTTGCCCTGGATAATCAGCGTTACTATGCAAATCTCTCCTTCTTTAGTTGGATGCCTCAGAATTTCAAAGTTTTCTTCCGCTGGGGATGCAGGTGAATTTTTTGGCTTGCAGTCGAGCACGCAGAGTATCCCAATGCGTTTGCCGGTCGCTATTACGTAACTCGCTGTCTGCCCAATGAAGCGGCTACAATCGTTTAGGGTTATACGCTTTTTTGATTCGACCTTAAGCTCAATACGAATGCCACGAAATGATAAATCTGTAATTCCGCCAGATGTACGCGGGTGTTCCTCCAATTCGGAGGCAATCGATGGGGTGCGTCGCAACTCTGCCCTGATGTCCCGCTGAAACTCAGCCTCATCTCGCACCCCAGGATACAAATCATCATTTAGCGCCCGATAAGCAAGGTTGCCTAACACTGTCATCAAATGAAGCGATGATTTCAGGTCTGCTTCCGCGATCAGCCTGTTTTCACGGAGGCTGTCACGTAATTTCAGGAGCTTCTTGTCCATGGCCAAATATCCGGTCATAGGTGATTTCTGGAGGTCTATGCTTTCTATCCGCAATGTCCGATGCCCAACTACTGCAACAGGTTGTTCAGATGCTCGCGGTGTGAATTCTGCTGCATATTTGAATTCAAATGGCCTAGCGTGAATGTTCTGTGGATATTTTAATAGCGCTCGTCCTCTTTGACGCATCACGAATGGCGCTTGACCTTCTGGGCTCTCGAATTGGAAATTCGGGAAATCGTAGGTGTCAGGTGGTTCGACAGAAACCGGACGTAAATTTAGAGTAGTTGCATTATCAGGCCATCTTGAAACACGAACCTCGATTTCAAGATCATGCGCCTCCTGCGGAGTAAGAAAGTGTATTCGGTTGGCAGGTTGTCCGTCGATTTCGAAGTGAAGAAATGCCACATTAAGTTCGATGAGCACTTCTTTTGAATCTTGCTCATCGTCTTTGTGTTGCCGGAATGAATGCACATGGGCGGCAAAGAAAGGTACTGAAAGCGGGACGGATGCAATTGCATCGCACATGCCACCAACCTGGATAAGATCAGTTATTGAATCGATACCTACGCTATTTTCAAGGAGGCTTCTTGGAATTTCGGACGGCTGATATTCATCCTGCCAGAGTTTGTACTGTTCTTTTGCACTGCGCAAAAACCTGCCTGCTTCAGGAGTTGCATCAAGAATTGCACTTCTCCATTCCACCAGCATGGCGATGATCCGCAACAAACCGGCGAGCGCCCCATAGGAAGCTGCAGCAATACTGTCATCGCAGCTAATGCTGGCCGTATCAAGACCATCGGCCGCATTGCGTAGGGAACCGACATTCTTTGCAGAAACATTGCTGGCCGCGCGTAATGCTTCAATGCCCTTAATTCTGGCCGAAAATGCCTCGGAGAGGATCACGCCGTGCTTCATTGTCTTGATTGTCCTTTTCTATAAGTGAAAGGGTTTCTTGCCATTGTTGCCCCAATTGGTCGATCAATTTTTCTTGTGTACTTTCTGATATAGCCAATTCGTACTTGGTTGCTGTGTGAAGCATGTCGGCAAACAATCGTTGAGGAAGATTTCGCGTTGTCTCGGGAATTGCTTCCTTTGCCGCTTTAGCAATATGCTCAGCCTCGTTCCATGCCCCTGATCTGGTAAGCAGTTCAACTAGAGTACCGACAAAGTCAAATTCATTAACTCGCTCCAAAGCAATACTTTCCAAATTATTTCGTTCGGCGTACACGATGGCGGGGTCTAGACTTCTAAGTATGCGGATTACGGGATCTTCTTGATAGTCGTTTGTCGCAGCTTTCAATAATGAAACAGCCATAGCACCAAAACCTGGTGCAACAAAAAGTTTTTTACTGCGCCAGCTCATATTACGAATAACCATGTCAGGGCTCATTCTGGAAAGTTGTGATACCAGAAGTGCGCCAAAGTCTCCCTGTAGCTCTTCCACCTCCGCGTAACTAGAGATATATAGCGATATGCAATCAATTAGAAATTCATCGTCACTCTTGCTATGCGAATAATTCAATATTAATTCACGAACTAGCCGTTTCAGTGTCGATGAATATTCATCAGGTAACGATAAATGCTCAAGAGCACGGACTGCAGTTTGATGTACGATTACATAGGGATCCAACAAAGTAGACAGGAATATCTCATACAGCAAAGGAGGAAGATCTTTACTCCGCTCTGAGCTTACCTTTTTTAATGCCTTGATTGCAGCCGCCCTTTCAATCTGCGATGCCCCAACCAGTGCCGAATAAAGCGGCGGTAGGGCTATATTGAGTCCCTCAATGGTCGTCATCAGACGACATAGCGCCGTTACCATTATTCCGCGCAAATGATGGCTATTCTCAGGAATACCTGACAGTACCTGCAAATACACTTCCGTTGTTTGAGGTGAATCAATAGCTACGCCTGCAACCCAATTCACAAGCCCCTTTTGTAATTGCACAAGAAAACTGTACTGATTGTTATAAGTCAATTTGGTTAGAAAAACAGTTGCCTGCATATATTTATCTGCAAGGTTGGCTCGCTGTTCATCCAGGAGAATAGCTGCCCCCAATAGATAGGATGCTTCTCTTCGAATTAAATTTTCTAATCCTTTTGGGGGAGCTGATCGAAACATCCCAAGCAACTTCCATATTTCATCGGACTTGATGGTAGATGTTGCGGTATCAATCAGACGCCTTAAGGCTATCGAATGCACTGCAGCTTCCACTATCACGTTACCTCGAATATCTTCGTGGAATAGTTCTTCGTAGGCCTCCAGAAGCCTTACTTCGGTTTCGGAATTAGCTGTGACTGTATATGCAGAAACGAGTTTATCTGTATCTTGGGGGGACGCCTTTAGCGATAGCAGTAGAGCATCCTGTAAGAATCGATAGAGACCAGTTTCATCATGGTGAGAATAATGCTCATCAAATTCTATCAACGACTCCGGACGAGCAAGAATGGCGATGATGGATCGAGCAAAGGGTACCGCTACAAATTTGTCTTGTTGCGCGATGATCTTTATAGCATTTGCCGCATCTTCAATTGCAGGTGACTTCTTTGAGTCAAGGTGTGCTTGAATCGCGGCTTTAACAGCCTCAGGATGATGCTGATACAAAGCAAGCAATGGCTCCGGCATTGCTGGGCGAGCTGTTGAGATGAAAGGATGGCGGGGTGGATTGCCCAGAAGCACAAGGGACCGAAATGCGCCAGTTATTAAGGAAACATCTACAAGCGTTATATGTTCCAGAATAATCCTGCGCGAAATTTCGGTTGCGTCGATATGGCGAAAAGCTATAAGGGCGCATCGCGCTAGCCGAACAGGGTCAGTCTTAAGCAGGAATAATGTTTCCAGTCCTACAGCGATAAACCAAGATTCACGAGCTTCCAAAAGCTGGAAATAATGTTCAATGATCTTGGTCGTAAAGATCTCAGGTGCCAATTTTGCAGTTTCGACGAGTTTCCTGATCTGGTCTTCATTGCGATCACGATCTAAATCTTCGAGTTGATCAATGATAGTTTGAGAAGTAGAGGGAATCTTATCTCTGAGAGCCTGGCGTGTCGCTTGGCGATTTGATAACGCAAGCTTTCTCTGATCTTCATGAGTTTTACGTATCCGATTTTGCTCTGCTTGAGCTCTCTCTCGTTCGCCCAGCAAGGTACTGAGATTGGGAAGTCTGACGGGGACGCGATGTTTACAATCCACACAATTGCGATCATGAAAGTCGAGCGCGGCATCGGCGACATCCCATGTTGCCATACCCGAAGCAGATGCATGATCACAAATCATTGAATGATGTCCGATTGGCAAGCCAGTCTCGGCCTCTATTAGCCCGGTACCGCCTATTTTTTTAACCTTGGCGTGAACACACCAATTGTGGATGAGTTCAATGGTGCTTCGGTTTTTCTCTCCGGCATCAATTGCTTTCTGAATATCCCGATCATTACTCATGAATTGTAGGAGTCAGGCTCGAATAATTTTCAATCTGTAGTATACCCCTACAATTAAATAGGTATAGAAGTGGTAAGCTTTTAAGTTCTATGTGTTGCCTTCGCCAGGCGGGCACTTTGTGCCATCGGCAACCTTTTGAACACGCCATCTTGCACAAATTGGTGAATCCCCGCAAAATGTAGTTGCCTTTCACAGTTCCAACAGCTGCGCGATTTTTCTTCAGCAGACTGAGTGGTTGTTGTGTGTGACGGTTCGAAAAAGTTGAAAGCAATGGGATGGACTCCTCCTCACCTTAACGGCATCTGTGTACCAAACTGGAGGTTCGATCAACCAGTTAAACGGAGATTCCAGCAAGCTGCAACGACCGCCTTTTCGGCAAACCGCCACAGTCCGGTATGGCCGAGGTCCAGTCATCGGCCTTACCGGACTGTGGCAGTTTTCTGAAAAGGCAGTCGGTTCTGCCTGCTGGAATGTCTGCTTCCGAAAATTTCGAACAGTCAATAACAAGACGTTATAGTCCTTCAAGTTTCTCTAAAGAGGAAGTTCAACGTAATAATAGAGACTGCGTGCTTATGCGCAACCGTGAATGTCCAATGCCGCCACCCTTCTCGACGAGAATTTGAGCAGTAATGCGCTCCTTTAGCCCTTCGACATGGCTAATAATACCAATCATCTTGCCGCTGGCGTTGAGGGTATCAAGCGCATTCAACGCTATTTCCAGCGTATCGGCATCGAGTGTGCCGAAGCCTTCGTCGAGGAATAGTGAGTCGATGGAAGTCTTGTGGCTGACCAAATCGGACAGCGCAAGTGCAAGTGCCAAGCTGACCAGAAAGCTCTCGCCGCCGGACAATGTACGCGTGTCACGGGCGGCATCGCCCTGCCAACCATCAACGATATCCAATTCCAGTTCACCTGTGGTTTTGCGGCGCAACAGGTAGCGGCCATGTAGGCGGGCGAGGTGGCGGTTAGCGAGGTGCAGCAGGTGATCGAGCGTCAACCCCTGCGCGAATTTTCGGAACTTGTCGCCCTTGGCCGAACCGATCAGGCTGTCTAGCCGTTGCCAGATATCGGCCTCAGCCGTCTGTTCGCCTATCTGCGCGTACAAGGCCTGCTGGCTCTGGCGGCGTTGTTCGTCGCTGGAGAGCAGTGCGCGCTGTGCGCCGAGTTGTTCGCTAAATTCACGGCGTTGCGCTTCCTGCGTGGCTAGTAGCTCATCCAGCTCAGGCAGCATGGGCACGGCGGCGGGCGCAGCGCTTGAATGCGATTCCACAACAGGCGGCGCTGCCCGCAAGCGGAGCAGTTTGTCGTTGGCGGCTTTGAGTACTGCTGCTGCCTGTTGCGTGGCTTGCTGGCAATGTTCCTTCAATTGCGCCAGACGCTGGCGCTCCTCGTCCGGCAGCAGCGCGGTGACAAAGGCATCCAGATCGGCAAAGGGGCTGGCGGCGAGTGCCGTTTGCCAGTTATTCAACGCCTCGGACAAGGCAGTTCGCTGCCGTGCAAGCGTGATTTCCAGCTGAGCCTGCCGACCTTGCAGTGAGGCCAGTTCATGCGTCAGGCGGGCGACTTCATCGGTGCAGCGGGCGAGAATATTTGCCAGCTCCGCACCGAATTTAGCGGCGAACTCTTTGGCTTGTTCTTCAGCATGGCTCGGCCTTAGTGCATGCCAGCGTTCCTCCCACAACGTTGCCAGAGTCTGCGCGGTTTCGCACTGGCCATGCTGGCGGGTCAAAGCCTCCGTCAGCTCCTGTCGGCGACGCTGAGTATGTTGCCAATGCTGCCATTCACCATCGCGTTCTTGCAACCACGAGGCTGGCTCGTCGGGAAGCAAAAAACCGCCATCGGCAAGCGTGCTCCCAAGCCGGGTGTCTAATTCGGTCAACGCTTGCTGGCGCGTCTGCACTGCCCGCAACAACTCGGCCTGCCGTGCCTGATCGGTCTGTGCTGTCTGTTGCAGCAGAGCCAGTTGGTTGCGGGCGGCTTGTAAGGTCTGGATGCAGTCGTTGCTGGTTTCTCGTGCCCGCTCCTGCGCCCGCTCGCCCTGCTCAGCCGCTTGCAGGCGTTCGGCGAGACGAGCGATGGCCTGTTCGGCGGCTTCGCGGGCAACCCGCAAGGTTTCGGCGTTCTGCCAATCATCATCGGCAAGCGCGTTGGTTGTGCGGATTTGCTCGCGCAGTTTGGCCCATTCCGTCTGGCAACGGTCGATCTCCTGCATCGTCTGGTCTTGCTGCGCCTGCCATTGGGTCAGCGTCGCCTGCCTGGCGGCCTGCTCGGCTTTGGTCTGCTGACCAAGTTCGGTCAGTGCCACAAGCGCCGCCTTTTTTTCCTTCATGGCAGATTCGGTAGCCGACACATCGAGCGCCTGATAGGTGGCAATCGACGGGTGTTCTTCCGAGCCACACAACGGACAAGCATCGCCCGGCTGCAACTGCTGGCGATGGGCTTCCAAGCTCTGAATTCTGCGTTCCTGTTCGAGCAGCTTCTGCTTGTCTGCGACTTGAGTACTCAATTCCCTGTGCTGCTCGCGCAGAGCAATCAAGGCCTTTTCCTGAGTGTCGACATTTGCGTGTCCCTGCTGCAACTGCGTGGCATGCGACGTATGCAGGGCGGCCAGTTCGCGGCGGCGGCCAGCGAGGGTTTCCAGTTGCTGCCAGCTGTTGAGACCGGCCTGTTCGCTCTGCCAGTGGTGGCGCAACTCCGCCAGTGTCTGTCCTCCCATGCGCTGGCTTTGTTCGGCCTGCGCCGTTTGTAGGGCGATATTGGCAGCGGTTTTTTTCTGTTCGGTGACATCGGCCATCGCGCTCTGAGCGGTGAGCTTGCGGCTGTTTTCGAGCTGCTCCAGTTCAAGTTTTTGTTGCGCCTGTTGTTGCGCGGCAATATCCTGTTGCAGTCTGTCCCGCTGTTCAAACTGCTGACGCCAGACACCTAGGCGTTCGCCCAGTTGCGCATGCTGCGAATGATCGGCGCAGAAGTCGTCTATCTGCTGCCCTTCTCCCCGGAGTTGCTGCAATCGGCTCTGCGCCTGTTCGGCGATCCGGGCAGCGATGCTGCGAGCCGTTTGGTGCTGCAGTCCTTGCTCGACTTTCAGCTTTCCCCTCTGGACATGCAGCACCTGTAGCTCGCCATCGCTTTGCTGACAAGTGGTCTCGGCCTGCTGCCAGCACAGATGCACCGGCTTTAGCGCTTCCGCCGGTTCGCTATCGGCCAATCGGTGCAGCTCTGGCGCTGCGGCTTCCTGTGCGAGGTTGGCTTCGTTCAGTCTGGCGTCGGCTGTTTGAATTTCCTGCTCGCTCTGGGCGAGGTCGATCCGCCACTGGCGTTGTGCCCGGGTAATCTGCTGCTGATGCTGGACTTCGGCCAGTTTCAGATCAAGTTGGGTAACCTCCAGCTGCATGGCTGCACACTGTTCTTCGCTCAGCAGTTCCATGCCGTCGGCACGGGCCTTGAACTGGTCGAGTTGCCCCTTGGCTACACGCGCTTGCTCGAAAACCTTACGCGAAATATCGCCGTAAATTTCGGTGCCGGTCAGTTCTTCCAGCAATTCGGCACGCTCGTTGGCGCTGGCATTCAGGAAGGCCGCAAAGCCACCTTGAGCAAGCAGCATGGATTTGGTGAACCGGGGAAAATCAAGTCCGGTGATGTCGGTGATGCGCTTCAGTTTGTCATTGGTCTGGGTGCTGAGTATCGTCCCGTCGCCGCTGGCCAGCTCGACTTTGGGCGCTTGCAGCGCGCCATCCGACTTGTCGCGGGAGCGACGCTGGCTCCAGAACGCGCGATAGACCGCCCCTTTGACTTCGAACTCCACCTCGGCCAAACACTCCGCCGTGTGACGCGTCATGATGTCGTTGGTCGAGACCGAAATATTCTTCAGGCGCGGCGTCTGGTGGTAAAGCGCGAGACAGATGGCGTCCAGCAGGGTCGATTTGCCTGCGCCAGTCGGCCCTGTGATGGCGAACAGGCTGTTATCGACAAAGGGCGGCTTAGTGAAATCGATGTGCCATTCGCCCTTCAGCGAATTGAGATTTTTCAGACGCAAGCTGAGGATTTTCATGCTTCCTCCCCTTGCAGACTGGCAACGATGCCACTGTAACGTTCGCACAATGCCAACTGCAAGTCTTCGGCCAATTCTTCCTGCTGCAGGCGGCGGGCAAAGACTTCATGCGGACTGAGTTCATCCAACGTTTCGCTGGCTTCGGCAGCTAGACGAGCTGCGGCGTTGCCACGTTGGCGGCGGATGCGCAGCACCTCGACTGGCAGTTCCTTGACCATCATCTCGATTCGTTCTGGTAGGTCGGTCAGATAATCGTCTTCTGCTACAGTCACTTCCAGCCAAACCGGGCGTTCGTAGCTGCCTTCGAGCGCTGCCGCACCAATCGCGGCGGGCAACTTGGACAGGTTGCCACTCACCGACACCAAAGCCTGAAAACGCGGCACCAGCAATGGCGTCACCGCCTTGAGGCCATCAGCGTCGAGATCAACCAGCAGTACTTCCTTTTGTTGATGGCCTTCGTCGAAACTGAGCGAAATGGGCGAGCCGCAGTAGCGAATATGTTCCTGCCCTCCTATTTTCTGCGGCCGGTGAATGTGACCCAGTGCGATGTAATCGGAGGGCGGGAAAGCCGTGGTCGGGAAGGCTTCCAGCGCGCCAACGTAAATTTCACGCACCGATTCACTGGCACTGGCACCGACGGTGGTCAGATGCCCGGTCGCGATCAGCGGCAACGAGCACCCGAGCTTTGCTGTCAACTCATCCCGGCGGACGCAAGCCGCATCATGGACGGCCTGATAATGCTGCTGAATTGCCGATTGCAGCGACAACTGCTTGTCCACTGCACTTTGACCGGCCTGACTTTGTAGTACATCGCGCGGGCGAATGAAAGGAATCGCACAGACGATGCAGCCTGCTTCGCCACTACGCTTAGGTAGCACCACAACCTGCGCAGCAGCATCGTCCGAAGCCGCTGCTACCACCTTCGCGCTTAGGCAGGCCAGCAGTTCCCGGCTTTCACCAAGCGTCGCCACCGAATCATGATTGCCGCCCAACAGCAGCAAGGCCACGCCCTCCGTGTGCAATCGCACCACCAACTGGCTGTACAACTCGCGAGCATAACTGGGCGGCGTGCCGGTATCAAAAATGTCACCCGCCACAAGCACCGCATCCACCGCATGCTCTTCTACCTGCGTCAACAGCCAATCGATGAGCTCTTGATGCTCGGCTTGGCGGCTCTTACCCATGAAATTCTGGCCTAGATGCCAGTCGGAAGTATGGAGAATACGCATAGTGATGTAGTGATATAGGAGATTAAGCGGATCACGTAGTTAAGCCACAGACTTCACGGTAAAGACTAATTAAATGATCAATTGTCAGGTCTAGAATCGGCTCATACATAAACGCGTTTAGGTGGATGTTGGAGCTGACGGTGACGCTCACCTTTTCCAGTGTGCGCGTCCCCGATACTGATGGGGCTAAGGATGAATACTCTTTCACGAGAATACCAAACTGATTCATGGATTCGCACCAATAGTTTGCATCGCCCTTGATTCTCCGAAGCTCGTTGGTTAGGAAAATCTCCGCTTGCATGCGAATTGCTATGGACAGCAGAACCTTGTCCTCCAAATTCAACCCGTCATGTGCGGTGCAAGTACAGATTTCATTCGCCTTTATAAAGAGCAAATCCTTTACTGACTGGGAGTTGCTGATGTCGTAGCTTGTACCAAAAAGCCGATTGTAAATCTCCAGATAGTTGCCAACAGTAATTTGGTCTGTATTTGACTTCCAGTGCAGCAGACTGGTGAGCTTCAGATAATCAGGATCACTATCGCCCTTAGTGTATTCAAGCAAATTCCGAGTGAACGGAATGGTGGCACAGAGAATATGCATATTGGTTGCCACTTTGGCTTTCCATATATTGATGAAGTAATTTTTAATTCCATCTGCTTTAACAAGAGTGATGGATGAATTACTCCGGTTGGTCATAAGACATCTGTTACGGTGTACAAAGTTGTTGGCGAGCGTCCTGAAAAAGTCGAAGTTGTGAGTCAGAATGATCTGATGAAAATTTGGGGTTGCGTTGAGATCGTCCAAGTACTGGACGATAGCATGCTTGTTTTTGTAGTCGAAGGAATCGGCAATATCATCTATGATGAATAGTGTGTCTTGATTGGCCAACTTTCGGGCTTCTACTTCAAAAATGAAATTGAGAAGGTAAAGAGCTCGTTTTTCGCCTTGACTGAGAGTTTTGAGCTCCTCGCGTGACCATTCAATCTTGTCTGTGCCATCTTTGAAAGTAAACTTGAGCTTGGCGTTCTCTTTGCCGAGTGCCGCTTGAGTTTGATTGGACACGGAAAGTGTAAAGGGCATATCCATGAAACGGTCGTTGAAAAGTTCCACGGCCTTAGTCCATCTTGGCGCAACCTCTGCTGCTGCGGATTCAATGCGATTGATTTCATCTTTGTTTATGTCACACGACTCCAAGTAAGCCGCTGCATCCGTATTGCCCTGAATGTAAAAGGCCCAAAGATCCTTGCGAAACTGAGACTGATTCGTAGGCTTTAATTTTTCTAAAAGAAATTCAACATTGCTAGATGAAAGGTTCTCAATGAGATCGGTTAGTGCCTGAGTTTGAGCATTCTTGGAGAGACTGGCGCGCAGTTTCTTAAGAGTTTCGTCGCCATCAATACTCGCGTGGATTGCTTGAATTTTTTGATCCAATTCAGTCTTGTTGATGGAGGCCGGTTCACCTCGTAGGTGAACGCGATGACCACCTGCAAAGAACCCTTGTTTGTCTAGTGTTGCAAACGATGTATCTGCCTTCGCGGGATTGAAGATGCCTTTTTGGTAAATCGTTCCAGCTTGGTTGAAAAGTTCCTGATAGCGTTCGTTGAACTCGCTTGCTTTTGATATGAACTCTTGGCTTTTTAGAACTTCAATGGCTTTGGGGTCAAAAATAGTCGAGTATTCATAAGGACTCAAGTCATTTTCAATCGAGGTCGCGTTGATTTGTGCAATGCAAGTTGGCAGGTCATTTTCATGCCAATCTTTCAGAATTTCTCGTTCTATATTGTCTTGTTTGACTTTAGATTTCTTCTGAAGAGATTTAGTGAGATTCTTTTTCAGTTTGTCGAGATCAACAAGAATTTCATCATATCTCGCCTTGTTTTCAGGATTGACAAGGATATTTGTGATGGCGGGACTATCAGAGCTGATGTCTATTTCTGATTTGAGGACATAAATCGTCTCTTTTGAGATAGCGTTTCCATCAGCTTTAACTACATGTGTTGAAATTCGGTTGTAGCGTTCTTCTTTAGGCACATCACCTTTAGCAAGTGCTTCAAAGGTTCGGGTGAAGGAAGTCTTCATTAGCCCATTGGGCGCGTAGATGGCGTAAGCCTTGGCTGTTTGCTCGGACAAGTCGAAATCGTGATCTAAAGATTGGATGCCGTAACAGTTTTTGAGGCTAACAGTGAGTTTGTTCATAAGGCGTCCTTATAGTTCTACGGTGAAGCTGAGAAAGGTATCAAGTTACTGCCGAATCTATTGATGATGAAGTGATTTTTTGTCACAGTAACATATTGAATTATCAATTTAGATATTTTATGGGTCATCATTAAGCGCAAAAAACTTTCGCTTCGGAGAAATTTGGCCGCCTCCTATGTCTCTTTTTTGACTGTTCCTACCGATTGCTCAGGGGATGAATCTGGGGGCGTCAAAGTCGTGCAAGAAGGCATTGTTCTTGAACATGCTGTCCAGAAGGGCGATGGCGTGACAGAATCCGTTGCTCACCGCATCAGAGCGGTCGATGAGCTCTCGGAGGATTGCGAGGTTTTGCTTCTGCAATTCGGAGAAGCCAGCCTTGCGGATCTTAAGCGTCGCAAGCGAATAGTCCTGGATGTATTTGAAATGCTTGCCCATAAGCCCGGCCACAACGTCAGACAACTGCACGCATACGTTGTGTTGGCCTTGGAGTCGACAAACCGGTAGTCCACACGTCGTTGTCCGTCGAGCACATCAAATGACTGTAAGACCTTCTCGACATACGTCTCCCGATCAAACGTGTGCGAGGCGTTCTTGAACACATACACACTGCGCAGGAAGTGCATGCCGAAGTCTTGGATGAGTTCTCCTGGCTCGTTATCGTGCAGAAACACCAACTCATCCATCCGAACCGCCTGACGCAGTGTCTGCTTGAGAAGCATGGTGCCATCGTTACGGTTTTCGGGCGAGTGCCTATCCAGAAAGTCCGAGACTGCTCCGAGGAAGGCTTTAATCCTGCCGCGATCAACATTGGGATAGGCAAACGAGTGCAGCAGAGACATGAACTCGGCCGGACTGCGAGTCACTATGTCGTAGAGCTCCGACTTCAGGTGCATGTGATACTCATTGATACCGAATGTATTGTCCAGCATGAGTGACTCGATGATATCGATCAGTGACCAGTAAAGAATACTCAACTGGGAGTAATGGATCAAGACGCCTTGATCCAAGAGCCAGGTAAGGAACGAATTCAGGCATCGAGATGCAAGAGCCGCCTCGTAGTCACCTTGGGCTACATGCTTAAACTTGATTTCCATCGCATTGGCCTGGACCTGCAACATCGCCCGCAACGCGTCAATGTTCTCGATATGTTGGCCGGGCTGTAGGACAATGCCTGCGAGGACAAAACTCCTGTTTTCTGGGGCGTTCAAGCCGACTTCCGACAACGTCAGGCGACGAATGTTGTTAGTCTCGTCGTAGAACATGGAAAACGGCTTGTCCCAGTTTCGTATCGGCGGCATCGACTGCCTCATCTTCCTAATTTGAATGGTGGTCGTCATTGTTAGCGCTACGAGTTTTCGTTCACCCATTATTCCAGATTGTTACACTCTGCTGTGAATGAAGGCCCGCCAGAAAAGTTCGAAACGCAGTATTTACAGCGGTTTCAAGGTGCCTAGCAGAAACTCAGTTAGCGCAAAGTCACGCTCGTCGGAACAGGTCAAAGAGCGGCCCCAGAAATTGCCCATGGCAGCGTTTGTACTTTCGTCCAGAACCACAAGGACAAGGGTCATTGCGGCCTACTTTTTGGCTGGCCGTTCGTAGGTATGCGGGCGTCGTGTTCACCATCCCTGGCCGCACTTTAAGCGCCCGCAACTTCCCTACGAGCTGCTTTTGGTTGTCGATCTCTGCACATTGATTTGGGGAGAGTCCGGGGCGATAGGGGTCCAGCCGGGCAAGTTCGGCATCCGCGGAGTCGTAATCGCCGCAGTAGGCAAGTACCACGGCGTACTGACCGCGAACGGACAGTATCTTCTCCAGCATCTTGTGTTCGAGCACGGTAGGGAGCAGATGCTGTTCAATAATCTCTCGTGCTCCTACGTAGTCGGAGCGCCCGATAAATTCGTCGACTAGATCCTGATTCACATTGATAAAGGAGCTGATAGCATTGGCCAAGCCATAGAATTTGGCCGCATGCACGCGCGCAAGTCCGGAATCCTTACCCTGTGCGTTTGCACATTTTGCACAGGCATCGAGAGAATCGGCCAAGTGCTTGAGATCATCATGCAACGATTCAGTGTGCACCAGTTTCTCGGCGATTTGCTTGTTGCTACGGAACATAACATCGGAAATCTCCAGGCCCAGCACATCGTAATATTCCGCAACGAGTTCGTGAGCGATGCTCTCCGCTTTGTCATAGCGCTTGAGTATTAAAAACGACCACGCGACGTTGTAGCGGAAGATCCTCTGATAAGCTGCGTTGTCGGGCAGCACCTCCTTGATCTGCTGCAGTGCCTCCATGACATGTTTTTCACGACCTTGGTCAGCGTCAAACAACATTTGCTTCAGCCGAACAACAAGCAACTCGTGAGCACCAAGTCCATTCTCGTCGATAAGTTTCTGCATCTCATGCAGCCGCTGTTGCGTCTTGGCAACATTGCCCGACTTCATATCAGCGAACACCAGTCCGTCCAAAGCGTAAAAGCACTGCTCCGCATCGATCGCTTCGTTGTGCGCTGCTGAATCGAGGGACTCCCAGATACCTGCGCTGATGCCGAGTTCGTGAAACCACTCCTCGGTGGCCAAGTCGATCAGGGTTTTGAGTTCCCCTAGCTCGACGAGCGTACGGACATAGAGTGGAAACCGCGATTGGTCGCGTTTTTTCTCGAACGATTCGATGATGAGTTCCTTTAGCGTCTCTCGAGCGATCTTGATTTTTGGCGCTGGGAATGAATTGAATCGGCTGAGTCCCAGCACACGTAGCGCATCATGTATCTGGAGTCGTTGCCCGCTGAAGGCGCATACAACGCCAAGCGGTCGAAGTTGGCGGATGGCAGCGGCGAACTCGGGAGCACTTATGCCCAGCGATTTATCGATGAGTCGGCCCGCCTCCGCCTCACTCAGAGGGACGTCACTTATGGCAAGCACCGCCGCCACGTCACGTGCCAAATAGGGCAAAGTCTCAAAAAGTCGCGTCAAGATGATCTCTTGCGAAGTTTCTACAAGGTTGGTTTGTGCCTCGACGGCGGAGCACATCGCGCCGATATCGCCGCCGTACTGCGTAGCACTCAGCCGGGCGGCCGTCTGAACATACAAGGGAAGCCCGCCGGTCAATATCCGCAACCTTTCGTGATCCGGCACGGTGCCGTGCGCCGCCTGCAAGTTCACCTCAGCGGCGATCTCATCGAGCGACCAACCACGCAGTATCTCTTGTACGATACCCAGCGTGGCTTCAATCTCCAATATCGTGGCAGCCGGTTGCGCCAGCATGACGAATTTCAAGTGGCGTGTCGCATCGATCAGCATTCGCAGGTCATTCACCGGTACTCGGTGAGCATTGTCCAAAACGACAAGTGCCTCGCTCCCGCTATTGGCAAGG
>LSLI01000066.1 GCA_001577345.1 Candidatus Gallionella acididurans
GCGCGAACCGAGCGCCGTCACCAGCACCACAGGCAACTCCGCAAGCTGCTTGTCCGCGCGTACCTTGGCCGTCAGGTCGAAGCCGTCCATGCGCGGCATCTCCACATCCGAAACGATCAGGTCGAACGAGCCAGTCTTGAGCGTGGTGTAGGCATCGACGCCGTCCACCGCAGTAGTAACGCGATAGCCTGCCGACTCGAGTATGTTCTTGAGCAGCGCCCGCGAGGTGATCGAGTCTTCAACCACCAGGATGGATTGCTTTTCCGATTCTCCGTGTGATTCTGCAACTGGAGCAAGCGGCGCCGTCGCACGCCTCACGGCCGATTTCAGCAAATCGGGAACATTGAGAACCGGCACGACTTCCCCCGTTCCCAGCACGCTCGCGCCCGCGACGTTGCGCACGCGCGTAAGCTGCGGTCCAAGCGGCTTGACCAGCACTTCCTGCTCGCCGAGAATTTCCTCCACCCGGAATGCGATACGTTGCGTACCCAGTGCAAGCACGACTGCTTGCAGGATGTCGGCCGATTCGCCCGCCGTGCCTTTGCGCGGTATTTCCAGCACATCGCCGAGCCAGACCAGCGCAATCACCTGGCCATCGAGCGCGATCGTTTCCCGATTTTCAACGGTCTGGATGTCCTGGCTGGCTACGCGCGCCACACGCTCGACACCGATGGCGGGAATAATGAACAGATGGCCGCCGGCGCGGACGGTGACGCCCTGAAAGTTGGCCAGCGTCAGCGGCAGGACGATGCGGAATTCCGTTCCGGCACCAAGAAGTGACTCGATGACGACCGTGCCGCCCAGCCGCTCGACCTTTTCGCGCACGATCGCCAGGCCAAGCCCGCGCCCGGAAACATCCGTGATGAGGGGACTGGTGGAAATGCCGGACTGAAAAACCAGCGCCAGCGCTTCCGCTTCGCCCAGGCTTTGCACCACCTCGGGAGAAACGAAGCCCAGCCTGCCGGCCGCCGCTTTCACGCTGGCAGAGTCAATGCCCGCCCCGTCATCGGCAATGCGTATCTCGACTTTGCCGCTGTCCTGTTGCGAGATCACCACGCTGATCGTTCCGTGCGGCGGCTTCTGCCTCTCCTTGCGCAGCGCCGGTTTTTCGATGCCGTGATCGATGCCGTTGCGCAACAGGTGGATGAGCGGATCCTTCATTTCCTCCAGGATGCGCCGATCGATTTCAATCTCGCCGCCCTGAAACACCAGCTCTATCTCCTTGCCCTGCTCGCGGGCGATCTCTCGGACAAAGCGCGGGAGAGTATCGAGCAATGACACGAACGGCAGCAACTGCATCTCCTTCACGTCGTGCAACAGGCTGTCGGTCATTCCGGTCAGCGTGCGCAGATCGTGTTCGGCGGATTTTTTCAATTTCGCCAGACGGTCTTCCAGTGCTTTGATGAAGGGTAGTTCAGCATCCAGATACTCGAGCAGCTTCTGTATCTGCTGCAAATCATTGGCGGCGTCATTGCCATCCCGTACGCATAATCTCTCGATCAGCCTGAGTGTAGGCTGAATCCGCGACCGTTCTCTTTTCCAGCCCGCGAGCAGTGCAGCGGCCTCGCGCAGTTCCCTGGCGCGTTGGCTGGACGCCAACCGGGGGGACAGCAGTTCTTCGACCTGCCGCATCACGACATCGAGTTTCGTCGTGGAAATCCTGATGGTTTCAGAGGTCAAGCTGTGCGACGACGGCGCGGGCGCATCATCCGTCTCGACAGTTTCATCCGGTAGTATGGATGCCGGCAGAATCGCTTGCGGCAACGCTGCTGTCGGACGTGCGGGTTCTGGCAATGACCCTGTTAACACACCGTCAAGTTGCCGAATTAACTTCTTGATCAGCGGCTCGCGGGTTCCCGTGGCACCGGCTTGTGGAACAAGCAATCCACCAAGGGCATCAATTGTCTGGTGCAGGATATCCAGCAATGGCGGCGAGACGGCGAGTTGCTTGCCCTTCAGCGCCGCAAACACGCTTTCCAGCGGCTGGCAGGCGGATTCTATCTGCGTCAGATTCACAGCACGGGCAGCGCCCTTCAGACTGTGTGCTTCACGGAACACCCGCTCGACGATTTCCGCCTGCTGGGCACCGGCCGGCATTTTCTCCAGCTCGATCAATCCCGACGACATCGCCTGGAGATGTTCGCCCGCCTCGACCTGAAATGTCGCGAGCAATCTTTTCCGGAATTCGTCGTTTTGTTTCGCCATGATCTTTATCCTGAGTCCTTCAACCCCTAGTTCGTCCCGAGCAAAGCCCAAGGGTCAGCACGATCGGCTTCACGCTTAATACGCACCGCATCAATAATGAATTATCCCGGCTCATGACGCCCGGCTCCCGATCATGTCACTCAGCTTCTGCCCCAGCTCATGCAGATTTTGTGCGGCCACCTCTGCCTGTTTGGTGCCGGCAACGTTCTGTACGCTGGCCTGCTTGATGTTCTCCATCGCCAGTGCCACCTGATCCATCCCCACCATCTGTTGCTGGCTCGATGCGGCTATCTGCGTGGCCGCCTGCGCCGCTTCATGGATACTCTCGGCGAGCAGCCGGATCGATTCGCCGGTCTCCGTGGTCTGTTTCACGCCCGCTTCCACCGCCTTGTTGCCCTGCTCGGTGGCCAGCACCGCGGCACCGGTGGCCTTCTGGATTTCGCCCAGAATCGCGCGTACCTGGCCGGTAGCCTGCTTGGATTGTTCCGCCAGGCTCTTGACTTCCTGTGCCACCACGCCGAAACCCTTGCCGTGCTCGCCGGCTTTGGCCGCCTCGATGGCGGCATTCACCGCAAGCACGTTCGACTGCTCGGCCAGGTCGTTGACGGTGGCGATGATCTCGCCAATGGCCTGGCTCTGCTCGGACAGGCGCACGATGCTTTCGGCGATCGATTCCATTTGTTCCTGAATGCGCTGCATACCGGCAATCGCGTCTTCCACTGATTTTCGTCCACCCTGCGAGACCTGGGCGGTCTTTTGCGCGTTGTCGGAAACTGAGCGCGCTTTCTGGCTGGATACCTGCGCGGTCTGCTTGACTTCTTCCACCGTCGCCGTGGTCTCGCTCACCGCACTGGCCGTCTCCGCAGCGCCGGAAGCAACCTGGCTCGTGGTAGCTAAAATCTCGCTAGCGGAGGACGACAACAGATTAATGCTTTCCCGCAACTGCCGGGTAATGATACGGGTGATCAGGAAACCAATCAGCGCCAATACCGCAAAGGCAAAGGGAACACCGTAAACAATACTGGAAATCGTGGTTTGGGAACTCGTCTTCACCTCGCCGTCCCGTTGATCCAGTAGTGTTTTCTCCTCGTTCCCCATCTCTTCGGTTACCTTGCGAATCTCATCCATCACCTGCCTTCCCTTATCCGTCCGGACCACCTGCAACGCTGCTTCAAATCCCTTGCCTTTGCGCAAGTCGATCGTCTCCTTAAGTTCGGAAAGTTTGGCTGCAATCAGCGGCTCAAGCGTATCGAGCCGATGCTGCTGAGTGGGATTATCTTCCGTCAGGTGCCGGAGATTTAGGAGTGCCTTATTCACAGCCGCCGTCCCGGTCTGGTACGGCTGCAGATAACGCTCTTCCCCGACTATGATGTAGCCTCGCTGTCCGGTTTCGGCATCCTTTAAAGCCGAGAGCACGCCGGCAAGATTTTCCAGTACCTGGTAGGTATGAACTTTCAATTGTGCGGCTTCGATGAAGCCGGTCGTGTTCCGGTACGAAACCATGCCAAGAATGACCAGCATGGACAGCGCCAGCGCATATCCAGCCCCTATCTTTGTTCCAATATTCCATTTCATACAATCATCCCTTCTGTTCGATTGAACACCATCACACCTTATACTGTTCCGCCAACTGCTTCAGCTTCTGCCCCAACTCATGCAGATTTTGTGCGGCCACCTCTGCCTGTTTGGTGCCGGCAACGTTCTGTACGCTGGCCTGCTTGATGTTCTCCATCGCCAGTGCCACCTGATCCATCCCCACCATCTGTTGCTGGCTCGATGCGGCTATCTGCGTGGCCGCCTGCGCCGCTTCATGGATACTCTCGGCGAGCAGCCGGATCGATTCGCCGGTCTCCGTGGTCTGTTTCACGCCCGCTTCCACCGCCTTGTTGCCCTGCTCGGTGGCCAGCACCGCGGCACCGGTGGCCTTCTGGATTTCGCCCAGAATCGCGCGTACCTGGCCGGTAGCCTGCTTGGATTGTTCCGCCAGGCTCTTGACTTCCTGTGCCACCACGCCGAAACCCTTGCCGTGCTCGCCGGCTTTGGCCGCCTCGATGGCGGCATTCACCGCGAGCACGTTCGACTGCTCGGCCAGGTCGTTGACAGTGGCGATGATCTCGCCAATGGCCTGGCTCTGCTCGGACAGGCGCACGATGCTTTCGGCGATCGATTCCATTTGTTCCTGAATGCGCTGCATGCCGGCAATCGCGTCTTCCACTGACTTTCGCCCGCTCTGCGAGACCTGAGAGGCTTTCTGCGCGCTGTCTGAAACGTACTTCGCCTTCTGGCTCGACATCTGCGCGGTCTGCTTGACTTCTTCCACCGTCGCCGTAGTCTCACTCACGACGGTGGCGGTCTCGGCGGCGCCGGAAGCAACCTGGGTCGTAGTGGACAGAATCTCGCTCGAAGTCGAAGTCAGCACACCAACCCCTTCGTTAATCTCGCGTGTGAGCCGCCGCAGATTTTCGACCATCCCGTGGAACGTGCGCCCAAGGATACCGACTTCATCGGCGCGATTGTCCTCCGGGACGTTGACGGTCAGGTCGCCAGACGTCACCCGCTCGGCGACCTCCGAAATCGCCCGTAGCGGGCGGACGATGATACGGGTGATTAGAAAGCCAATCAGCGCCAATACCGCAAAGGCAAAGGGAACACCGTAAACAATGCTGGAAATCGTGGTTTGGGAACTCGTCTTCACTTCGCCGTCCCGTTGATCCAGTAGTGTTTTCTCCTCGTTCCCCATCTCTTCGGTTACCTTGCGAATCTCATCCATCACCTGCCTTCCCTTATCCGTCCGGACCACCTGCAACGCTGCTTCAAATCCCTTGCCTTTGCGCAAGTCGATCGTCTCCTTAAGTTCGGAAAGTTTGGCTGCAATCAGCGGCTCAAGCGTATCGAGCCGATGCTGCTGAGTGGGATTATCTTCCGTCAGGTGCCGGAGATTTAGGAGTGCCTTATTCACAGCCGCCGTCCCGGTCTGGTACGGCTGCAGATAACGCTCTTCCCCGACTATGATGTAGCCTCGCTGTCCGGTTTCGGCATCCTTTAAAGCCGAGAGCACGCCGGCAAGATTTTCCAGTACCTGGTAGGTATGAACTTTCAGTTGTGCGGCTTCGATGAAGCCGGTCGTGTTCCGGTACGAAATCATGCCAAGAATGACCAGCATGGACAGCGCCAGCGCATATCCGGCTCCTATCTTCGTTCCAATATTCCATTTCATCTTGTTGCCTCCTCTTGTGACTCTGTCCAATCTGGCTTGTTCTTCTACCCGTCCACCTGCTCCTGCACGATGAGTTTCTCGTCGCTCAAAAGTTTTTCGGCATCGAGGATAACCACGCGCTCCGCAGTCACCCCCAGCAGATAGTCCTCGCGGATGCCCGTCAGCGTGGGCAGGGACGGCTGAATGCCGGCTCGCCGAATGCGGCTCACGCCGCTGATGGCATCGGCCACCATGCCAAATACCATGTTTTCGGACTCGAGCATAATCACCTTGTTGAGATCGGTCAGCCCCTTTTCCGGCAATTCAAAGAATTTCTTGATGTCGATGACAGAAAGTATCTCGCCGCGCACGTTGATGATGCCGAGCACGAAGGCCGGCGTACAGGGTAACGGCGTGAGATCTTCCAGCGGATAGACTTCGCGAACGTACTCTGTTTCAACAGCGTATCGCTCATGGGCGAGGGTAAACTCTACCACTTCGATCCATTCGCCAGCAGATTCAACCTGCGCAGGTTCCCGCGCAAGCACCTGCGCTCTTTCTTTCAGTACCCGATTGGTCTCCCCGGCAGTTGGTGTCCAGATATGTTCGATTGCAATGCGCGCCGCTTCTAAACGCTGTTTGACTTCGCTCCAATCGATGGCCTTGTTATTTTTTTGTGGTGTGTTCATGACTGCGCTCCTCTCAAGCATTTGTCGCCGTTGGCTGCGGCAAACTTGCCAGCAGGGACGTGACTATCTCAGCCAGCCGCCCGACAGTCAGCCCATCCGCTTCCGACAAGGTTTCGTCCGGCGAGTGATCGCGCAACAGCAGCAACACGTTTCCGAAATAGCGCTGCGTTTGCAGGTAACGTCCCTGCGACTGATGCAGATTCCCCAGCGCAAAGTGGGCAAGCACAAAATCGGGGTCAAGATAGAGCGCGCGCATCAATGACTGTATGGCGATGTCATGCCGCCCCTGCTCCTGTAGAATAGTAGCCAGGAGATAATGGTGTGCCGGATTCATTTTGTCGGTGGCAATAGCCTTTTCGCACCACTCCAGCGCCTCGCCGAGCCTGCCCTGATTGGCGCAGCTACGCGCCAAGCGAGATGTCACCTTGCACTCATCCTCCTCGGATGCCGGCATTTGGCCGGTCTGCGCGCCAGGAAGATTATTGTCTGAAGGCGCCGGATGATGATGAATCGGCAGCACCGTAGCAACAGGCTCTGGCGGTGCGACCGGCAGTACCGGAGGTGTGGTTTCAGCTTCCCCGTACCTCAGCGGAATCGGATACCCGCAAGCGAGCTGTTGCGATCCGGCATTTGCCATTTTCCGGTGCAGCACCGCCCCCGGGAATTCGACCGGAGTGAACGAGGAAAGCAGGGCGTTCGAGGCTTCCACTGGACTGACGATCAGCCACCCGCCATCGACCAGCGCGCGGTGAAAATTGCCGACAACCTGTTTCGCCCGCTGCGCGGTGAAATACATCAGGACATTGCGGCAAAGAATCACGTCCATCGCGCCGGTGTTGTTCAATAACGATGGATAAACATCATCGGCAAAATTGAGGTAGGAAAATGTCACCATCTTCCTGATACGGGGGTGTATTTCTAAGCGTCCATCCATGCTCTTGTCAAAATAGTGCTCGCGGAGCCAGACCGGCGCATCGCGAAACGACCATTCGCCATACACGCCCTGTGCCGCCTTGCGCAGGAATTTCGGGTTAAAGTCAGTCGCCAGAATGGTGATGTTCCATTCCTTGAGATCAGGAAGGAGTCTGTCGAGCAGTATCGCGATGGTATAAGCTTCTTCACCCGTGCTGCAGCCCGCGCTCCAGATACGCAAACGCCGCTCATTCTGGCGGCGTGATTGCAACAGTTGCACAAGAATCTGCTCCCCGAGAATCTCCAGACTCCGCTTCTCTCGGAAAAAATAGGTTTCTCCCACGCTCAGGTGGCTGGCGAGAACCTCGTTCATGTGGCGTGTCAGCGGGGCAGACAACAGCCAGCGCGCGCATGACTCACGATCCGGAAAATTGAAGTCAGGTGCTGCCGCAACAATCCCCCGCTCGAGATCGCCCCAGCGTTCTTGCGGAAAATTCAGCCCCGTCTGCGTGCCTACAAACTCGCTCAGCTGTGACAACAATGAAGAGGAAAGTGTGGGCCGCATGTTTTATCTCAGGGAGTCTCCAGCGGCTGATTTTCCGGTGCCCGGCTTTCCAGCGCATGGTCCAGAGAACATTCTTCTTCAAGCGAAAGAAATTTGTCCAGGTCGTGGATAAAAATCAAGCCGTCAGCTAGTTTTACCACCCCTTCCACATACTCAACCCCGGGGAGGATATTTTCTGCCGCTATCATATCCTGCGCAGGACTTGCGATGACATCCAGCACCGCGTCCGCGACCAGCGCTACCGGTCTTCGCGACGTGTGCGCAACAAGCAGTTGGTCGCCCGGGGTAATTTCCTGCTCCGGCAGACAAAAACGCCTGCGCACATTGATGACCGGGATGACTCGCCCCTGAATATTGACCACGCCAAGAACGATGTCTGGCGCGTTCGGCAACGGCGTGATGGCTGCCATGCGCACCACTCTATCCACCACCGGCAACAGCAGGGCGTAGCGCTGGAGATCTAGAGCAAAAACGATGAGGTGATTTAGATTTTTCGTCACGGACTCGGAATGAAATTCAATGGTGAGTAATAATAAAGGATATTTCGCTACCCATTACACTTTTTGTCTTCTCACTCTTCAAAGATTAAAGAATTATTTAATTTCATCAATCCATCAGCACATCATATTATGTGCATGAAATTTTCATACATATAATAAATTACGCAAGCTGCTCGCTGGTATCCCTATGGAGTCCTCCCCATTTGCAAACGCCCCGCTTTTGGGTAAAGCAGCGACGGCGCAAGCGGCCTATCTGGGACGCGCACTGCCACAACAGTTGATTTTTAAAAGGGCGCTACAGTTACTCAATGCCTTCGAAAAATATTTGCGTCTTTGCCTGCTCGGTCGGCTTGTGCTGCGTCATGCGCATCAGCTTTCTGGCATTGAGCAACTAAAACTGACACATCAACCGGGGCGAGTTTAGCCACGAGCGCGGAAGCGAAGACCGAATCCGTTTCAACTGCTCACAGAACCGCGCCAAATATTGTGTGCGCGGGTTATGGAGCAACAGCAGCGCATTGCACGCATGCTTAAGTTAGTGCCATTGGACTCAGAGGTCAACGATCTTGCCGTCATAGGCTGTCTCGTATTGTGGAATTGGAAGGCGGTCGAGCATGTCATCGCTCATATGCGTGAGCACCAAGCGTTTTGGTCGGATGAGAGGCAGTTTTTCAGCTAGGGTTGCCAAGTCAAGATGAAACTTGACCTTCTTATCAAAGAAGTAAGCTTCCGCGACGAAGAGATCGACATTCGCTGCGGCGGGTATCAACTCGTCGGTCCACTCGGTGTCGCCGGTATAGGCGATCGAGCGACCTTCAGCTTCAAGTCGATACGCGAAGAATGGGCCACCTGGATTCCCATGATGTGCTTGAAACGACCGGACAACAACGCCGGCGACAGTTCTTTGTTGCGATGCCTGAAGCTCTATGAGCGACAGCGCGAATCTCTGTTTCGTGTGCGATGACCCGGGAAACGCGATTTCCATTACGCGCTCGTACCAGGTCATGAGTCCTGGCGGGCCGACTATTGCAAGGGGTTCGGTTCGCTTGGACAATAACTGGGCATCGATCACGAAGAACGGAATGCCACCAAAGTGATCTGCGTGAAAATGCGTCACGAATATGGCCTGAATGTCATTCAGCGCGACTTCCCTTGCCTTCAGGCCAATCAAGGACGATGCACCACAGTCGATCAAGAAATTGACTGTGTTTCCCGTCACGTGAAAGCAAGTATTCAGGCGGCCGCCACTACCAAATGCATCTCCACTTCCAATGAATCTAAGTTGCATGAGTTAAGCCCTATCGACACTGAGAAGATCTTTTGCTCGACACCTTTGCCTATCATGCGAGCTAACCAAAAACTACTTTAGAGGCTTTGACGTATTCGATAAAGTTGATGCAGGAACAGAAACAGTTGGCATTACACATACAGCAGGGATTTTTCTATTAGCGGGTACTTTTGGAGGGTTCGGCTGCTTGGCCTCATCTGAAACCAACTTTGCTCAATGTAAACGGGCTACTGCGATTATCAATATATCGTTCTCTCCTACCCCACTTCCGTACTTGTCATCAGCGATACCAAGTTGCCCTTTTATATGCTTGGCGCCCTGCAAGACTGCGTTATTGATTTCCTGTAGTTCAAGATCGTTATCTTTTAGCCATTCACCGCAATCCGGCATTTTGTGCTGCACTTCTTCAAATGCCACACTGGGCATCACCAGTTGCTTCGTTTCAATCTGACTCGCCATCCAATCCCATAAAGGGGGAAACTGACCTATTGGGTAATTGTCCCACGCATAGATCATGGACGACGCATCAAACATGTGCATAGAACTGTTCCAATTGATGCAGGTCCTTGATCTTCAAATTATCGAGATAGCTACTCGCCTTGGCTAATGTGATGTGACGGGCATACAAAGAATCCAGCACCGTGCGCACAAACGTGTCGCCGAAAATGTGCATGGGTTCGCGGTGACGCCACTCCCGATTACCCCCCTCGCTTTGTGCCACCACCGATTGCGCAGCCCAATGCCGGTAAGCTTCGTATCGGCTCTGCGGCAATCGACCAGCATCCAGCAAGCGGCGCAGAATCATTTCGCCACTTACGCCCCATGCCCTACGCTGGCGTTCAAGCCAGTTGTCGTAGCCAGACACTTCATCTGGCCGGTCTGCATCGTTGATACTTGCCAAAAATGCATCCGGCACCAGCAGGTATCCAGCAAAAGCATTAGCTTCGCGCTCATGTCCGCGATGAGATTCCAGGTCGCGCTCGTCATCAATCGAGCTAGTCTTGTGCAACAGCAAGTGCCCCAACTCATGCATGAGCGTAAACGATTGCCGGGTTTCCCAGTCCTGCTTCTTGACGACGATCACCGGACAATCTGCATCGTAAAGGGCGAAACCAATAATCGGATTTTCCTTGGCGATCTGCCATTTTCCGTTATAGCCGTTGCTGCGAAACACCAGCACACCACGGGATTCCAGGGCTTCACGGTAAGTATCGAAATCATTCTTCTCATTCAGCCCAAGCCATTGCCGCGCAATACTAGCAGCTTCGTGCAAATCATCGGTGGGCAACACTGGAGTTGTGAAGCGTGGGCGGTCAGCATCGTCGAGGTCTTCGCGCAAACTCAAATAAACTTCACGCTGTTTTTCCACCCGCTCGATTAACGCCTTAAGCTTTGCAGATAACTCCGGCTTCTGGTTGGCAAGAGTGCGGAATTGCAGCGAATGTACTTTTGCCTCATCCACTGGCTCCTCCTCAAGAAAAAACAGGACACCTCTGCCAAAATGATCAGCTAACTTGCGCAACTGGTTAAACGTCATGCCATCCTTGCCCGCCATGACATGCTCCATGGTGGCCGCGGCAATGCCAGTTTCAGCCGCAAGCTCCCCCGGCGTAATGCCAAGATCGCCACAACACCATGCGATGCGGTCAGGATTGATAGATTGAATGCGTTCCATAATTTGATTATAACTAAGCAAGTGGTAGTTTGCTCCCAAACCATGAAACTAAACTTTAGAGGATTTCACGAATTTCTGTTCTTGGCACACAGCGGAAGTGACGGCCGCGAGTTCTCGATGACCGCTACGGCCGGCAGGTTCAACTGATCGTTCTTAGAGCTGTCCTCGAACGCTGAGCAATAGCCGTTACTTGCCGTTTGCATGTCCTGCGTAATGAGTGGCTACAAGCTCGAGACACGAATTACGGCTCTTTCAAATAGCGAGTGGCTGATATTGGTCTGAATTGCCATTTATGGCAGCATAGGCCCACCCTAAATTAGTAAGGAATAAAATGCTGACTCGTCTATTTGAAAAAGCCTTTTATTCTCTATATTAGGCACATCAGCCAATGGGGCAATATATCTAAAAAATCCATGTGTCGCCGGGGGTAAAATGCAACAGTTGAATCGGAATACTCGCTTGGTCTTCGACTATCTGCGTATGTCTATTAACTCAACTCGACCGCGACTGCTTTGAGTTTACGGGGAGAACAAATTTGCCCTGGGAATGAGTGCCTGATTGCTGCCGATATACTTGGCGAAACTGATGTTCAAATTTTCCGTTAACAGATACAGGTGACAGGCAGCAAGCGACACATAGGCGTCACCCAGGCACAGAGACTGCACACCGAGAACTCAATTGAATATCTTGGATAAGTTGAACAAAGCAGTTAAATCCACCTCATTGCTTGCCGCTCTCCGCGACGGGCGGTAAAATTAGCCCAACTTCATTTCAAACATTCTCCCTGCTAAGCATTTCGATGTGAGTTCTTGACCACCTCAATCTTCAATTCTATTGGGTTGCCCTGATTAACGTCCAAGGGCAACCGCGTACCGCTGTAATTACCGATTCATACTAATGCTGCTCCTTGTACAGGGCTGGCGTATTTTTTATTGAAATAACGATGAATATACAAAATTTCCCCGAAGTAAAAACCAACATCTTGAGCGGCCTGACGGTCGCGCTCGCCTTGGTTCCCGAAGCCATCGCCTTTGCGCTGGTGGCACATGTGCATCCATTGGTCGGCCTCTATGCTGCCTTCATGATGAGTCTCATCACCTCATTGATCGGCGGTCGCCCCGGCATGATCTCCGGTGCGACAGGCGCGCTGGCAGTAGTAATGGTGGCATTGGTGGTACAGCACGGTGTGGAATATCTGTTCGCTACCGTGGTGCTGATGGGCATGTTGCAAATCCTGTTCGGCCTGGCCAAGTTCGGTAAATTCATCCGCATGGTGCCGCATCCGGTAATGCTGGGTTTCGTGAACGGCCTCGCCATCGTGATTTTCCTGGCGCAGATGGGTCATTTCAAGACAACTAATCCTGACGGTACGACGAGCTGGATGCAGGGCGCGCCGCTGTTCACCATGCTCGGACTGATCGCGCTGACCATGGCGATCATCTACCTGTTGCCCAGGCTCACCAAGGTCATTCCCTCCACGCTGGCGGCGATTGCTACAGTTTCCGCGCTGGTGATCTTTGCTGGTATCGAGACCAAGACTGTGGGCGATCTGGCTTCCATCAAGGGCGGGCTGCCCTCATTTCATCTTCCCGATGTGCCGCTGAGTCTTGAGACATTGAAAATCATCTTTCCCTATAGCCTGATACTCGCCGGAATTGGCCTGATTGAATCGCTGCTGACCCTGAACCTGATCGACGACATGACACAAACGCGCGGAAAACCGAATCGCGCCAGTGTCGGACAGGGTATTGCCAACGTGGTGACCGGCTTCTTCGGCGGCATGGGTGGTTGTGCAATGATCGGCCAGAGCATGATCAATGTGACCAATGGCGCTGTGAAGAATCTTTCCGGTATCGTTTCTTCGTTATTCTTGCTGAGCTTCATCCTGTTTGCATCAAGCTGGATCGAAATGATCCCACTGGCGGCTTTGATCGGCTTGATGTTTGTGGTGTCGGAGAAGACCTTCGAGTGGGGCAGTTTCCGTCTGTTTGGCAAAGTGCCTCACGCTGACTTGCTGGTGGTCATCACTGTTGCAGTGGTAACGGTAATGACTGATCTTGCCATCGCTGTGATCGTCGGCGTGATCATCTCAGCACTGGTGTTTGCGTGGCAGCATGCCAAGAACATCGAGGTGCGCGTGACCACCGATGAGCATGGCTGGAAAGTATATGACCTGCATGGATCGTTGTTCTTCGCATCGACGCATAATTTCATTGCACTGTTCACTCCCCGCGACGATCCCGCTGAAGTGGTGATCGACTTCAAGAACGCGCGCGTCAAGGATCATTCCGCGCTGGAAGCGATTGACATGCTCGCGGAACGCTACACGCAACTTGGCAAAAAGCTGCACCTGCGCCACTTAAGCCCGGATTGTCTGGAATTGCTCGACAAGGCCAAAGGCATGATCGAAGTGAACGTGCTGGAAGACCCGCTGTATCACCCGGCGGATAATCGGCTTGGCTGATCGCCTATCCGACACGACTTATTTTACAAAAAATCAGGATACCCACTGATGAAACGCTTAGCCTTAATCTTCACTCTGCTGTTCATTCCGTTATCGGCTGACGCATCCGAGGTCGTTGAGCGGATCAACCTGACCGGAAATTGGGTCGGGATTGCTTCAGTGCTGTTGTTCTTCGCCGCCTATCTGGTCGTCATGACGGAGGAATTTACTCATTTGCGTAAATCCAAGCCCGTCATGCTGGCGGCTGGCATCATATGGGGACTGATTGCGTGGTACTACCAGTCGCATGATATTCCGCATCTGGTTGAGACTGCGCTGCGCCACAATCTGGAGGAATATGCCGAACTGATGCTGTTTCTGCTAGTGGCGATGACCTTCGTCAATGCGATGGAAGAGCGCAATGTATTCGAAGCGTTGCGCTCCTGGCTGATCCGCTGCGGCTTCGGCTATCGCGCACTATTCTGGGTGACTGGCCTGCTGGCCTTCTTTATTTCACCTGTCGCAGATAACCTGACCACGGCCTTGTTGATGGGGGCCGTAGTCATGGCCGTCGGTGGCGGCAATAAGAAATTTGTAATGCTCGCCTGCATCAATATTGTGGTCGCTGCCAACGCTGGCGGCACCTTTAGCCCATTCGGAGACATCACCACGCTGATGGTCTGGCAAAAGGGCATTCATGCAACTAATGGCATGGTTGGTTTCCGGGTGTTCTTCGCGCTGTTCATCCCGTCGCTGGTCAATTGGCTGGTTCCGGCGGTCATCATGCACTTTGCTGTACCAAATGCGAAACCCAAAGGCGGCGGAGAAATTGTTGCGATGCGGCGCGGCGCACTGCCCATCGTGGCCTTATTCCTTTTCACTATCTCGCTGGCGGTGTGTTTCCACAGTGTACTGCAACTGCCCCCAGTCATAGGCATGCTCACCGGCCTGAGCCTGCTCCAGTTCTTTTCCTATTACCTGAAAATACGCGGCGAGAAAACGCACTCCAGCAGCGAAAATGCAGAAAATATCGGTAACATAGTTCCCTTCGATATCTTCCGCAAAGTGTCGCGCGCCGAATGGGACACGCTGTTCTTTTTCTACGGCGTGGTGATGTGCGTAGGAGGGCTGGGCTTCATCGGCTATCTCGGGATGATTTCACAGGTAATTTACGGCGGCCTGGGCGCGACCAACGCCAACGTTGCCGTAGGGATCATCTCGGCTGTCGTCGATAACATCCCGGTTATGTTTGCAGTACTTTCCATGATGCCTGATATGTCGGTCGGTCAGTGGTTGCTGGTGACGCTGACCGCCGGAGTCGGTGGATCGTTGCTCTCGATTGGTTCTGCTGCTGGCGTCGCACTGATGGGACAAGCGCGCGGCATCTATACCTTCTTCGGCCACCTCAAATGGACACCGGCGATTGCACTCGGCTATGCAGCCAGTATCGGAGTGCACATCGCGCTAAACCGCCACCTGTTCTGATAAGCATGTTCTACATTTGCGATTAGCTATTCAGTGAATGGAGGTATGACGACCTCCCCTTTTGACGGCTATGTCGCAACCCTAGGCAAGGTGTCCAGCACCTGTCTGGTCGTCGAGGACCGAAACCGTTACTCGGTGCCATGCGAATTGGCCGGCCAGATAGTCGGTATCCGCGTCTATTCGGATCATCTTGATTTCGCTGTTCACGATACCATGGTGGCGAGTCATTCACGTACTGTCCAGCCAAACGTAGCCACTCCTTATTATTAGCCCTATTTTCTCTCCAAATAATATTGATTCCCACGGTGATATAAACCATTCAAAGTTTAGTTCTGTCTCCTAGTCGCACCGTGGATATTGGGTTCACGGTTAAATTTCACGGCATCCTCAAACTGAATCCGTGAAGAGTTCGCCGAACGGAATGACGAATTGGATTTTGGCAGCACGCTAAATGATAGGCGGCATCTTTCATTTTTTTGTAATATTGCGCGAAGCTGGGTAAATCAACTTGGGTGCCGCTTCGTCATTGGGGGAGAGCGTAGCGAGGGGGCCGGCCTCGGTTCTTGATCACCTTGCGCACCTGCATGTTCAGGCTCTCGATGGCGTTGGTGGTGTAGACGGATCTTGCGTACCTCCAGCGGGTAGGCAAAGAATGGAATGACTTCTTGCCAATGCCTCTTCATACACATCCCCGGATGTGTCGCGAGAGGTGTCAACGGCCTGATACCAGCGGGACCCGTCCGGCACCGGTGGCAACATATAAGTGCTCTATTGCTCATTCACCAACAGCAGCACCCGATCGGCTGCACAGTTAGGCTGGATGCTTGATTTCAAGAACTGCCCCGCGCTTTGCGCACAACCAATGCACAAGTAATCAATAGCCCTTGTTAAACAGGATGCCATTGCATTTGGAGCAAGGCGGAACATGGCCTGTTTTCTTGAGTTGTACTTGTTGTCCGCACCCTTGGCAAGTCAAAGTACCGGCGGATGTCATCTCACCAGTCTTGTATGTAAGCTTGTTTTTTGCTTTATCTCCCAAGGAATGCAGCGCATTGCTGGTCAATTCCAGCACATTCGCAAGAGAGGAAAGCGCTCCTGCGCCCAATCGAGCCGGGTGCAAGCGTACTTTGGCTTCTTCGCCCAACTGCTTGGCGTCGGATATGGTCTGGTCCAGATCGCGAGCAAGGTATTGTTTCAATTCTTCCCCTTGTTCCGCGCTGAACTCCCCGAGTGCGGTCAATTGCTCGTGGGATTTTTGCAGCGCCACCGTCATTGCTTCGCGTCCACGTCCCTTTCCTGCCAGGTAAAGTTCATTGAATTTGTGGGCAAGCAAATCATATTGCTGCTCCAGCTTTTCCTTATTCTGATCGCTGATTTTCATGGTAATTCTCCTGTAAACACGACATAGAAGACAATGCCGCAATGCCTTGCAGTTATAGACGGGTCCACTAATTTGTCTATACACGCAACATAATAGTACGAACAGGAGCGAGTGTCTCCTTGGGCATGGAGATGCCCGCCGATCATGCTGATTGTCTTCCTACAAGCGGTCTGTGAAGGTTTGCTACCCTTCAGATACACGTCTTCATGTTTGACGCTGCGCCAAAGCCGTTCCACAAAGATGTTATCCAGTCGTCCATGCTGATCGCGATGCCTCTTTGCAACAACACGCCGGTAAAAGTTTCACTGGTGAACTGGTAGCCCTGATTGGTGTTGAATATCTCCGGCGTTCCATAGGCCTGTAATGCCTGCTCCAGACAGTCCACGCAGAACCCGCTATCCAGCGTGTTCGATAACCGCCACGACAGCACCTTTCGCGAGTATCAGTCAATCACCGCCACCAGGTACACGAATCCCCGCGGCAGGCGGATGTAAGTAATATCCGTACTCCATACTTGATTGGGGCAGGTCACATTCACGCCCCTGAGCAGATAGGGATACCCGGCCACCGGGAAAAGGCATTTCGTGATCATGGTTTATTCCTGTGAGATTAATCGGCCAGCCAATAAAAAGACAGTGCTGGAATGATGATTTGATCGTTTTCCGAGAGGACGCTCGCGCCTGAGCAGAGGTCCTTCATTTCCCATTGGTATGAGTGCTTTGTAGCTTACATTTAACAGTATTTAGCTCAAATTCACCTCGACGTGATGCTCGCGGCGATCATCTTTAAGCGGGATCATGCCTTGCGGTTGCCCTGCGCCACCTACGATGATGCCATCCATCGTCACATTGATCGTGCTGCCTGACTGCTTGCCAACCCGCTTGATGATGATGTGGTAGAAGGTGTCGCGGTAACGGTAGTGGATCTTGTATTCGTTCCAGTGCGCGGGGATACAGGGCGCGATGCGCAAATGATCGCCTTCCAGATTCAGTCCCAGGAGGGTTTCTAAAGTCAGCCGATACATCCAGCCTGCTGCGCCGGTGTACCAGGTCCAGCCTCCACGCCCGGTGTGCGGTGCAGCGCCGTAGATGTCTGCGCACATAACGTAGGGCTCTACCTTGTAGCGTTCGCTCTCTTCCGGCTGGCTGCCGCGATTGACGGGGTTGAGCATGGCGTAGAGTTCCCATGCACGTTCCTCGTCGCCCATCATGGCAAATGCGGTAGTGGTCCAGATGGCGGCGTGCGTATATTGGCCGCCGTTTTCGCGGACGCCGGGAACGTAGCCTTTGATGTAGCCCGGTTCAAGAGCAGATTTGTCGAAGGGTGGATCGAGTAACTGAATCAACTGCGCATCGCGGCGCACCAGCTGCTTATCTACCTCGGCCATCGCTTCACGTGCGCGGACAGGATCACCGCCGCCGGAAATGACTGCCCAGCTCTGGCTGATGGAATCGATCCGGCATTCGTCGTTCCGTGCCGATCCCAACGGGGTGCCGTCATCAAAATAGGCGCGCCGATACCATTCGCCATCCCAGCCGTGAGCTTCGATGTTGGTGAGCAATTTTGCGGCCTCTGACTTGCAGAGTTCGGCAGTGGTTGCGTCGTTGCGACTGCGCGCGAGGAATGAGAACTGCTGCAGGTTGTCGTAGAGGAACCACGCCAGCCAGACGCTTTCGCCTTTGCCATCGCGACCGATAAGGTTCATGCCGTCGTTCCAGTCACCGCAACCGATCAGCGGCAATTGATGGGCGCCAAAGCGCAAGCCATGCTTGATGGCACGCACGCAATGTTCATAGAGACTGGCCGCTTCAGTGGAACGTTGCGGCAGATCGTAGTAGGCCTCTTCTTCCGGATTCAGCTTGCGCCCCTCA
>LSLI01000067.1 GCA_001577345.1 Candidatus Gallionella acididurans
CGCCGCGAGACAACTCCGGCAACGTGGTGTGAAAGCCAGATTTGTGTTGGTGGGAGAGCCCGATGAGGGCAATCCGGCGAGCGTGCCTGAACTTCAGCTGGCGGCTTGGAAAAATGAAGGGGTTGTGGAATGGTGGGGCCGTCGCGAGGATATGCCCAGAGTGTATGCGCAGTCCCACATTGTTTGTTTGCCCTCATACCGCGAGGGACTGCCCAAAACTTTACTGGAGGCGGCATCCTGCGCTCGCCCTATTGTTACCACGGACGTGCCGGGTTGCAGAGATGTCGTTCGCGACGGAGACAATGGGCTACTGGTGGAAGCACGTAATGCGACGGCCCTGGCAAATGCATTGGCCAGATTGTTGGCCGATCCCGAGTTAAGGCTACGGATGGGCCAGCGCGGGCGGGAGCTTGTGTTGGATAAATTTTCTCAGGAAAGAATAGTCGGCCAGGTGCTGGCGCTTTATCGCGGGGTATTGTCTTGAGTCGGCTCCTGGTCACCGGAGCCGGTGGCTTTGTCGGGCGCCCGCTGTGCGAAGAATTGCTGCACCGGGGATATCAGGTCAAGGCGGCCGTGCGCGCGTTAGGCCGATTTCCGGCAGGCATGGAATCGGTGGCAGTGGGCGCGATAGACGGCGGGACGGATTGGTCGGCCGCGCTGAGCGGTGTGGATGCGGTGATCCATCTCGCCGCGCGTGTACATGTGATGAAGGATTCCGCTGCCGATCCGCTGGCGGAATTCCTCAAGGTCAATCTGCATGGCACGGAAAATCTTGCAATACAGGCGGCTCAGGCCGGGGTGAAGCGGCTTGTCTATGTGAGTTCGGTCAAGGTGAATGGGGAAAGCACCTCCGCTTCTGACACCCTCTCCCCTGGCCCCTCCCTCGTAAGCGGGAGAGGGGAGCAGAATATTTTTACCGAATCGGATAATCCCAATCCACATGACCCCTATGGTGTGTCCAAGTGGCAGACCGAGCAAGCCCTGCGGCGCATCGCGCAGGAAGCCGGTCTGGAGATCGTGATTGTGCGTCCGCCGCTGGTGTATGGTCCGGGCGTGAAAGGCAACTTTGTCAGCCTAATGGCCGCGATAGCCAGGGGGATACCGTTGCCGCTGGCGGGTGCGCGCAATGCGCGCAGCCTGGTGTATGTGGGCAATCTGGTCGATGCGCTGATCGCCTGCGCGACGCATCCCGCCGCCGCCGGGCAGACCTATCTGGTCAGCGATGGCGAGGATGTCTCGACAGCCCGGCTGGTCGAAAAGATCGCCAGCGCATTGGGACGCAACAGTCGCTCATTCTACTTTCCGCCCGGGCTGTTGCGCGCTGCGGCAAGCCTGCTGGGGCGCGCAGGACAGATGGACAGATTGTTCGGCTCGCTGCGCGTCAGCGATAACAAGATTCGCGAAGAATTGGGCTGGCAGCCGCGGTATTCGCTGGAAGACGGACTGCGTGCAACGGCGGATTGGTACCAAACGCAACGCAATGGATATAATCGCGGCTCTTCATAAAAACATAGCGCTCTCCACAATGGCGATACGAACATGATATTAGTAACTGGCGGTGCGGGTTTCATCGGCGCGAACTTCGTTCTGGACTGGCTTGCGCAAAGCGATGAGGCCGTGATCAATCTGGACAAGTTGACCTATGCGGGCAATCTGGAGAATCTCGCCTCACTTCAAGGCGATCCGCGCCAGGTCTTTGTGCGGGGCGACATCGGCGACGCAGCATTGGTAGGCAGGCTGCTGGCCAAACACCGTCCGCGAGCGGTGGTCAACTTCGCCGCTGAGAGCCATGTGGATCGTTCCATCCACGGCCCCGAGGATTTCATCCAGACCAACATCGTCGGCACTTTCCATTTGCTCGAGGCGGTGCGCGCATACTGGTCAGGCCTGGCCGATACGGAAAAAAACAGCTTCCGCTTCCTGCATGTTTCGACCGACGAGGTGTACGGTTCGCTGGCGAAGGACGATCCTGCGTTCAGCGAAACCCATCGCTATGAACCGAACAGCCCTTATTCCGCCAGCAAGGCGGCCAGCGACCATCTGGTGCGCGCCTATCACCACACTTACGGCTTGCCGGTGCTGACCACCAACTGTTCCAACAACTACGGCCCGTACCACTTTCCGGAAAAACTGATCCCGCTGATGATCGTCAACGCGCTGGCGGGCAAGCCGCTGCCGGTGTACGGCGATGGCCAGCAGGTCCGCGACTGGCTGTACGTCAGGGACCATTGCAGCGCGATCCGCAGCGTGCTGGCCAAGGGCAGGCTGGGCGAGGTCTACAACGTCGGCGGCTGGAACGAGAAAGCCAATCTCGACATCGTGCACACCATTTGCACGCTGCTCGATGAATTGCGCCCGCGTGCCGACGGGAAATCCTATCGCGAACAGATCGCTTTCGTCACCGACCGCCCCGGCCACGACCGCCGCTATGCGATCGATGCGCGCAAGATCGAGCGCGAGCTGGGCTGGAAACCCGCCGAAACATTCGACACCGGCATACGCAAGACCGTGCAGTGGTATCTGGACAATCAGGGCTGGGTGAGCCACGTGCAGTCCGGTGATTACCGGAACTGGGTCGAGAAGAATTACGCGGGACGGGCCTGATGAAGATACTTCTCTTCGGCAAGAACGGGCAGGTCGGCTGGGAATTGCGGCGCAGCCTTGCGCCATTGGGTGAACTGGTCGCAGTCGATTCCGCGAGCAAGGAACTGTGCGGCGACTTCACCGATCCTGAAGGTATCGCGCGGACGGTACTGGCCGTTGCGCCGGATGTGATCGTCAATGCGGCAGCGCATACCGCAGTGGACAAGGCCGAGAGTGAGCCTGAGCTGGCGCGCACCATCAATGCGCTGGCCCCCGGCGTGCTGGCTAGGGAAGCAAAAAAAACCAATGCATGGCTGGTCCATTACTCGACCGATTATGTTTTCGACGGCGGCGGCGAAAAACCCTGGCTGGAAAGCGATGCCACAGCTCCGCTGAATGTATACGGCGCGACCAAGCTGGAGGGCGAGCAGCTGATCCTGCAATCGGGCTGCCGCCATTTGATTTTCCGCACCAGCTGGGTGTACGGTGCCCGCGGCGGGAATTTCGCCAAGACCATGCTACGGCTCGCCGGCGAGCGCGACAGCCTCAGTGTCATCAACGACCAGGTCGGCGCTCCCACCGGCGCGGATCTGCTGGCCGATGTCACCGCGCATGCGATACGCACTGCGCAGCTTCAGCCCGATGTGTCCGGCCTGTATCACCTGGTTGCCGGGGGCGAGACTACGTGGCACGGCTATGCCGGTTTCGTGATCGACTTTGCGCGGCGTGCCGGCATCCCGCTCAAGGTTGCGCAGGACGCCATCAAGGCCGTGCCGACCAGCGCCTTCCCGACGCCAGCGAAACGTCCGCACAATTCGCGGATGGACACGACTAAGCTGGAGCGCACGTTCGATTTATATCTGCCGCAATGGCAGACCGGTGTGGAGCGCATGCTGAGCGAAGTGCTGGAAGAATCGTAGGGCCCGGCCCTGCGTGTATTGCCCGCGATGAAGTGGATGAGCCTTTAATGTAGGAGCACTAAAAGTAGGCAATCTGCTATCTGCTGAAGCAGAATTGGCACCGGGCCATGCCCGCGATTGCATTTTTGTTCGCGGGCATGGCCCGCTCCTACAACTCAGTCCCTGGCCCTCAGCCCTTGCACCTCAGTCCTTGCACCTCAGTCCTCGATGATCTGCAAACCGATACCCAGCGTCTTCCATTGCTTCACTTCATCCAGCAACGTGGTTTCGGTGAGCGGATTCTGGGCCAGCCAGTCCGGGTCTATGGCAAGGTGGAATTTGGTGCCGCTGAATCGGCCGCCCAAAGCCGGCAAGCTGGCATCGCTGCGGTTGCGGTAGAACAGCACGGCCAGCCGCAGGCTCATGGCCAATATTTGATCCTCGGGATTTTTCAGCTGTCCCTGCAGTTTGCCGAGGTTGCCGCGCTGTGCCAGCGTCAGCATGCTCAGGCGCGCCTGCTCCTTTTTTGAGAAGCCGGGCATGTCGGCGTTGGCCAGGATGTAGGCAGTGTGCTTGTGATAGCCGCTGTGTGCGACACTGATGCCGATCTCATGCAGACAGGCTGCCCAGCCGAGCAGGCGCAGCAGTGTTTCGTTGATTTCGCCGCCGAGAAAATGCCGCGCCAATGTTTGCGCCAGCTTTGTTACGCGCCCTGCCTGTTTGGCATCGACGTGATAGCGCTGCATGAATTGCTGCACGGTCACGTCGCGCACATCGTTGTTGTGAAAGCGCCCCCACAAATCGTACAGCACGCCCTCGCGCAGCGCGCCCAGGGCGGCGTCCATATGGGTGATGTTCAGTTCGCAAAATGCCGCGTAGAGAATGGCAAACCCCCCTGCCAGTATGGGAGTGCGATCCTGGCGCAAACCCTGCAGCTCTAGCTTTTGCACATCGCCGGCATCGAGCAGACGGGCGCGCAGTCGGTCCAGCCCGTCGCGCGTGATACCGCCATTGCTGTAGCCGTTCGCTTCCAGTATTTCGGCGATGGCCCTTGCCGTGCCGGACGAGCCCAGAGCCTGCTGCCAATGCCCCTTGTAGTCGGCGACTATGGTCTGCAACTCGTTGCGCGCGGCGAGTTCCGCCTGCTTGAGGTTCTGCTTGGTGATCTTCCCGTCCGGGAAAAAATGCTTGCTGTAACTGACACAGCCCATGTACAGGCTTTCCAGCTTAAGCGGAACAAGGCCGTTGCCGATGATGAATTCGGTGGATCCGCCGCCGATGTCTACCACCAGTCGGTTGTGTTTCGATGGCGGCAAGCCATGTGCCACGCCGAGGTAGATCAGGCGCGCTTCCTCGCGTCCGGCGATGATTTCGATCGGGAATCCCAGGATGTGCTCGGCTTGGGGGATGAAATCGGGGGCATTTTTGGCCACGCGCAATGCGTTGGTGCCGACCACGCGCACGGCCTCGCGCGGCAAGTCGCGCAGGCGTTCGGCAAAGCGCCCGAGCGCTGCAAGGGCGCGTTGCTGGGTTTCGGCGTCAAGGAATTTGTCGGGGCTGAGTCCCGCGGCCAATCGGACCGGCTCGCGCAAGCCATCCAGCATGTAAAGCTGGTCACCCTCCACCCGTGCGATCTGCAGCCTGAAGCTGTTGGAGCCGAGATCGACGGCGGCGAGGACGGATTGCTGCCGCACTATAACTGGATTTCGCGATCGATTTCGTCGATGGTAATGTGGCGCACGTCACGTCCCTTGACCATGTAGATCACATATTCGGACATGTTCTTGGCGTGGTCGCCGATGCGCTCGATGGCCTTTGCCACGAACAGAATCTCCAGTGAAGTGGAGATGGTGCGCGGATCTTCCATCATGAAGGTGATCAGGTAACGCATGATGGCGCGGAATTCCTCGTCCACCTGGTCGTCCTGACGCACCACTTGCGCGGCCATCACCACATCGAGGCGCGCAAAGGCATCCAGTGATTTGCGCAACATATCCAGGGCCAGGTCAGCGGCATGCTTGATCTCCTGGTAGCGGGGAATGGCCAGCCCCTGTTTTTGCGACAGCAGCTTGGCCATGCGCGCGATTTTTTCGGCCTCGTCGCCGATGCGCTCCAGGTCGGTGATGGTCTTGATCACCGCCATCACCAGACGCAGGTCTCCGGCCGCCGGCTGGCGCCGCGCGATCACCTGGCTGCATGCCTCGTCTATCTTCACTTCCATCGCATTGACGCGATGGTCGTCGTTGATTACCCGGGTCATCAGCGCGACATCGCCGCTGACCAGTGACTCGACGGCATTCTTGATCTGGCTTTCCACCAGTCCGCCCATCTGCAGCACGTGGGCACGAATGGCTTCGAGATCGGCATCGAACTGGCGGGAGATATGGTCGTTGCTGGTCATGATGTATTCCTCAAAAAATAAAGCAACTGCACAGGATATCCGGCAAGTATGTAGGGAAAATGACAGTCGGGAACTATCCCCCTAAACCGTCATCGTTTTCACGCCTTCAGCCGTGCCCAGCAGCAGCACATCGGCGCCGCGGCGCGCGAACAGGCCGTTGGTAACCACCCCCGCGATATGGTCCAGCTCGGATTCGAGCTCTACCGGGTTCATGATGCTCAAGCCATGCACGTCGAGGATGATATTGCCGTTGTCGGTGGTAAATCCTTCGCGCAACTTCGGCTGTCCGCCCAGTGTCACCAGTTGTCGCGCCACCGAACTGCGCGCCATCGGCACCACTTCTATGGGCAACGGAAACTTGCCCAGAACGTCTACCAGCTTGCTGGCATCGCACACGCAGATGAATTTCTTGCTGGCTGCCGCGACAATCTTTTCGCGAGTCAGCGCGCCGCCGCCGCCCTTGATCATGTGCAGATGACGGGTGATCTCGTCGGCGCCGTCCACGTACACCGGCAGGCTGCCGGCATCGTTGAGCGACAACACTTCGATACCATGTCCCTGCAGGCGTTTCGCGGAAGCCTCGGAACTGGCGACCGCACCGCGTATCTTGTGCTTGATCCTGGCCAGTTCATCAATGAAAAAATTGGCGGTGGAGCCGGTGCCCACGCCGACGATGCAATCGACCGGCACATACTGGATGGCCGCTTTGGCGACCGCCTGCTTCAGTTCATCTTGACTCATCATTCTATAGGCCCGCATTTAATATTATTGATTCACACCCGCGATTATTGCAGGAATTGCGCGATTTGGGGAGCTTGCCTGCCAGTTTATCCGCGGTGTTAATATGACACGGCAAAGTAACCACAAACCGACAGGAACGATAATGCAAGTCCTTACAGTTGCAAGCACCCCGTTCACCGACCAAAAGCCCGGCACCTCCGGACTGCGCAAGCGTGTACCGGTATTTCAGCAAGCGCACTATCTGGAAAATTTCGTGCAGTCCATCTTCAACACCATCGTAGCGCCGCCTGATGCGACGCTGGTACTCGGCGGCGACGGCCGCTATTACAACCTCGTGGCAATCCAGATCATACTGAAAATGGCCGCAGCCAACGGCTTCGGGCGCGTGCTGGTCGGCCGGGCCGGCATACTTTCCACGCCCGCGGCTTCGTGCCTGATACGCAAGTACCGCACCCACGGCGGCATCATCCTGTCCGCCAGCCATAACCCCGGGGGGCCGGACGGCGATTTCGGCATCAAGTACAACACCGCCAACGGCGGGCCCGCGCCCGAAAAGATCACTGATGCAATCTTTGCGCAAAGCAGGCAGATCGCGCAATACAGGATAGCCGAGGCGGTTGATGTGGAACTGGACAGGACGGGTGATTACAAGATCGGCGGCATGACGGTATCGGTGATAGACCCGGTTGCGGACTATGCCGGGCTGATGGAATCGCTGTTCGACTTTGCCGCGATCCGCGAACTTTTCAACGGCGGCTTCAGGATCAGGTTCGATGCTATGCACGCAGTCACCGGCCCGTATGCGCGCGAGATTCTGGTGAATCGCCTGGGTGCACCTTCGACACGTTACTGGCAAAGCCAGCCGTTTGCGGGAGAAGGTGCGATGCAGCCACTCCCGCACTCGTCGGCTCCGCCGCACCGTGTCGTGGCTGCACCTTCGACACGTTACTGGCAAAGCCAGCCGTTTGCGGGAGAAGGTGCGATGCAGCCACTCCCGCACTCGTCGGCTCCGCCGCACCGTGTCGTGGCTGCGCCGGCGGACAGCATGATGAACGCGGTTCCGTTGCCGGATTTCGGCGGGGGCCACCCCGATCCCAACCTCACTTATGCGCATGAACTGGTGGAAGTATTGTATGGCGAGGATGCACCGGATTTCGGTGCGGCCTCGGACGGCGACGGCGACCGCAACATGATCCTCGGCAGGCATTTTTTCGTCACGCCTTCCGACAGTCTCGCGATACTCGCCGCGAATGCGCACCTGGTGCCGGGCTACCGGCAGGGTCTGGCAGGAATCGCGCGTTCGATGCCGACCAGCGCGGCGGCTGACCGCGTGGCCAAAGAACTCGGCATCCCTTGCTACGAGACGCCGACCGGCTGGAAATTCTTCGGCAACCTGATGGACGCGGGCAAGGTGACGCTGTGCGGCGAGGAAAGTTTCGGCACCGGCTCCGATCATATCCGCGAGAAGGATGGTCTGTGGGCAGTGCTGTTCTGGCTGAACATACTCGCGGTGCGCAAACAATCGGTGGAAACCATCGTTCTCGAACACTGGGCACGTTTCGGACGCAACGTGTATACACGCCACGATTACGAGGATATCCCGGCCGAGGCAGCGAACGGCGTGATGAAACACCTGCAGGACAGTTTCGAATCGCTCAAGGCCGCCCAGTTCGGTCATTTGCAGGTGAGGCTGTGCGACGACTTCAGCTACGCCGACCCGGTAGACGGCAGCGTCAGCACCGGACAGGGCGTGCGCATCCTGTTCACCGACGCCTCGCGCATCATTTTCCGGCTCTCGGGAACCGGCACCGGGGGTGCGACATTGCGCATCTACCTGGAAAGTTTCGAGCCGGATGTTGCCAAACACCATCTCGACGCCCAGTATTTGCTGACCACGCTGACAGGCATCGCGTTGCAAATATCGGAACTGCACAAGCGTACCGGGCGGGATCGGCCTACCGTCATCACCTAGCTGGGGCTCCCGAGCGGCTATAATTGGCATCCGGACAACAGGCGGCGCCGCATCCGGCGCGGCCTATCTTGATGCAGAGGACAATATGTTAAGAAAAAAAATCATCCAGACACCCGATGCGCCCGCAGCGATCGGCACCTATTCCCAAGCGGTGAGGGTTGGTGAAACGGTCTACCTTTCCGGCCAGATCGGACTCGACCCGAGCACGATGCAGATGGTGGAAGGCATCGAGGCGCAGATTCATCGCGTGTTCCGCAATCTGCGTGCGGTATCCAGCGCAGCCGACAGCAGTTTTGACGACTTGGTGAAGCTGAATGTCTATCTCACCGATCTTGGCCATTTCGCCAAGGTGAACGAGATCATGGCCGACTATTTCCGCCAACCCTATCCGGCGCGCGCCGCAGTCGGCGTGGCTGCGCTGCCGCGCGGTGCGCTGGTGGAAATGGATGGGGTGCTGGTGGTTCAGGATTGATTTCGTTTGATCAAAGGCAAGACTTTCCGCAGATTACGCAGATTACGCCGATTGAACCCCAACCATAAAATTCGTGTGTGTTCATGTAATCCGCGGATGCATGGGTCTTGGCGAGGATGAATCCCCCCGCAAAAATTTCCCCCGCTACGCTGGCCAAACTCGCCAAGCTCGGCATCCATCACCGCGCCGACCTGCTGCTGCATCTGCCGCTGCGCTACGAGGATGAGACCCATCTCGCGCCTATCGCCACCGTGCAAGCCGGCACAACAGTGCAGGTGCAGGGCAGCATTGCGCACAGCGAGATCGCTTTCCGGCCGCGCCGCACTTTGGTGTGCCGCCTCGAGGACGGCAGCGGTGAACTTTATCTGCGTTTCCTGAATTTCTATCCCAGCCAGCAGAAACAACTCGCGGTTGGCAGGCAGATACGCGCGGTCGGCGAGGTGCGCATGGGCTATTTCGGGCTGGAGATGGTGCACCCAAAATGCCGCGCGGTAGATGATCACACCCCGCTGCAGCCAAGCCTCACGCCGGTGTACCCGACCACGGCGGGTCTGGCGCAGCCGGTATTGCGCAAGCTGATAGGCAACGCGCTGGATACGCTGCCCTTGAGCGATACGCTGCCGGATGCTCTGCTGCAAAGATTGCAACTGTCCGGTTTCGCGGACAGCATCAGGTTGCTGCACAGCCCGACACCCGACATATCGGCCAGTTCATTGGAGGAGCGCAGCCACGCCGCCTGGCGGCGGATCAAGTTCGACGAGCTGCTGGCGCAACAGTTGTCGATGCGGGTGCATCACCGCGAACGCGGCAAGCGCACCGCTCCCCGGCTTGCGCCGCACCAGAATCTCACCGCACAGCTGATCAAAAATCTGCCGTTTGCGCTGACCGGGGCGCAGCAGCGCACCTTTGCCGGGATCAGCCAAGACCTTGCGCAGCCGCATCCGATGCAGCGCCTGCTGCTTGGCGATGTCGGCAGCGGCAAGACCATCGTCGCGGCGCTGGCCGCGCTGCAGGCGATCGAAAACGGCTACCAGGCCGCGCTGATGGCACCGACTGAAATACTCGCCGAGCAGCATTATCTCAAGCTGCGCGACTGGCTGGAGCCGCTCGGCCTGGCGCCGGTATGGCTGTCCGGCAGCATGAAGAAAAAAGACCGGCAGCTTGCCGCCGGACATATCGCGTCCGGCGAAACATTGCTTGCCATCGGGACCCACGCCCTGTTTCAGGAACAGGTCAGTTTTCACAAACTCGGACTGGCGATCGTCGACGAGCAGCACAAGTTCGGCGTGCAGCAGCGTCTTGAGCTCAGGAACAAGGGTAAAGGCAGGGAAACGGAACCCCATCAGCTGATGATGAGCGCCACACCCATCCCCCGCACATTGGCAATGAGTTATTACGCCGACCTCGACGTGTCGGTGATAGACGAATTGCCGCCCGGGCGCACGCCGGTGATCACCAAGCTGGTCAGTGATGAACGCCGCGACGAGGTGATAGAACGGGTGCGCGCCGCCTGCATGGCAGGACAGCAGGCCTACTGGGTGTGTCCGCTGATCGACGAATCGGAAACATTGCAACTGCAAACGGCGCTGGAAACCTATCAGCTGCTCGGCGAAACTTTTCCCGACCTGCGCGTCGGACTGGTGCATGGCAAGCTGGACAACGCCGAAAAAGCACGCGTGATGGCGGCGTTCAAGGCGGGCGAATTGCAACTGCTGGTCGCCACGACGGTCATCGAAGTCGGCGTGGATGTGCCGAATGCCAGCCTGATGGTGATTGATCACGCTGAGCGCATGGGGCTGGCGCAGCTGCACCAGTTGCGCGGCAGGGTGGGGCGCGGCGCGGCGCAAAGCCTGTGCATCCTGCTGTATCAGCGGCCGCTCTCCGAGTTGGCGCGGGCGAGGTTGAAAATCATCTTTGAGAGCAACGACGGCTTCGCGATCGCGCAACATGACCTGCAATTGCGCGGGCCCGGCGAACTGCTCGGCGCGCGGCAAAGCGGTGTGGCGATGCTGCGCTTCGCCGACATCAGCGCGGATGAGGATCTGTTGAATCATGCGCGGCTGGCCGCCGACGAATTGCTGCACGATTTTCCCGAGGCGGCACAGGCGCATTTGCAACGCTGGATGGCAAACAAACAGGACTACCTGCATGTATGAAATTACCTGACAAATTCTGGCGCGGCGCGGCGCTGGGTTGCGGAGCCGAGCTCGCGCCCTGGCTGCGCGATCGCGGTTCCCTGACCCGGCGCATCCGGCAACGCTGTGGACATTTTGCGGTGCAAAACATGCGCAGCGGCCTGGCGCGCATTGCACTGGACGAATCCGCCCTGCTGGGCATTGCGCCAAAACAGCTTGCCTGGTCTCGCGAAGTGTTCCTGTATGCCGACGGCCAGCCCGTGGTATTCGCGCACAGCGCGCTCGCCAGCCGGTATTTGCGCGGAGCGTGGTCGGCTGTGCTCACGCTGGGAAACAAGCCGCTGGGCGGATTCTTGTTTGCGCATCCGCTGGTGGAAAGAATGCCGCTGCATTTCCGCGTGCTGCGGGATTCGCATCCCCTGTATCAGCGAGCTGCCGGAGTATTGGAGCATCCGCCGCACACTTTGTGGGCGCGGCGCTCGTTGTTCTATTTGCGCGAAGCTCCGCTGCTGGTCACTGAAGTGTTCCTGCCGGGCATCCTGATGCTGGCTGATCCGGTATGAAACAGGCCGGCAAGTTGTTGACGGGCATCCATGAACACGGTGTGAATGGGCAACCCGGCCTGTTCTAAGTGTTTTCCTTCCTGGCCTTTTTGCTTTCGCTGGCTTTTTTGCTGATACGCCAGACAAACAAGACCACTCCGATGATGGCGACGAAGGTTACAAATTCGACCGCCCAGACTATCGTCTGAATGCTCTCCCTCTTTGGCATATCCAATTGAGCCTGGGCATTGCCCGCCAGCAAGGCCGTTCCACCCACAGCAAACAAAACAAGAATCAAACCGTTCATCAAGGCTTTCATGCCGCTTACTCCCTTCCATGAGCTGCCGAAGCAGGCGATCGAAATTCTATGGATCATAGTATAAATGACGCCGTGAGCGCATCTCCGGGGCTGAAAAATTCGCTCAGAGTTGCTCGCCAGGGTATATCGGGCAAGCGGTTGCATCAACAACTGTAGCGCTTACGGCACCGTATCAAAGGGGTAATGATGACTTGTTCACTTCACCCTCAGATACAACTCTTCCACCTTCGCGCGTGCCCAGGGCGTCCTGCGTAAAAATTTCAGGCTCGACTTGATGCTGGGATCGTGCGCAAAGCAGCGTATCGGGACGGCGGCACCCATCGCCTCCCAGCCGATGCGCTCGGATAGCTGCGTGACCATCATCTCAAGCGTGATGCCTTCGAGAGCGGGGCGGTTTGCCGGCTGTTTATTCGTGTCCATGCCGGTATTTTACAGGGGTTTGTCCGCAGGGGATTACAATGCCGCTCCATGTTCCCATCAGACACTTGTCATGACAGTACCGGTTCGTCTAGCAAAATTCCTTGCCGCAAAACTTCCGTGCTCACGCCGAGAGGCCGAGCTTTATATCGCGGGAGGCTGGGTGATGGTGGATGGACAGGTGGTGGAAGAGCCGCAGTTCATGGTGTCAGCACAAAATATCGAGCTTACTCCCGGGGCCAGCCTTACACCGCAAGAACCCGCGACCATCCTGTTGTACCAACCGGCTGATACAGGCATCAATCCCGGATCGGTGCTGCAACTGATACGTTCCGAAACGCGCGCGGCGGACGACCACGCCGGCATCCGCATGCTCAAGCAGCATTTCCTCCGCCTCACGCCGCACATACCGTTGGAGCGAAATGCGTGCGGCATGGTGATATACACCCAGGACTGGCGCGCGGCACGCAGGCTGAGCGAAGATGCCGCCACACTCGAACAGGAATACATCGTCGAAGTCGCGGGCCAGCTGTCCCCCGCAGGACTCAAGCTGCTCAACCACGGACTGACGTTCAACGGGCGCGCATTGCCCCCGGGCAAAGTCAGCTGGCAGAACGAAACCCGGCTGCGCTTCGCCCTCAAGGGCGTGCAACCGGGCCAGATCGCACACATGTGTCAGAGCGCGGCACTGCAGGTTCTGGCGATGAAACGCATCCGTATCGGGACCGTGTCCATGGGAAAATTGCCGCCCGGACAATGGCGCTATCTGATGCCGCAGGAGCGGTTTTAATTTGAGGGTTATGAGAGTGCACGCGCGAGCATGTTTGCGATCCATACCGAAAGCTCGCGTTTCCCGTTGGCAGGTACTCGTGAGGGGAGCTATACATGGCGACAGAACCGAACTTTGTGAATGAATTCTGGAGGGGGCTTGTTCGGCCTTGAATTGCGCGGCCGTTGCCGCCATTTCTGCTGCTCTTTCCTGGAAGCGGTTAAGGATAAATCCTGTCACAACTTGTGGTGCAAAACTGACTTCCGTTCCGTGTGATGCAAAAACTCTCCCAACAAGTGGTACTGAACTTTCCGCAGTTCAAGCAACGAACCTTGTTTTGCCCTATGTTATTATGCAACGAGTTTACCGCCAACCCACGACACCATAGCGATGCAATCCGTGACCGGCCGAATTATTTTCCTCGCGATCGTCGCGTTGCCTCTGGCTGGGTGCGAAGCGATCGCGATTAGTGCTCTCGGGGGCGGCACATCGGCCGGGATATCCTACACAATGTCCGGTGCAGTTTCCCGCACCTTCACCGCATCACTGCCCAAGGTTCGGGCGGCCACCCTGGCAGCACTTCAACGCATGCAGATCGATGTGAGCTCCATCGGCAAAGCCGGGGACGGGAAAGAGATCAGCGCGAAATCCATAAGCCGTTCTATTGACATCGAGCTGGAGGAGATCAGCCCCAACGTCACCCGCATGTCGGTAAACGCCAAGTACGGGTTTTTCCACTCCGACAGTGCTACTGGCGCCGAGATACTCCAGCAGACAGGCCGGCAGATTGGAGAGTTGTAAACCGCTGAATAATGGGCATGTTCGAATGCCTGCTGCAGCACACAGTCATTGCATTTCCCCAAATGCCCGGCACGGATAATTAGTATCCGAATAAATTTCACCACCCCGCCATTGGCTGCTGTCCAGTATCATTCCGTTGCCGGTCAGATTCCGGTTTGCCCGGCATGACAGATTGGTTAAGCGTATCCATTTTGATTAAAGCCATGACTCTTGCAGAGCGACTCTCGCTGTATATGCGGCTCACCCGCCTGAACCGGCCCATCGGCACCCTGCTGTTGCTGTGGCCCACGCTCTGGGCGGTGTGGATCGCCGGTGCCGGGCACCCGGCATGGCACATCGTGCTGATTTTCGTGCTGGGCACGGTGCTGATGCGCTCCGCCGGGTGCGCGGTCAACGACTATGCGGATCGGGATTTCGACAAACACGTCAAGCGCACCCGCGAGCGTCCGGTCACCAGCGGGCGCATCTCCCCGCGCGAGGCGGTGTGGGTCGCGGCGAGCCTGGCGCTGCTCGCGTTTGTGCTGATCCTGCCGCTGAATAATCTGACGCTGTTGCTGTCATTCCCTGCGCTGTTTCTCGCCACCAGTTATCCCTACACCAAGCGTTTCCTGTCGATCCCGCAGGCCTACCTCGGCATCGCGTTCGGCTTCGGCATCCCGATGGCGTTCGCCGCGCAACTGGGCAGCGTGCCGCCAGTGGCGTGGCTGCTGCTCGCCGCCAATGTGTTCTGGGCGATCGCCTACGACACCGAATACGCAATGGTGGACCGCGACGACGACATCCATCTCGGCATCCACTCCGCGGCCTTGCTGTTCGGCAGCTACGATGTGGCCGCGGTGATGGCCTGCTATGCGGTCACGCTGGCCCTGCTGGCAACGGCCGGGCTGATGACAGGCGCGGGATGGTTGTATTACGCGGGACTGGCTTTCGCTGCGGGCATCGCCCTCTACCACTACACGCTGATCAAAAACCGGAGTCGCGAGCTGTGCTTCAAGGCCTTCCTGCACAACAACTGGTTCGGCGCCTCGGTGTTTGGGGGCATCGTTGCGGACTATCTGACCCGGATCCGCTAACAGTTAGTTCCGGAATTCCTGCATCCCGTCGAAATTCGCGTCCATTCCTTCCAGCCCCAGCCCCAGCATGGCCAGTGCCGCGACGCAGGCGTGCAGCACGGGATAGTTTTGATGCGATAGATGTGTCAGTGTATTCATGATGATTCTCCTGTTTGTAAGGCTGCGCCGTCGATGGGACGGCACAGCGCTATTGATTACGCAACGATCTGTTCTGAATTGACGCCCAGACTCACGCGAGGTCGAAGCGATCAAGGTTCATCACCTTGTTCCAGGCCGCCACGAAGTCATGGACGAACTTCTGCTGGGCGTCCGCGCTTGCATAGACTTCAGCCAGCGCCCGCAGCTGCGAGTTCGAACCGAACACCAGATCAACACGGGTACCGGTCCACTTCTTCGCCCCGGTCTTGCGATCGCTGCCTTCGAACACATCGGCATTGGCCGGGGCCGGTTGCCACTCCGTGCCCATGTCGAGCAGGTTGACGAAGAAATCGTTGCCGAGTGCACCGGGGCGTTTGGTGAAGACGCCATGCTGCGACTGGCCAACGTTGGCATTCAGGGCGCGCATGCCGCCCACCAGAACCGTCATTTCCGGCGCGGTCAAGGTCAGCAGTTGCGCGCGGTCGAGCAGCAGCGCCTCGGCCGGGATGGTGAATTTCGTCTTCTGGTAGTTGCGGAAGCCATCGGCGACCGGTTCGAGCACGGCGAAGGAGTCAGCATCGGTTTGCGCCTGCGAGGCGTCCATGCGGCCCGGTGTAAAGGGAACCGTGACGGCCTGGCCGGCATTTCTTGCGGCCTGCTCGACGCCCGCGCACCCGGCCAGCACGATGAGATCAGCCAGCGAGACCATTTTGCCACCGGTGTTGAACCCGCGCCGGATATCCTCCAGGGTCTGCAGCACCCTGGCCAGCTGTTCAGGCTGGTTGACTGTCCAGTCCTTTTGCGGTGCGAGACGAATTCGCGCGCCGTTCGCTCCGCCGCGCTTGTCGGAGCCGCGGAACGTGGACGCCGATGCCCAGGCGGTCGAGACCAGTTCGGATACCGGGAGCCCGGACGCCAGCACTCTGGCCTTGAGCGCGGCGATGTCCTGCGCATCGATCAACTTGTGATCGACCGCGGGGATGGGGTCTTGCCAGATCAACTCTTCCCTGGGTACTTCAGGGCCGAGATAGCGCGCACGCGGACCCATGTCGCGGTGGGTGAGCTTGAACCAGGCTCGGGCGAAGGCATCGGCGAATTCTTCCGGATTCTTGTGGAAGCGCCGCGCGATTTTTTCGTAGGCCGGATCCATGCGCATCGCCATATCGGCGGTGGTCATGATGATAGGGACCTGTTTCGAGGCATCGTGCGCGGCCGGGGCCATGTTGCTGTCGTTGGCCACTTTCGGCGTCCACTGATGGGCGCCGGCCGGGCTCTTGGTCAGTTTCCATTCGTTGCCGAACAGCATGTCGAGGTAGCTCATGTCCCACCTGGTCGGGGTCGAGGTCCACGAGCCTTCCAGACCGCTGCCGATCTGGTCGCCGCCCTTGCCGCTGCGAAAGCTGCTCTTCCAGCCCAGGCCCTGCTGTTCGATCGGCGCGGCTTCCGGCTCGGGCCCTACGTGCGAGGCAGGACCTGCGCCGTGGCATTTGCCGAAGGTATGGCCGCCGCAGGTGAGCGCGACGGTTTCCTCGTCATTCATCGCCATGCGCGCGAAGGTCTCGCGCACGTCGCGACCGGACGCGAGCGGATCGGGCTTGCCGCCGGGGCCTTCGGGGTTGACGTAAATCAGGCCCATCTGCACGGCAGCGAGCGGGTTTTCAAGGTCGCGTTCGCCGGCGTAGCGGTGTTCGTCGCCCAGCCACTTCTTCTCGTTGCCCCAGTAGACATCGATCTCCGGCGCCCAGATGTCCTCGCGTCCGCCGGCAAAGCCGAAGGTCTTGAAGCCCATCGATTCCATCGCGACGTTGCCCGCGAGAATGATGAGATCGGCCCAGGAAATATTCTTGCCGTATTTTTGCTTGATCGGCCACAACAGCCGCCGCGCCTTGTCGAGATTGACGTTATCGGGCCAGCTGTTGAGCGGCGCAAAACGCTGGTTGCCGTGCCCAGCGCCGCCGCGACCATCGCCGGTGCGGTAGGTGCCGGCGCTGTGCCAGGCCATGCGGATGAAGAACGGGCCATAGTGGCCGTAATCCGCGGGCCACCAGTCCTGCGAGTCGGTCATCAGGGCTGCGAGGTCGTTTTTCACCGCCGCCAGGTCGAGCTTCTTGAAGGCTTCGGCGTAGTTGAAGTCCTTGTCCATCGGATCGGGCAGGGACGAGTGCTGGTGCAGGATATTCAGGTTGAGCTGGTTCGGCCACCAGTCCTGGTTAGTCGTTCCGGTACCGGCGGTGTGATGGAATGGGCATTTCGCTTCGGTTGACATGTACTTCTCCTTTGATAGTTTGAATTCAACGATTTGGTTCGATTTGGCGTCCGGGCGATCTCATGACTCGCGGTTCACCGTGAATGTGCCGCAGGCATCCGCGTTCCTGGCATGCACCACCCGCCCGGACTGGCGGTAAGGCCATTCTGGTTGTTGCCGACGGGGTTTCCGGCGGCAGTGGTCATAACGTGACATTTATTCATGATCTGCTCCTTAGCTGGTTGTCGTGGTTCCTTGCCCACGGACGAAATCTAAGGCTTGGGTATTTATAAAGCCAATTGATTGATTAAACCATTCCGATTTAGAATACAAATCACATTAACCAGCGACTTAGCGCATGTCTTACCACGCTTAGTCGAATGGCTATAACCAATGACTTGCCGCTTTAGCGGCTT
>LSLI01000068.1 GCA_001577345.1 Candidatus Gallionella acididurans
TTTCCCCCAATGCGCAGGGGGATAGGGAGAGTTGGATAAACGGCTTAATTTAACAGGATCAGCAGCCAGACCGAAACGACATTCAGCAAACTCAGCAACACCGCGGCACTGCCGATGTCCTTGGCGCGTTTGGCCAGTTGGTGATGATCCAGTGAAGTGTGGTCCACGGCGGCCTCCACGGCGGAATTGAGCAATTCGACTATCAGCACCAGCAACACGCTGGCGATCATCAGCGCCTTGGCGATTGCGCTGACGGACAAAAACAACGCAGCCGGGATCAGGATGCACGCCAGCAGCACTTCCTGGCGAAAAGCATCCTCATGGCGGATTGCCGCGCGCAAACCGGCCAGCGAATAAAACAACGCGCTCCACACGCGCTTCAAACCGGTCTTGCCTTTGTAGGGACTTTCCATTTTTATCCTGGCCTTGTTCATTAACGGTGCCCGATATTTGGGCAAGTGCGGCAGGGTAGCTGCTGAATGTTGCAGTTTTGTTAATGGGCCCCCAAAGCTGTTGCGGGAAGCCGGCTGGGGGCGATATTCAGGGTTTCCCCCAAATTCAGGTTGAACATTCCGGATTACTTCGGTAGAATCCGCGCTCTTTTGAAACCGGCTGGAGTAGAACCATGGCACGTGTCTGTCAAGTAACGGGAAAAGCCCCGATGACCGGGAATAATATTTCCCATGCGAACAACAAAACCAAGCGCCGCTTTTTGCCCAACCTGCAACGCCGCCGCTTCTGGGTCGAGAGCGAGAACCGCTGGGTCAGCATGCGCCTGACCAATGCAGCGCTGCGCACCATCGACAAGAACGGCATAGACGCGGTCCTGTCAGGCATGCGCGCCCGCGGCGATAAAATCTAAGGAGCCGGAAAATGCGCGAAAAAATCAAACTCGAATCCAGTGCCGGTACAGGCCACTTTTATACCACGACCAAGAACAAGCGCACCACGCCGGAAAAGATCGAAATGAAGAAATTCGATCCCAAGGCACGCAAACATGTCATGTACAAGGAAACCAAGCTGAAGTAATCCGGCAGGCTTCGTCGTACAAAGAAAAACCCGCGAGAGCGGGTTTTTTATTTTGTTCAGATATGTAGGATGGGTATCACAACGATTAACCCAACCAACGCGGACTAACGATTAACTTTGCGATCATTGTTAAACCTGATCAACTCTTCGGTTTCGGGCAGGTTGAATTTCGACTGGAGTCGGTAGTAGTTGTCGATGGCACGATCGAGTACGTCAAAGGCCTCAGCTCTTGGATCAAAGTTAACGTCGTTATCTCCTTTGCCGCGCTTGTGCTTCGTTGAGTTCTTTGCGTCATTAATTAGGTCGGCCATGTCTCTGGAACTGTGTTCGCTGCCATCAGCGCGAAAGAGCCTTGAAAAGAGAACCGCAACATCTTTGGTGCTATCGAAAGCACAGACTCCGCCGTTGGCCTTGACGTAAACGCCAAGTATTTCTTCAGCGGCCCCGGCCAGATGAAGCGATGCAAAATACGCCCTTCGGGCTAAATATAGCCGCAAAGCTTCAGTGAGCAGTTCGGAGGCAACCTCCAATTTGGTCGTGGCCGACATGGTGGGAACCTCACGGCCTAACATTAGTTGGCACACGAAAGAGTATCGGGAAAGGCACCTTCAATGTTGCGCAGGTTAAGTTTGAGCCCAGGCCTTCGCTTTCTCGTAATCCGTGAACACCTGTATGTCGGCATCCACGAAGATGCGCGACAGCCATGCCTGCCAGGTGAGCCACTGGTTGTCGGTGACCACGGCGATCTTGGTGAAGTCGTGGTTGTGTTCGCGGCGGAAGAACTTGATCTCTTCCCAGGCTACGTCGATGGTGTAGCGAACCATCGCGCGCAGGTCGAACAGCAGGTTTAACTTGCCGGGCGTTTTCAGTTTGTACAAGGACTGTTCTTCAAAAGTCTTGAAGTCGGCGATGGTGAATTCGCCGAGGACGGCGACGTTGACCAGGTTTTCGGTTTGTTCGATCGTGATCATGATGGATTACCTTTTTATTATGTTGTTTGCTTCGGTGCTGTCCATTCGTGGTGAGGTACCGAACCACTTTATACGCACCCTTCGATACCTCAGGGCGAACGGCATTGTTTAATAGCCCGTTTTATGTTTCGGTGACAGACGTAAGCTTAGCACACCGCCGGCGATGATGAGCGCCATGCCCAGCCAGCTTGAAAGCGGCAGCACTTCGTTCCACAGCAACATCCCGAACAGGCTCGCGAACACGATGGTGCTGTAAGCAAGACTGCCGACTACCAGCGTCCTGCCGACGCGATAGGAGTGCGTCATCGCGATCTGTGCGAGTGTGGCGGTGCCGCCCAGGCCGAGCAGGATGGCGAAGCCCTGTGGAGTGACGGCATGCACGGTGCCGAACAGCATCCATGCGCCGCTGCCTATGGTGGCGGTCAGGCTGAAGTAAAACACGGTGCGCGCCGCCGGTTCGCCGAGCATGCCGAGTTGCTTGACGTTGAGGTAGGCTATGCCGGCGAGGAAGCCGGAGATCAGCCCAAACAGTCCGGGCAGCAGTTGCTCGCGTGCCAGCGTCGGGTGCAACAGCAACACCACGCCGAAGAATCCCAGCGCAATCGCAATCGTCATCGGCAGATGAAATTTATCTTTGTGCACCAGCATCGTGAACGCGGTGAGGAACAGCGGGGCGGTGTAGTTGAGCGTGACGGCAGTGGCGAGCGGCAGTACGGTGATGCAATAGAAGTACAGACCCAATGCAACCGATCCGGAGATGCCGCGCCACAGATGTGCGCGCCAATGTCCCGTGGCAACGCTGACGCGCTGTGACCGCATGACCAGATACACCAGCAACAGCCCGATGGACGAGCGGTAGAACACCAGTTCACCATACGAAAAATGCGCCGCGCCGAGTTTGACGAACACGCCCATGCAGCCGAACAGGAAGCCGGCGACGAGCATCCACAGTGAATCCTTGTTTTTCGTCATTCCGATGGAGGTGGGAATCCAGTCAATGAAATGATCCTTCGCTTGGCGAGCACAAAACCAAATGCCTGACTGGATAAAACCGCTGGACTCCCATCTGCAAGGGAATGACAATTAAAGGTGTGACGCAAGATTGCGGCGCAGGTACTCGTGGAAATGCAGCATGCCGTCTTCGGTGGGGGACTGGTAAGGGCCTTGCTCTTCGATGCCGCGCTGGTACAGCGATTTGCGCCCCTGGTGCATGCGCAGGCAGATGATGTCGTCTTCCACGGCTGTTTCGTTATAGGCCTGTTGTTCGGCTTCGACATATTCGCGCTCGAACAGCACGATGTCCTCGAGGTAATAAAACTCGACGATGTTGGTGCAGGCTTCCGGGCCGCGCGGCACCAGGGTGCTGACCACCAGTGTGCCCGGATACCACTCGACCATGATGTTGGGGTAATAGGTCAGCCAGATCGCGCCGTACTTCGGCAGCTTGCCGCCGTGGTAGCGCAGCACCTGCTCCTGCCACTTGCCGTACACGTTGCTGCCGGTTTTGCGCAGCCCGTTGCGGATGCCGACGGTCTGCACGCTGTACTGCTCGCCGAACTCCCACTTGAGATCGTCGCAATCGACGAAATTGCCCAGGCCGGGATGGAACGGCACAACGTGGTAGTCCTCCAGGTAGACTTCGATGAAGGTCTTCCAGTTGAACGCGTATTCATCCACTTGCACGCGGTCCAGCATATAGCCGGAGAAATCGAGATCCTGCATCACGCCGACTCTGGCCAGGTCTTTGGCGATGTCGCGCTTGCCTGAAAACAGCAGGCCGTTCCAGTTCTGCAGCGGCGACTTGTTCAGGTTCAAACAGGGATTCTGCGGAAAGTGCGGCGCGCCCAGCAGTTCGCCGTCGGTCTTGTAGGTCCAGCGATGTATCGGGCAGACGATGTGTTGCGCGTTGCCGCGGCCCTGCAGCATGACGGCCTGGCGGTGGCGGCAGATGTTGCTGAGCAGTTCCACGCCGTTTCGGTTGCGCACCAGCATTTGTGCCCCGCCTTCCAGCACATGGTAGTCGCCCGGATTCGGCACCATCAGCTCATGCCCGACATAATTCGGCCCTTGCTCGAACAACAGGCGTTGCTCTACTTCGAGTGCTTTGGGGTCGAAGTACCAACCCAGAGGCGGCTGGATCGGAACCCGGGTGAGCTGATTGATGTTGGCGATATCGGACATGCCCTAATTGTGGATATGGTGCGGGGGAGGGAGGGATTGTCCCCGAAATCAATTGGTCGGGCAACAATTATGTCGGTTCGCCCCGTTCGCTGTGCTTTTCCGGCGGGGCGTCGGGATCCGGTCTGGCCATCGCTGTTTCTTTCCGGGTGGTTACAGCCAGTCCGAGCGTTTGAAGCGCAGGTAAAGAAAGCCGCAGACTGCAATGATGATGAGCAGCGCAACAGGATAGCCTAAATCCCATTGCAGCTCCGGCATGAGCCTGAAGTTCATGCCCCAGATGCCGGTGAAGACAGTGGCGATGGCGAAGATCGCCGCCCAGGCGGCCAGTTGTTTGTTGATCACGTTTTGTTCGATGGATACCGTGGACTGGCTGACCAGAATAGCGGTGGTGATGGTGTCGCGCATCGCGTCTATCGTGGCGTTGATGCGCGTCAGGTGGTCGTAGACATCGCGGAAATAATTCTGGGTGGTGGCGCAGACCGGCGGCACGCGCCCGCCGTGTAGCTTTCCGGTGGCTTCCATCAGCGGCGTGACCGCATGCTTGAGCACCATGACCTTGCGCTTGAGTTCATAGAGCTGCTCGATGTTGGCGAGGGCATTTCCTTGGTCGAACAGGTGTTCCTCAATGGATTCCAGCTGCGACTCCAGCTCGTCTATCACCGGAAAATAGAGATCTACCGTCGCGTCCATCAACGCATAGAGCACGAAGCCGGAACCCAGCCGCAGCAGATCAGGCTCGCGCTCGCAGCGTGCGCGCACCCCAAGCAGGCTGCGGCTGCTGCGGTTGCGCACGGAAAGGATGAAATTGTGTCCGGCAAAGATGCTGATTTCACCGACCTCGAGATCGGGATGGGTAACCTCTACCAGGTGCATCACCACGAACAGCGTGTCACCGTATTCCTCGATCTTGGGGCGCTGGTGGCCGTGGCGCGCATCCTCGATCGCCAGGTTGTGCAGCCCGAATTCTTCCTGCATCGTATCGAGTTCACCATCGGTCGCATCGCGCAGCGCCACCCAGACAAAGCAATCCTTCCGTTCAAGGTAATCGCTGATCTCCTCGACGGGAAGGTCGGCAAGCTTGACGCCGTTCTGGTAGGCAACGCAATTGATCAGCATGGCGGTTCCCGGAGTGTTTACGATTAGGCGGAGTATAAGCTTTAGTGTGCGGCGGTTACAGTGCCAGGCGCCAGGCGCAAGCTGCGAAACAACAGCGGGTGGTTTTATCAGTAGTTTTTCAACACCCTGTTAGGTAGAATGCGCCTCTTTGCTAACGAGCATACAAATGGCCGGGAAAACCCAGAAAACAACTGGCTTCGAGGCGGCGATGGCCGAACTTGAGCAGATCGTTGCCGACATGGAGGCGGGCAAGCTGCCGCTGGAAGATACACTGACCGCCTACAAGCGCGGTGCGGAATTGCTGTCGTTCTGCCGTTCCAGGCTGGAAGACGCGCAGCAGCAGGTGCGCGTGCTGGAAGACGGCATGCTGAAAGACTTTTCCGCCAACGCCGAGTCCGGAACCAGCTAGCAGATGCGCACGGATTTTCAGAGCTGGGTCGCGGCCCGGCAATCCCGTTTCGAGGACGTGTTGCGCGGGTTGTTGCCGCGCGCGGAAATCATCCCGCAGCGACTGCATGAGGCGATGCGCTATGCGGTGCTGGATGGCGGCAAGCGTGTCCGCCCGCTGCTGGCCTTTGCGGCGGGCGAGTTGACCGGTGCGGATGCCAACCGCGTCAATATCGCCGCCGCCGCGGTCGAACTGATCCACGCCTATTCGCTGGTGCATGACGACATGCCATGCATGGACGATGACGTGCTGCGTCGCGGCAAGCCGACCTGCCATGTTCAGTATGACGAGGCGACTGCGCTGCTGGTCGGCGACAGCCTGCAAACGTTGGCGTTTCAACTGCTCGCCGAGCATCGTTTGAGCGATGACGCGCAGCGCCAGCTGGAAATGATCAGGCTGCTGGCGGCAGCCACCGGTTCGCGCGGCATGGCGGGCGGGCAGGCGATAGACCTCGCCAGCATCGGCAAGTCGCTGGCGCTCCCCGAGCTGGAATTCATGCATATCCACAAGACCGGAGCCCTGATCCGCGCGGCGGTGTTGCTGGGCGCGCAATGCGGGTCAGTCTCCCCGGGGCAGCAGGACAAGCTGGACCGGTTCGGCAAGCTGATAGGCCTTGCCTTCCAGGTGGTCGACGATGTGCTGGACTGCGAAGCGGATACCGCCACACTGGGCAAGACGGCGGGCAAGGATGCGGATAACGGCAAGCCCACTTATGTCAGCCTGCTGGGCTTGCAGGATGCGCGGGAGATGGCCGGGCGTTTGCATCGCGAGGCACTGGAAACACTGGCGGAATTTGGCGATTCAGCACTGCGCTTGCGCGAGCTGGCCGATTTCATCGTGTTGCGAAAGTTCTGATGAAAACTTGTAATAGTTTGCTGCGCGTTTCCTAGGGATTCTCCAAATGTATTCATTGCTTGATACTGTCAATACTCCCGCCGAATTGCGCGCTTTGGGCCGGGAGCAGCTGCCGCAACTGGCGAGCGAGTTGCGCGAGTTCCTGGTTGAATCGGTCAGCAAGACCGGCGGGCATCTCTCCTCCAACCTGGGCACGGTCGAGTTGACCATCGCGCTGCACTACATCTACGACACGCCTGAAGACAAGCTGGTCTGGGATGTGGGGCATCAGACCTACACGCACAAGATCCTGACCGGTCGGCGCGGGGCGATGGACAAACTGCGCATGGCAGGCGGTATCTCCGGCTTTCCCAAGCGCGAAGAGAGTCCGTATGACACCTTCGGCACCGGGCATTCCAGCACTTCGATCTCGGCGGCACTGGGGATGGCGGTGGCGGCGAAACTGCAGGGTTCGGAGCGGCGTGCCGTGGCGGTCATAGGCGACGGCGCGATGAGCGGCGGCATGGCTTTTGAGGCGCTGAACAATGCCGGCGCGATGGATGCGAATCTGCTGGTGATCCTCAATGACAACGATATGTCGATCTCGCGCCCGGTCGGTGCGCTGAACAATTATCTGGCCAGGCTGATGTCGGGACGTTTTTATGCGGCGATGCGGCGCGGCAGCGAGAAGGTGCTGAAAGGCATACCGCCGGTACTGGAATTTGCCAAGCGCGCCGAGGAGCACGTCAAGGGCATGGTGACACCGAGCACCCTGTTCGAGGAGTTCGGCTTCAACTATATAGGCCCGATCGACGGGCATGACCTGGATGTGTTGCTGGGTACGCTGAGCAATATACGCAAGCTGGGTGGCCCGCAGTTCCTGCACATCGTCACGCAAAAGGGCAAGGGCTATGCGCTGGCCGAAGAAGATTGCCTGCTGTATCACGGCGTGAGCAAATTCGACCGGGCCAATGGGGTCGTCCCCAAGCCGTCTGCGCAGCCAACCTATACGCAGGTATTCGGGTCGTGGCTTTGCGATATCGCAGAGCAGGATGAACGGGCGGTGGGCATCACGCCGGCGATGTGCGAAGGTTCCGGCCTGGCGGAATTCGCCGGGCGATTTCCGGACCGTTATTTCGATGTGGGCATCGCCGAACAGCACGCGTTGACCTTTGCCGCGGGGCTGGCCTGCGCTGGCTACAAGCCGGTAGTGGCAATCTACTCGACCTTTTTGCAGCGCGCCTACGACCAGTTGATCCACGATATCGCGATACAAAATTTGCCGGTGGTATTGGCGATAGACCGGGGCGGGCTGGTCGGGGCGGACGGGGCGACGCATGCGGGCAGCTTCGATCTTTCCTATTTGCGCTGCATCCCCAACATCACGGTGATGGCGCCGGCAGACGAAAACGAATGCCGAGCTATGCTGTATACCGCGTTCCAGTTGAACGGCCCGAGTGCGGTGCGCTATCCGCGCGGCACCGGGCCGGGTGTCGCGGTGAACCGCGAGATGCGGGCACTGCCGATCGGCAAGGGCGAGCTGCGCCGCACCGGCAAGCGGGTTGCGATCCTGTCATTCGGCAGCATGCTGGCTCCCGCGCTGGCTGCGGCCGAACAACTGGATGCGACGGTGGCGAACATGCGCTTCGTCAAGCCGCTGGATGAACAATTGCTGCTGCGCCTGGCGCGTGAGCATGAATTGCTGGTCAGTGTCGAGGAAAACACGATACTGGGCGGCGCGGGCAGTGCGGTGGCAGAATGCCTGGAGTTGCACGGTGTGTTGATCCCGCTGTTGCAACTCGGATTGCCCGACCGGTTTATCGAGCAGGGTGAGCACGGACGCATGCTGGCGGATTGCGGCCTGGATGCCCAGGGATTGATTGCCAGGATCGAAACCAAATTAATCAAGGCAACTTAACCTACTAAATCTGTCGGGATTGGTTATAATTGCTAACCCAAGCAACCTAAACTCAGGAAGCCAGCCATGAATACTCCGGTACAAAACTTCATTCCCGATGTGCAAAGTTCGGCCGACACCCGCCATCTGGCGATCAATCGGGTCGGCATCAAGGGCATACGCCATCCGGTGAAGGTCAAGGACAAGAGCGTCGGCGTACAGCACACCATCGCCACTTTCAACATGTATGTGCACTTGCCGCACAATTTCAAAGGCACGCACATGTCGCGTTTCGTGGAGATACTCAACCACCATGAGCGCGAGATTTCTGTCGAATCCTTCGAAAGTATCCTGAGCGAAATGGTGTCGAGACTGGAAGCGGAGTCGGGCTATATCGAGATGAGTTTCCCGTATTTCGTGAACAAGACCGCCCCGGTGTCCGGAGTGCAAAGCCTGCTGGATTACGACGTGACACTGATAGGCGAGACGATCAACGGAAAACCCCGCGTCACGATGAAAGTGCTGGTTCCTGTCACCAGTTTGTGCCCGTGCTCGAAGAAGATCTCCGAGCGCGGCGCGCATAACCAGCGCTCACACGTCACGCTTTCGCTGCGCACCAACGAGTTCGTCTGGATCGAGGATGTGATCCGCATCGCGGAAGAGCAGGCATCCTGCGAGTTGTACGGCTTGCTGAAACGCCCCGACGAAAAATTCGTCACCGAGCGCGCCTATGACAACCCGAAATTTGTCGAGGACATGGTGCGCGACGTTGCCACGGTGCTGGATGCGGACAAGCGCATCGATGCCTACGTGGTTGAGTCCGAGAATTTTGAATCGATACACAACCACTCTGCGTATGCGATGATCGAGCGGGATAAGACAGGGGACTGAGAAGCGAGGACTGAGGACTGAGTAAAACCCTCGGTTATTACTCAGTCCTCAGCACGTAAACCTCAGTCCTGAATTTATGAAACCCGTCGCCATCTTCCGCCACACTGCTACCGAAGGACCCGGTTACCTTGCGGAATTCCTCGACGAACGGAATATCCCCTGGCAATTGATCGCAATCGACGCGGGCGATGCCGTGCCCAGGAATGTATCGGCATATTCGGGGCTGGTATTCATGGGCGGGCCGATGAGCGCCAATGACGACCTGCCGTGGATTGCGAAAGTCGGGGCGTTGATACGCGATGCGGTAGCCAAAGACGTCCCACTGCTGGGGCATTGCCTGGGTGGGCAGTTGATCTCCAGGGCGCTGGGCGGCGTGGTATCGCGCAATCCGGTCAAGGAAATCGGCTGGGGCGAGGTGCGGGTATCGGACAACGATATCGCGCGCGGCTGGTTCGGCAACATGCAAAAATTTTCAGCCTTCCACTGGCACGGCGAAACTTTTACGCTGCCGCGAGGCGCGACACATCTGCTGTCCAGCGCATATTGCGCCAATCAGGCCTACGCCATAGGCAAGCATCTTGCGCTGCAATGTCATGTCGAAATGACTGCCGGGATGATAGCGTCCTGGTGTGAGGTGGGCCTGGATGAGGTGGTTGCCGGCAGCAGCCCGGCAGTGCAGTCTGTCGAGGAAATGCAGCAGCAAGCGGTCGATAGACTGCCGCGCCTTCACAGCGTGGCGGATCGCTTGTATGGCCACTGGGTAAAAGGTTTATCTGCTTGAAAATTCAGGGGATATTAATGATGCTGATGAAATCCGGGGTGTTGGCTATAATGCGCGCGCTTCCGTTCGACAAGATAAACCAAGCAACTTAATACCTTAAGGAGAATTCCATGAAAAAAATAATCGCATTGGCCTGCATGAGTTTTGTATTGACTGTTTCAGCAACTGCTTTCGCGGGCCCGCAGCAGGACAAGATGAAGGGCTGCAATGTGGAGGCAAAAAACGATAACCTGAAGGGCGCTGACCGCAAGGCGTTTATGAGCAAGTGCCTGAAGAAGGATTATGTGCTGAAGTCTGCCGCGGCCAAGAGCGATGCGCAGGCAGCAGCTGGTGCTGCCGCTCCTTCAGCAAAGACGAAGCAACAGGACAAGATGAAGTCCTGCAATGCCGAAGCGAAAGCCAAGGCGCTAAAGGGCGACGAACGCAAGAAGTTCATGAGCGCCTGTCTCAAGGGATAAGCCTGATCCGCCCTTCAGCAAACGCGCCGCAAGGCGCGTTTTTATTCAGGGCTGTATAATTCGTACTCCTTGCACGGCCTGACCGTGTCAAATTATCCCGAAGATTGCATGATCAAAAAATTCCTTAAAAGCGTATTCCGCAAGCCCGCCAAAACCAGATCGGCGGGAAATGCCCAGGTGATTCCGTTCGAATTGCATGCCGTGGCGCGCGAGCAGATCAGCCATGGCGCGTTGAGAGTCACTGACGGCTTGCAGGCGGCTGGCTACCAGGCCTACGTGGTTGGCGGTGCGGTGCGCGACCTGTTGCTGGGCCGCATCCCGAAAGATTTCGATATCGCGACCGACGCGACACCCGAAGAGGTGCGCAGCGTGTTTCGCCGTGCCCGTATCATTGGGCGGCGCTTTCGCCTGGTGCACGTGATGTTCGGCGAGGAAGTGGTGGAAGTGTCCACGTTCCGCCGCATGATCGAGGCCGAGGATGCACAGACCGACGAGCACGGGCGCCTGCTGCGCGACAACGAGTTCGGCGACCAGGAGCAGGATGCCGCGCGGCGGGACTTTACCGCAAACGCACTGTTCTATGATCCAAGCACCCAGGAGATATACGACTATCACGGCGGGTATGCCGACACGCGCAACCATCTGCTGCGCATCATCGGCGACCCGCTGGTGCGTTACCGCGAAGATCCGGTGCGCATGCTGCGTGCGGTGCGATTGTCCGCCAAGCTCGGCATCAAGCTGGATGGGCCGACCGCGGCGCCGATCGCCGAAATGAAGGCCTTGCTCGACAACGTGCCCAAGGCGCGCCTGTTAGACGAGGTGCTGAAGATGCTGTTGTCCGGGCATTCGCTGGAATGCATCCGGAAGTTGCGCAAGATGAATCTGCATCACGGTTTGTTGCCGCTGCTGGACGTGATCTGGGAACAGCCGGTGGGCGAGAAATTCATCATGCTGGCGCTGCGCAACACCGACGAGCGTCTCAGCCAGGACAAAACGGTTTCGCCCGCGTTTCTGTTCGCCGCCTTGCTGTGGCACGAGGTGCTGGCGGCGTGGAATTCGCGCTTGCAGCAAGGTATGCGACCGGTGGGCGCGATGCATGAGGCGATGGATGAGGTGCTGGCCAGGCAAAGGGCGCAGCTCGCCATCCCGCATCGCCAGGATGCGGTGATGAAGGAAATATGGTTGATGCAGCAACGCTTCGAGCAACGCGCCGGACAACGCCCGTTCCGCTTGCTGGAGCAGCCGCGCTTTCGCGCCGGGTTTGATTTTCTGTTGTTGCGCTGCGCCAGCGGCGAAGTGAATGAGGAACTCGGGTTGTGGTGGGACGAGTTTCAGGATGCGAGCGCAGAACGCCGCGCGGAGATGCTGCAGCCGGAAGGTGCGGGGGAAAAAAAGCGCCGCCGCCGCAAACCCCGCAAAAAAGCCGAAGGTTCGCCGGCGGATGAGCCGGTGGCGGCAGCGGACGAGCCAGTAACGTGAAACTCGCGCAGCGATCGTTTGTCCCCTCTCCCTCCGGGGGAGGGTTAGGGTGGGGGAAACGGGAATGGACGGTTTCATCATCAGTGGTGAGCCATGCCCGTTAGCATAATGCCGCATATCGCCTACGTTGGGCTGGGCAGCAATCTGCAAGACCCGCGCAAACAATTGCAGCGCGCCTTTGTTGATCTCGATGGCTTGCCCGGCACGCGAGTGCTGGCAAGGTCTTCGCTGTACCGAAGCGCTCCGCTGGGTTGCCCGGTTCAGGCCGATTCTGCAAGCCAGCCGGATTTCGTGAATGGGGTGGCAAAAATAATGACTGATCTTGCACCGCAGGCATTGCTGGCCGCGTTGCTGGACATTGAACATCAGCATGGCCGCGAGCGCACCTTCCGCAATGCGCCGCGCACTCTGGACCTGGACGTGCTGCTCTACGACGATATGCAAGTCCACGAGCATGGCCTGACTATCCCGCATCCCCAGATGCATTTGCGCGCATTCGTGTTGCACCCGTTGCTGGAGATTTCCCCGGATATTCGTATACCCGGGATAGGCAGTGCAAACACGGCGCTCGAGGGATGCCGTGACCAGGTGCTGGAAAGGATGGCCGATGCTGTTTGACAAGTACCGTTACGTGGTCGTGGAAGGACCGATAGGCGTGGGCAAGACCAGCTTGGTGCACAGGCTCGCGCAATACCTTGGCGCCACGACGCTGCTGGAAAAACCCGACGAAAACCCCTTTCTGGCGCGCTTCTACCAGGATCCATCGCGCTATGCGCTGGCGACGCAACTGTTTTTTTTATTCCAGCGCGGCAACGAGGTGCGCGACCTGGCGCAGATGGACCTGTTTCGCGAGAGTACGGTGTCGGATTACCTGTTCGAAAAAGACCAGCTATTTGCGAGCCTCAACCTGAACGAGGAGGAGTATGCGCTGTATCAGCAGATTTACCGGACGTTGCAGTTGCATGCGCCAGTGCCGGATCTGGTGATCTATTTGCAGGCAGCGCCGGAGATACTGGTGGAACGCGTGCGCCGCCGCGCCCAGCCTTACGAAACCGGTATCAGCGAAAGTTATTTGCAGCGATTGTCACAAAGTTACAGCGATTTCTTCTATCATTATGATGCCGCCCCGGTGCTGATGGTGAATAGCGAACATCTGAACTTTGTTGATGGCGACGATGATTTTACCCTGTTGTTGAAGCGTATCGAGGAAATGCGCGGGCCGCGCGAATTTTTTAGTCGGGGGAGTTGATGCGCACCACGTTGACCAGGTTGCAATCCATGCGCAGCAAGGGCGAGAAGATCGCCGTGCTGACTTGCTACGATGCCAGCTTTGCCACACTGCTCGAAGGGCAGGGCGTGGATGTGCTGCTGGTCGGCGATTCGCTCGGCATGGTGTTGCAGGGCAGGGAAAACACGCTGCCGGTTACGCTGGACGATATGGCGTACCACACGGCTTGCGTGGCGCGCGGCTCGAAGCAGTCGTTCATCATCGCAGACATGCCGTTCGGCACCTTTCAGGTCAGTCCCGAAAAAACCTTTGAACATGCTTCGCCCTTGATGACGGCCGGTGCGCAGATGGTCAAGCTGGAGGGAGGGGCGGCGATGGTCGAGACGGTGCGTTTTCTCACCGAACGCGGCGTCCCGGTGTGCGGCCACCTGGGGCTGACCCCGCAATCGGTGCACCAGCTGGGCGGTTACCGCGTGCAGGGCAAGGAATCCGCCGCTGCCGAAAAACTTCTTGAAGATGCAGCGTCGCTCGAACAGGCCGGCGCGGGTATGATCGTGCTGGAGGCCATACCCGCGTTGCTGGGGGCAGAGGTCACCGCACAATTGACCATTCCCACCATAGGTATCGGTGCGGGTGCCGGGTGTTCTGGCCAGGTGCTGGTGCTGCATGACATGCTGGATATCTATCCCGGCAAGAAGGCGCGCTTTGTGAAGAATTACATGCAGGGCGCGGCTTCAATCGCGGATGCGGTGGCGCGCTATGTCACCGAAGTGAAGGCAGGTGCTTTCCCTGCGCAGGAACACAGCTTTTGATGCAAGTCGTTTCAACCATCGCCGAACTTCGTGCACGACTGGCTGACGAGCCTCGCATCGCCTTCGTGCCGACGATGGGCAACCTTCACGAGGGCCATCTCAACCTGGTGCGCCTTGCGCGAGAGAATGGCAGCTGTGTGGTGGCGAGCATCTTCGTGAACCCGCTGCAATTCGGGCCAAACGAGGATTTCGACAAGTACCCTCGCACCCTGGAAGCGGATTGCGCCAAGCTGCGTGGTCTGGCGGATGTGGTGTTCGCTCCCACTGTCAACGAAATGTATCCCTCGCAACAAACCGTGTTCGTCGAGCCGCCGGCTATCGCCAGCGACCTGGACGGCGCGGTTAGACCCGGACATTTCCGCGGCATGTTGACCGTGGTGCTGAAGCTGCTGAACATCGTGCAGCCGCAAATTGCATTGTTCGGCAAAAAGGACTACCAGCAACTGCATCTCATCCGTCACATGGTCGCGCAATTGAATTTGCCGGCACGCATTGTCGGCGGGGAGACGGTGCGCGCAACGGACGGCCTGGCGCTGAGTTCGCGCAACCAATACTTGGACGAGGCGCAGCGAGCGGAGGCTGGTTTCCTGTACCGGGTCCTGCAGGAAATGAGATCAGCCATCATCAGAGGCGAGCGTGATTTTGAACAATTGCGGCAGCGGAAGGTCGAAACATTGTCGGCAAGAGGCTGGTCGGTGGATTATGTGGCGGTGCGAAACCAGTCTGATCTGTTGCCGGCAAGCGCGGTGATATCCGGTCGGGCTCAGCGCAATCTGGTGATTCTGGCCGCGGCGAGGTTGGGGAATACCCGTTTGCTGGATAATGTTGAGGTCAGTCTGGCCGATTGATGGCTTGTGGATTGATTACTTGAGAGGCGGCGTGCTATATAATCGCTGCTCACGGATTGAGAGGTATGCTATGCAAAGACTCATGCTTAAAGCCAAATTGCACCGGGTGCATGTCACGCACTCCGATTTGCATTATGAAGGCTCCTGCGCGATCGACGACGATTTGCTGGATGCTGCCGATATCAGGGAATACCAGCAGATTGATATCTACAATGTCAGCAATGGCGAGCGTTTCACCACTTATGCCATCCGTGCGCAGCGCGGTTCCGGCGTGATTTCAGTGAATGGTGCGGCGGCGCACAAGGCCAGCAGGGGCGATATTCTCATCATTGCCAGCTATGCCATGTACAGTGAGATCGAGCTGCAAAAATTTCATCCCCAACTCGTCTACGTTGACGAGCACAACCGCGTCATCGCGCAACGCGACAAAATTCCGGTACAGGCTGCTTGACCGGGAGTTTCGAGATTTTCCGTTCCGTATTGCGGGGGTAATGCAAGCAGCTTCCCGATAAACCATACGCAAATTGCATGACCTGGCTAGTTGCCCCGATACATCTCCTGCCTTGCCAATAATCAGCTGCTGACGATCGGGATGGATTTGAAGGCAGGGAGAACTTTCCTTGATGCCTTGGCTATGTCGGCCAGCGTATACCCGTCGAGTATGTTCAGGAAGCTTGCCTGTGCGCTGTGCAGGACGCCTTTCAGGCTGCAGGAGCGGCTGATCACGCACTTGTCCGTGACGGGATTAAAGCATTCAAGCAAATCAAAATCCGGTTCGGTTGAGCGCACCACGTCGCCAATTGGAATTTCCTGGGCGGGACGGGCCAGTTTGATGCCGCCGTGCCTTCCTCTGCTGGTCAGAATGTAACCCTTGAGTCCCAGGTTGTGCACCACCTTGACGAGATGGTTGCGCGAAATCTTGTAAAAATCCGTCATCTCGCTGATGGTCACGACCTCATCTTCCCGGCCTGCAAGATAAATCAGGACGCGCAGCGAGTAATCGGTGTAAAGGGTCAAGCGCATTTCGTGCCTTTCAGGCTGGTGGAATTTTAACGAACAGCAGCAGGCGCATAGTGGTTTTTACTAACCCAATCAATATATTTCCCGGCTGCATGATACCTGCAAAGCATTTATTTTGGATAGTTTGCGGGCTGTTCCGGTGGGGTGCCGATAGAGATATTTTAACCATTGTTCTTGACGCGGCCGTTGATGGATTATAAAATGCATTCAGGATACATTATTAATGCCGTGTTTGTATAATTCGGTTCAAGGGTGTGTCCTGAAAAGGCATCAAACAATTGCCGGAATTATCCGGCTGGAAATCAAAATAATTTGGAGAGTCAACATGAGTTTGTTTACCGAAATTGGTGGAGAGGGTGCAGTAAACGCCGCAGTGGATATTTTTTATCGCAAAGTTTTGAAGGATGATCGCATCAAGCGTTTTTTTGAAGGTGTCGATATGAACAAGCAAGCCGCCAAGCAAAAGGCATTTCTGACGATGGCTTTCGGCGGGCCGCATAATTACTCCGGTGCCGATATGAGAAAAGGGCATGCACATCTCGTCGCACAGGGTTTGAACGATACACATTTCGATGCAGTGATGGAGCATCTGGGCGCCACTCTTGTAGAACTTAAGGTGCCTGCGAATTTGATAGCGCAAGCCGCAGCAATCGCCGAAAGCACCAGAAAAGACGTTCTCGGCAAGTAAGCCACAATACCTATGCCCACAGTTACTTATGGTGGGCGGTCATACGATTGCGGAGAGAGTTCGATCCTCGATTGTTTGACTGCCCAGGGTGTTTCCGTGCCCTCGTCTTGCCGTTCTGGAGTTTGCCATACCTGCATGATGAGGGTGATCGGGGGTAATGTGCCCGATCAGGCCAAGGCGGGGCTGAAGTCTACCCTCGCTGCCCAGAATTATTTCCTGGCTTGTTCCTGTTACCCGGATGAGAATGTCGAGGTCGTCCTGCCCGAGGCCGGAATGGGCAGGCTTCAGGCCAGGGTGTCCAGCGTAGAATATCTCAATGGCGATATACTCGGCCTCCGGCTCAAACCATCCCGGCAATTCGAATACAGGGCGGGGCAGTTCATCAGCCTGTTCAAGGATGAGGCCACGGCGCGCTGCTATTCATTGGCGAGTGTTCCCGCACTGGAAGACGAACTGTTCCTGAACGTGAGGAAAGTTCCCGGAGGTTTGGTGAGCAGTTGGATCTTCGCGGATATCAAGGCTGGCGATCCGCTCACAATTTCAGAAGCCGAAGGGGAATGCTTTTATGTGCCGGGCAATGCCGACCAGAATATTCTTCTGATTGCTACCGGGTCCGGCCTCGCCCCGTTGTATGGGATTATCCGCGACGCGTTATTGAACGGGCATCGGGGCAAGCTCAGTCTCTACCATGGAAGCTATAACAAGGAAGGGTTTTATCTGGTCGGGGAATTGCAGTCGCTTGCGCAGACCCACCCCAACTTCAACTATGTCCCGTGCGTCTCCGAGGGTGAGGCCATGGAGGGGTATGCGCCCGGTATGGTTTTGGACGTTGCCCTGGGCGACAATCCGGACCTTTCCGGTTGGCGTGTGTTTTTATGCGGCAATCCGAGCATGGTCGACGCAGCCAAAAAGGAAACCTTCTTTGCCGGCGCTTCGATGAGTGATATTTTTGCCGATCCCTTCTAGT
>LSLI01000069.1 GCA_001577345.1 Candidatus Gallionella acididurans
TAGCCTGAATCGATAGAGTCAGACTCGATTGATCGGCGATAACGTGCCGTTATGCCGCCATCTCTTCCACTTCGCGCTCAATGCGATCTTTCAATTCCGCTTCGGCGATCTTCAAATCGTAGCTCAGTTGCAGGTTCAGCCACGACTGCGCATCCGTGCCGAAATAGCGCGCCAGCCGCAACGCGGTATCGGGCGTGATCGAGCGGCGCTCCTTGACGATCTCGTGCAGCCGCGTGGCGGGCACACGCAATGCCTGCGACAGCGCGTGGACGCTTATGCCCATAGGCACGATGTATTCCTCGCGCAAAATTTCTCCCGGATGTACCGGGCGCATTCCATTCTTTACCATGTTGATCTCCTAATAATCTATCTAGTCAGTGGTAATCGACGATCTCGACATCGAACACGTCGCCATTCTTGAACTTGACCCATTTTTTTACATGAAATGGAATACGCCATTGGTCATTCACCCGGATGCTCCATTGCCCCTTGCGATCACCCCGCAAAGCCTCAAGGCGATTGCCCGGTGGAGCGCGGAGAAAATCCAGCGTGGCTGCGGCGTCCAGTTGTGTCAGCTTGCGTTCGACCACTGCCTGAATCGCCCGGAAGCGTCGCGGATTGTTCCCTTCGAACAGCGCTTGTGTATCCTTGCAGGAAAACGACTTGATCATGACGCTTAGGGTATTACGCCAAGCGTTATATGTCAATAGGAACAATTGGCGACAGACCGCCAATTTAATCAGCCAGGCTCAACACAAGGGGTAGGGTTTCCCGACACCAATTGTCATGACGCTCGCGACGCTCTTGCCTGTAGTTGGTCACTGCCAGGCGGATGCCATCGGGGGCGGTGAAGTGGATTGCACTATAGTCCGGGGCGTATATGGGATAGAGTTTTGCATCGCTTGCTGCTATGCCAGCCCCGCGAAGATGGCCCGCTCCTACCAAGGATGTTCGATCAGGGCGTCACTTCGATCCGGGCAGCACCCGCTGACATTTCACCGATCACGGCTGCATCGGCAAAGCCTTCCCGCGCGAAGATCGCCAGCACTTGATCTACCGCCGCGGGTGAGCATGACACCAGCAGGCCGCCGGATGTCTGGGGATCGGTCAGCAGCGCTTTTTGCACCGGGGTGATGGATGCGGCAAGGTTTACGTCATGACCATAGCCCGCCCAGTTGCGCTCGGAAGCACCGGTCACAAAACCGCTTTCCGCAAGCTGGTGCACATTCCGCAACAGCGGAACCTGCGCCATATCGATGCGGGCTTTCAGTTTGCTGCCGCGCGCCACTTCCAGCAAATGACCGAGCAGGCCGAAGCCGGTCACGTCGGTGATCGCATGGACGTCCGGGAGATTGGACAGGGCCATGCCGGGCCTGTTGAGCTGGGTGGTGGTCGCCAGCATCGCGGCATATCCCTCGGCATCAAGCTGGCCTTTCTTCAATGCGGCGGACAAAATGCCCACGCCGAGCGGTTTGCCGAGGATCAGCTTGTCGCCGGCCCGGGCGCCGGAATTGCGCTTGATCCGGGAGGGGTGAACCAGTCCCATCACTACCAGGCCATAAATCGGCTCCACCGAATCGATCGAGTGCCCGCCCGCAATGGGAATGCCGGCCTCGGTGCAGACAGTCTCGCCGCCCTTGATGATCTTTCCGATGACGTCGATGGACAATTGCTTGATCGGCATCGCAACCAATGCCAGTGCCATGATCGGGGTGCCGCCCATCGCATAGACATCCGAGATCGCATTGGTTGCGGCGATGCGCCCAAAATCGAACGGATCGTCAACGATAGGCATGAAGAAATCCGTCGTTGCGATCAGTGCCTGCTCATCGTTGAGCTTGTATACGGCGGCATCATCAGCGGTCTCGATGCCGACCAGCAATTGTTCGGGGATGGGGAATCCGCTCGATGATTTCAGGATCTCGGTCAACAGGCCGGGAGAGATTTTGCAGCCGCAGCCCCCGCCATGGGAAAAGGAAGTCAGCTTGATGTTGTCGGTGTGCAAGGTGTCCATGTGTGCCTCTATGTTTGGGTGAAACAGTTTTCCAGCAATTCCAGTAATGATGCGCGTTCCCGTTCCGGTGCAAAAAGCGGGGCACGGGCTGCACATTGCGCCTGCAGCCAGCCGTAGAATTCCGGGTCGCCGGCAGCACGTTCAATCAGCTGCGCCAATTTTAAACTATCGCCGGGCGGAAAGTAGCCCGTATATTTTTCGCCCAGCATGCCGCGATTGCCCGGGATGTCGCTGGCCAGCACCGGCACGCCGCTGGTGACGGCTTCTATGATCACGTTGGCGCCGCCTTCCATCCGGGAAGTGATGGCCATCAGGTGGCTGCGCTTCAGTCGTTGGCGCGTCGCGGCATGGGTTAAATTGCCCAGCCATTGGTATTGCGGGTAGCGCTGCCGGGTCTTTTCGGCCAGCCTGCCCAGGGCCGGGTCCAGCGCGCTGCCGATATGGATCAGGCGGATCTTTCTCGACTGCAGAAATTCCGCCGCGTGCATGAAAGTGGCGGGGTCTTTCTCGTCGCGCATGTGGCCTATCATCGTCACGTCGAAATATCGCGACGGGGTTGCGGGATGCTTGTCGATGGCCTTGAGCGACGGCGCGGACTGAAAGATGACCCGGGTCTTTTTGCGTAATGCCTGGTCGAGCATCTCCAGACCCGCGGGCTGCAACACCACCACGTGGGTGGCCGATTGCAGGGATCGTTGCGCATTCTCGTCCGTCAAGATATCCCGGTACAGATCCGTGCCCGTGAGCACGACGACCAGCGGCAATGTTGGATGCGCGGCAGAAAATGCGGCAATGGATGATGCCGAGCGCCGGGCATGCAGTGCTATCATCGCGTCACAAGGTTTGCCGTCCCATTGCAGCGCGATCGATACCCGGTAATCCTTGCGCAGGAAGCGCGACCAGCGCCGGGCTGTTTGCCAATTGCCGTTGTTGGCATTGGCCAGTGCGGGACTGATAATGACGATATGCGGTTTAGCCATTTAACGATGCCAATTCATTCTTCCTTCCGGAACGCCACGCCCGCCCAACTGGCGGCCATGCTGCAGGATGCGCGTGATTATACGCTGGCGCTGTTCGAGCGCTTTCAGGCAGCCGGACTGGATGATCCGGCACGTGTGCCTTATCTCGCCATCGTCAATCCGCCGCTGTGGGAACTCGGCCATATCGCATGGTTCGCCGAATGGTTTGTCTTGCGCGAGGCCGCCACTAGCCATCCCGCATCGGCGCGGCGAGCCTGCCCGCTGGATGCGGGCGACCGCTGGTTCGACTCGAACACCGTCGCACACGCCACCCGCTGGAAGCTCGACCTGCCTGATACCGCTGCGATAAAAAGATATGCGGATGAGATTCTGCGGCGCATCCTGGAAAAACTTGCACATGCTCCGGATGACGCGACCGCGCTGTATCCGTTTCGCCTGGTGCTGGCGCACGAGGACATGCACGGCGAGGCCTTTGTTTACACGCTGCAAACACTGGGATTGACCGCGCCGGCTATCCTGGCGGGAGCATCCTTGCCGGTGGCCCGGGAATCATCAACACCGCCGCGCGATTTGCACTTCGAGAGCACGACATTTCAGTTGGGCAGCCCCGTGACGCACGAATTTGTCTTCGACAACGAGAAGTGGTCCCATGCTGTCCGCCTGCCTGCATTCGACATCAGCTCAACCCCGGTATCGAACCGGGAGTACCGGCAATTCATGCTGGAAGGCGGCTATGACAGCTTGCAATTCTGGAGCGCGGCCGGGCAGGCATGGCTGGCCAACACAAACCGAACCGCCCCGCGCTACTGGCAGCGTGACGGCAAAATGTGCGAGCGCTACGGCATGACGGTTGCGCTGCCGGATGACGAACCGGTGCGCCATGTGAATCTGCACGAGGCACAGGCCTATTGCCGCTGGGCCGGACGCCGCCTGCCCAGCGAAGCGGAGTGGGAGCTTGCGGCTTTGTCGGGCCAGGCGGCGTTGCCGGGGCGTACAGCTTTGTCGGGACAGCCCGATTTCCGCTGGGGCGATCTGTGGGAGTGGACCAGTTCTCCGTTCGAACCCTACCCCGGATTCACGGCGGACAGGTACCTGGAATATTCGGCGCCGTGGTTCGGCACCCACCAGGTGCTGCGCGGCGCGTCATTCGTCACCCGTCCGCGGATACGCTCGGCGCGCTACCGCAATTTTTTCATGCCGGAGCGCGATGACATCTTTGCCGGGTTCAGGACCTGCGCGATCTCTTGAGGTATTCGTGATTCACAACATGCATGCCGTCATTCCGGCGAAAGCGGGAATGCTGAACGCCTTGTCATTGCGAGGAGGCGTAGCCGACGCGGCAATCCAGAACACGTCGTCATTGCGAGGAGGTGAAACCGACGTGGCAATCCAGGTGGCTTTAAAAAATGCATTTTTGTCTTGCTGGATTGCTTCACTTCGTTCGCAATGACGGCACTTTGAGACCCAGCACTTCGTTCGCAATGACGGAATTTTGAGCCCCACCATTTCATTCGCAATGACGAAACTCACACAATACTGGCATACAAATCATTCCAATCCGGATTCATGGAATCTATCAATCGCAATTTCTTCGCCCTTGATCCGGCCTTGATCTGCTTTTCTCGCGTAATAGCCGCGTCCATCGTATCGAGAATCTCGTAGTACACCAGCATGTGCACACCATAACGGTGGGAGAAACCGTCCACCTGATCATTTTTATGCTCCCACACCCGCTTAACAAGATTTGAAGTCACGCCGACGTAAAGTGTGCCGTTACGCTGACTTGCCAAAATATAAATTGCCGGCTGTTTCACCATGTTGCGTGCCCCGTAATAACAAGCAGCTGGATTGCTTCACTTTGTTCGCAAAGACGGCACTTTGAATTCTATCCGTCGCCGTAATACTTCGTCATTGCGAGGAGGTGAAACCGACGTGGCAATCCAGATGGTTTAAAAAAATGCATTTTTGTCTGGCTGGATTGCTTCACTCCGTTCGCAATGAAGGTATTTTGAGCCTCTGCACTTCATTCACAATGAGGGCACTTTGAGCCCCAGCACTTCATTCGCAATGACGGAAAGGCATGAATCATGGAAGTATCAATAATTCATGCATCCCCGGGGGGGCGGCGTTCATTCACATCGCTCGCGCATGGCAAACCATGAACCAATCATCGGCATCGTTCCAGGTGCGGGTCACCTTGAATCCCGCCTGCTGCAGCAATTGCACAAAATCTTCCGGGGTGTACTTGTAACTGTTCTCGGTATGGATGCGCTCGCCCTGCTGAAAACGGCGCTCGCCGCCCTGCCATTTCACCGTGACGGCTTGCCTGGCTTCAAGGTACATCTCGATCCGGCTTTGCGCCGTGTTGAAGAAACTGACATGCCGCCATTCGGCAATATCGAAATCCGCACCCAGCAAGCGATTCAGGTGCAGCAGCAGATTGAGGTTGAACGCTGCGGTCACGCCCAGCGCATCGTTGTAGGCCGCATCCAGGATCGCCGTGGCCTTGACCAGGTCCACGCCGACCAGCAATCCACCGTCATTCCCGCAAGCGGCATGCAGGCGCCTGAAAAAAGCCGCCGCCTCTGCGGGCGTGAAGTTGCCGATCGAAGAGCCGGGATAGAAGAATAACCGCTGCCTGCGCTGCACACTGTCCGGCAATTGCAATTCACTGGAGAAATCCAGCCCCAGCCCGGTCATCCTGATGTGCGGGAACCGTTGTTGCAGGTCGCCCACAGCATCGCGCAGGAAATCGACCGAGATGTCGATCGGCACATATTGCGCGGGTTGCAGGGCAGGGAACAAGCGCGCCGCCTTGGCGCAGTTCCCCGCACCCAGATCGATCAGCGTACCGCCCATGCCGACTGCCGCGGCGATCTCGCCCAGGTATGCATCAATAATCGAGGCCTCCGTGCGCGACAGGTAATATTCCGGCAACTCGCAAATTGCCGCGAACAGCCTGGAACCCAGCGCATCGTAAAAGTATTTTGGCGAGGCAAAGGCGGATGCGGATAACAACCCGGCGCTCAGTTCGGCGCGGAGCTGCTGATCGCTGGCGTGATGCAGCTGGATGAATTCGGACTGGTTGGCTGTCATGGTTTGCATCGACACGGAATGAGCTGGTGCTTGTCAGCTTGAATTGTAGCATTCCATAATTAGCGACAAACCTGCCGTTCGGGCTGAGGTATCGAAGCCCAATCACTAGGCGGTCTACACCCTTCGATACCTCAGGGCGAACGGTGTAATGAATAACGGAAAGATCAATAATGCCGCATTTCAAATCATAGCCAATGTTGAAAGGTGCTCACTTAAATTATTCTTCATAAAGACACTTAAGGCGCGGGTTCGAAACGAATTCGGCCGGTCTCCATTCAGCACCGCCAGCAGTTCATGGAACCCGGGCCTGCCGAACCGGTCTGATTTTTTCAGTTGGAGGGTTTAATTTTTCCAAGGAGAACAAATAATGAGCAACCAGAATTTCATCAATGCAGATGAGAAGAAATATCAAATGATAGGCAAGCTGCTATCGATTGCTGTAACAATGCTGTTGGGTACTGCCCTGGCAATTGCCTGCTGGGCTGGTGTTACTTGAAGGGCCGGTGACGCAATGAACAAAGCCGGCTATACGCCGGCTTTGTTCATTGCGTCATGCGTCAAGGGAGCCTGGTATTGAACCGCCTTGTTAAAGCGGGCGGGCTAAAAACTGTATGTGGCAACGTAATGAGTAGTTTCATGCCGGTCATTTTTTACCGCAGTGATGACCATGCCGATTGCAAAGTCATTGCCCTCCTTGTCCCTGATACGAGTTTCCCCGGCCCAGGAGCCATGGTGCAACAAATGACCCCACATTTTCTTGTAGTAATCCTCGCCATACCGCTCTGTCTTCAGAATACGGGGATTCTTTCCGATCAACTCATCCAGGCTATAGCCGGAAATCTTTAGAAACATCTTGTTGGCCCGGAGGATGTTGGCTTGTGCATCGGTGATCAGAATCGGATCTCTGGTCTCGAAAGCGACCGAGACAGTGCGCAAACTATCCTCGGCCTGTTTGAGCTTGTTCATGCACTTCAACAAGGGGCGGAATACCAGCAAGTAGAAGATGGGGAAGATCAGGACAGACTGCAGGGCCGAGTCCAGCAGCAAGAGATACATCCTGGATATCTTCGGCAGTATTTCCAGCAACAAAGCCGCCAGCAGGTTTACAGCAAATACCGATCCAATCAGTATGACCAGCAGTCTTTTCACGGATTGATGATATTTGATTTCTGATTGCAGGGAATCATCGGACATGAATCAAAGCTCCGTCTACAAGATATTTGGTTGCGCTCCCGGTTGGGTGGCCAACAATGAACGCCGCCAACCAACTCCATCCATGCAGCACCTGCCCGAACATGGCGAGCACTCCGACATTCTTGGTATTGAATGGTTCAGTTTCAGTGTCATGTATAAATTCCCGCTTTCCGCCGGGCTCGGCATGGTGGTACGATCAGCCTGTACAGCAAGGCAGACATTGAGTCCGTCACTGCTGTACAACTTTTCTCCCGGTCGGCAGGTGTATGAAGATCAATTCGGATATTTCCAGGCGCGTCGCCATTCAAACATACACTTTGCCGTGGGCAGCTTCGCCATTGGCGGGGATTCAGCTGCGCACGCTGGAGGGTGGCACCGGGGTAGCGGCACGCGCCACGGCTATCGTCCAATGCGCACCCGGATCAAGGATGGCCAGTTGCACCGATGACCTGGGTGATGAGATCGTGGTTCTCGATGGCGTGCTGACTGACGAATTCGGAAGCTACGGCAAGGGTGTTTACATCAAGAACCCGCCCGGTTCATCGCATGCCTGCGAGTCCGCGTCGGGCTGCATGCTTTTCGTCAAACGGCATCATCTTGAGATGGAAGGCAATCAGCGCATCGTGGTGGATACCGCGGCTATGCCCTGGTACCAGGGCCTGGTGGGTGGCCTCTCGGTAATGCCGCTGTCTGAGTTTGGCACCCGGCACACCGCCCTGGTACGCTGGGCGCCGGGCACACGGTTCAACCCCCACCGCCACTACGGCGGGGAAGAGATCTATGTGCTGGATGGCGTGTTCGAGGATGAATTCGGCCGCTACCCCGCCGGCAGCTGGCTGCGCAGTCCGCACCTCAGCGCACATTGCCCTTTCAGCATCGAGGGCTGCACCATCCTGGTGAAGACCGGGCATTTGCTGCAGGACGAAGCTGCCGCATTGTCGTGACGTCAGATGAGGCGGGGCATCCTTGCTGGCGTTTCAAGCCTGCCACACGCCGAATCCCGCCTCGCGCAGGTCGATGCCGATTTCCACTTCCCTTGCACATGCCTCGTCATACGACATCGGGTTGAAACCCTCATAAAGGTCTGGCAATAAGCGCAAGCCGTATTCCATGGCGTAGCGGTTGGACTGGATGCCGGCCTTGTGCTTGTCGAAGCGCACGTCGGGATCGAGACCGGTCATGCCGACATAGACGCAGGGCTTGCCCGGAACGTAGCCGGGATTGCAACGCTTGAAACGGCCTTCGTGCAGCACGGCTTTCGACAGTTCGATCACATAGACGTGGTAGTGCTTGCGGCGTGTCATGGATTTTCAACCAGTGCGGGTATCGGTGTGGGGGCAATATATTAGCGTGTTCACCAGTCTGCAATGATGGTCACCAAGTAGCGCGCAAAATGGCAGAATAGGCCATCGGCGTGGACGCACTTTTGCTTTCCCATCGCACCTGCACTTGACCCGCGACCGTCTGCACACCCGCGCACGTCATGAGCGGCTCTGCGTGCTTTGCCTTCTTCAGTTTCGATTCACCCATCGGGTGACTCCCCGTCACATTACCAAAACCATAGCCTGCCTGACATTCGGCAGGTTTGTCTATATTCAACCCGGATAATCCGATAGGCTCGTCATTCCCCCGCGCAGGCGGGAATCCAGACAATTATAAATCGCCCGCGAAGCGGGACACTTGTTGCGGAACATATTTCTCGCTGGATTTCCACCTGCGCGGGAATGACGTGTTTTATTGCACCGCGCCAGCGGCGAAAGCATGGTCGCCAACAACGCCAGTAACAGCGAAATGATCACCCTCTGGTGAATCTCCCGCCCGACATCGGCGCGCTGGCGCTAATCGATCGCGTCAGCGCCCATCCGATCGCAGTAGCCCAGATCGGGGGCAGCTGCGCCGCCCAGCTTGCTGGCGGCGTCACGTAACGCGGTGCGCAAGCCCTCTTCAAGGACAGGATGATAGAACGGCATGCCCAGCAACTCGCGCACCGTCAGCTTGCGCTGCACCGCCAGCGCCAGCAGATGGGCAAGATGCTCACCCTGCGGCGCGCACATCTCGGCACCCAATAGCCTGTCACTGCTACGCTCGGCATATACGCGCAACAGGCCGTGATTGACCTCCGCCATACGCGCGCGCGCCTGACTCGAGAAATCGACTTCGCCGATGACGATCTCATCCTCGTTAAGGGTTTTGAAGGACTGCCCGACCACGGCGATGCCGGGATCGGTAAAGACGATCGCCAGCGGCACGCGTCGCTCGAAGCATACCGGTTCATTCCGCGGCGCGTTATATCCGGCGATATACCCCTCGTCGAGAGCCTCGTGCAGCAACGGCAAATGACGGCTGGCATCGCCCGCGATGTACACGGGAAGACCGGCGATCTGCATGGAGCGCGCATCGAAAGGCGGCACGCCGTGTTTGTCGAGCTCGATGCCCAGGTTCTCGATGCCCATCTGGTCGACATTGGGACGGCGTCCGAGCGCGACCAGCACCTTGTCGGCCACGGCACTCTCGTTCCCGGCATGCACGCGGATACGCTCACCCTCGATGACCGGCTCGGCTGCCTGGCCCAGATGTATGGCGAACTCCGCCCGCAACAATGCCACGGCCTGTCTGTTGACATCGGGATCGCTCAGCCCGGCGATATGCTCGTCGGAACCGAAACCGGTAACCTCTATCCCAAGCCGGGCGAGCGCCTGGGCGATCTCGCTGCCGAGAGCCCCCATGCCGATCACCGCCATGCGCGACGGCAATGTTTCCTGCTCGAACAGATCATCGCTGGTCAGCATCCGTGTGCCGAGTGCGGCCCATTCCTTGGGAACGACCGGACGGGAACCGGTAGCGATGATGATCTTCTTCGCGTGCACGCGGCGTTCACCGACCGCCAGAATCTGCGGCTCGAGGAACCGGGCACGGCCCGCAATGCTGTGCTCTTTCATCTCATCCGTAAGCTTGAGCATGCCCGCAACGAAACCGTCGCGCAACCGGCGCACGCGCCTCAATACGGCGGGGATATCGACAACAAGCCCCTCCGCACCGCCCATGCCGAAGCTCCCGAGCGCCTTGCACCGGTGAAAGGCGATGGCCGCCTCGATTAGCGTTTTCGAAGGCATGCATCCCACGCGCGCGCAGGTAGTACCGTAGAAGCCGTCATTGATCAGCACAAAATTATCGGTCTGCTTGCGCACCTCGCGCAGCGCCGATAGTCCGGCAGAGCCTGAGCCGATGATGGCCACGTCGTATGATCTGTTCATGAGTTTGCCTTTGGATATCAGCTAATCTCGTCACCTTAATCTTTCAGGCGCGTGCAAACCGTGCGCCAGCAAACATAAGTGCAGGTCCTGCTTGCATATGAGGGGGAAGGGATTCAGGGAAACGCCGATTATTGAGCATTCCATAATTAGCGACAAACCTGCCGTTCGGGCTGAGGTATCGAAGCCCAATCACCAGGCGGTCTACACCCTTCGATACCTCAGGGCGAACGGTGTAATGAATAACGGAAAGATCAATAAGTCATCGCACCGGCGAAGGCCGGTGTCCAGTTGATTGAATATACCGGATTCCGGCTTTCGCCGGAATGACGAATCAGGACTTAATCGGCGTTTCCTTGGATAGCCGTATCGAACGATATCTTCTTGCCACGTTTCTCTTTCACCGCCCGCGCCCGCAACTGTCCGCACGCACCCTCGATCTCCTGGCCTGCCGAATCGCGCACTTTGGCGAGGATGCCGTGCTGCTTCAGGGTATGCACCATAGTTGCGATCCGTTCGGTTGAGGGGCGGCGATAATCCAGTCCGTCGACGTTGTTGAAGGGAATGAAGTTCATCACGGCGTATTTCCCGGCGAGCAAGCGGGTTATGCCTTCCAGTTCGGCGTTGCTGTCGTTGATGCCCTCCAGCAACGTCCATTGATATTGCACCGGATAGGAAGTGGCGCGCGCATACACTTCGGCGCGGTCCACCAGCTCCTCGACAGCGATCTGGGGCGCGCGTGGCAACAACCTGGCGCGCAGTGTTTCATCGGTGGTGTGCAGTGAAAGCGCGAGCGCCGGTTTGACAAGGATTGAAGATTGCTTTTCTCGTTCGCTCTTTCTCCCGCCTGCGGGGGAAAGTTTGATAGGGGGTGAGTCCATCAACCGCTCAAACACCCGCAAATCACCCACCGTGGAGAACACCAGGTTCTTGTGGCCGATGTTGCCCTGTGTGCCGAGCAGCTCGATCGCTTCGAGCACGTTGTCGAGATTGTGGGCCGGTTCTCCCATGCCCATGAATACCACCTTGCTCACCGCGCGGCGACGGCGCGCGAGCACCACCTGGGCGACGATCTCGGCGCTGCCGAGTTGGCGCAGCAAACCGGCGCGGCCGCTCATGCAGAACACGCAGCCCACGGCACAACCCACCTGCGTCGATACGCACAGCCCGCCGCGCGGCAGCAACACGCTTTCTACCATCGACCCGTCATGCAGTTCCACCAGCAGCCGTGCGACGCCTGATCCGGCGGGATGTTCACTGTGCAGGCGCGCGAGTCCATGCAACTCCGCCTCGATGGCGGGCAACCCGTTGCGCAGCGCCAGCGGAAAGAAAGTTTCCGCCGGACTGTGAACTCTGTCGTACGAGCAGACCTGGCTCCAGCCGCGCAGCAGCCTGTCTTCGTGGCACGGCTTGGCACCGAGATCGCGCAGGCGCTGGCGAAACTGGGCGATACGCATCGGGGAGACGGGTTGCGCGATTGAAGCGTCAATCAAATCGGGAATGTGAGAATCGGGCAGCAAAGCGGTTTAGTGAACACGGGTAAGCCTTGATTTTAACCCAAGCGCAATATCAATCATCACCATTGGGCAATGCCCGTATCAGCCTGTTGGCTTTCGCCTGGAAATTCAGGGGGTGAGACTGACGCAATAGATTGGCGTGATGACGGATGGAGGAGGGGGAAGGGGGGGCGCGCTATTTTTCACGGCGAGCACGATATGGTTCAAGTCCTCCCCCGCCTCCATGACCACCTTGATCCCGTCAAAACTGTTGTTGATGCGCGACATGTATTCATCGTAGCGCGGGTAACCTTTCCAGATATTGACGACCATGATGCCGTTGTCTGCCAGCGCGGCATGACAATTATCATAAAAGGGCTGGCTGCATAATTGGGCGGGTAATCCATCGGCATCAAATCCATCCACGATCAGCACATCCGGCCGGCTGTCGGTTTCGGCCACCCACTCGGCCCCGTCACCCAGCAATACGCTAAAGCGCGCATCATCCTTGGGAATGGCAAATTCATTGCGCAGCGCAATCACATCGGGACTGATTTCAATTGCCGTAATCTCGGCATCCGGCAAATAGCGGTAACAATACTTCGCCACAGAGCCGCCCCCCAACCCTATCATCGCGACATGTCTGGGCGAGGGTTCCAGCAACAAAAAACTCATGATCACGCGGGTATACGGAATGACCAACTCATCCGTGTCATCAATGTTCATCTCGCTTTGTGTTGACCACTCATCAAACTGCAATGAGAGGATGCCGTTCAGCTCGGACAGATACGGCTTGGTGGGTTTAATCATCATTTGAGGTTACACCGCTCATGCAGCAGATGGTCCAAGTGGCCTGGCTTGGCACCCGGATCAAGCAGGCATTGGCTAAGACCGGAGGTGCGCATGGGGGAGTGGGGAGCGAAAGTCAACATGGGCTTTAAAATAATTATTATTGATACTTCCATAATTCATGACACCCTTGCCGTCATTGCGAACGAAGTGAAGCAATCCAGCGGTTTGTATTACTGGATTGCCACGTCGGCTTCGCCTCCTGATGGAACCACTGGTGGAACGACTAGCCATCCCACTAAGCAACCAGAAGACGGTTGCCAAGTGGTTGGTTATAGCCAATCGACTGGTGAAACAACTAGCCATCCCACTAATCAACCACAAAACGGTTGCCAAGTGGTTGGTTATAAGCCAGCAAGCTGGCAAGTCGCTGGTTATTGCAATGACAGGTGTTTGTGCCATCGCTCGCAGCTGAAGCCTTGTTGCAATGCCAAGGCATTCTGGATTCCGCTTTCGCGGGAGGGACATGCCAGTTTTTTAATTTCTCCTTGCCGCAGTCCGAAAGATGCGTCACTGTCATCAAATTGGGAAACCTTAATAGGAAGCAGTGCGGATTCTAACCCAGGCTTGGCCCCGGAGTATGGCGCGCGGCTGGCGGGAACAACCGGAACAACCGGGGACACGAACAACCGGGGACAGCAACTGTCTTGATACCACCCAATGAACAGGTAGTTTAGGCGGCTTCATAATGCCACGCCTGATCATGCTTCATCATCGCATTCAATATCACCAGCAACTTGCGCATACACGCGACCACGGCCACGAATAAAAACTCGAAATAATTACCCGCTAAAGTCGCGGGGCAGGTCTATATTCAAATGCATGCTTCGTCATTTGGATAGTTTTTCCCTTGTCCAGCCTGGATTTCGGCGGCAATCAAGAACAGCGTAGACGATGACTTCATCGTCAGCTACACGATAATAAACAGCGAATGGAAAACGTTTGGAGAGTAGCCGGTGGTAGCCCAGCACCCGCGGTGCATTCCTGCAAAATAAGCCAGTGAGTCAATGTCGGAGTAGAGCGTATCAAGAAAATATGTGCCGAGACCGTCGGCTTGTGATTCGTAGAATCGGTGGCCATCTTCGAGATCGTCCTCTGCGGCGCTGAGGATTTTTATCCTCATGAGATGTTTTTCTTGATTCTTTCTTTGGCTTCTTCCCAGTTTGAAACGGTTACCTTGCCTGTATTCAAGGCTGCTTCGCGATCACTGAGAATCGTCCCGTGCCAAGCCGGTGAATCCAGATTCTTTTCGTTGACAACCATGTCCGCCCAAAGCATTTCCATTAAATCCAATTTTTGGGTAAACGAAAGCTGTGCAATGGGAACGTCGATTCTGTTCATCATATTTCCTTTCATATGGCTAACGCGTCAACTGTGCCTAAATAATTGTAACGTGAACAATGCAAATTAAATGCGTCAGGTTCAAATATTTCACCGCAAGTATATCGCTCCTTGCTTGTTTGTGCCGCACGCATGCAAGGCGTTCAACCCTGTGCTGGTGTTGTGTTGGCTGATACTGACTGCTGTTCGTCAGAACCCCGATCCCGGTTGCTTCAGGAACTCGATTTCCTCATCGGTGGATTTCCTGCCAAGGATGCTGTTCCTGTGCGGATAGCGGCCGAATCTCGCAATGATTGCCTTGTGCTTCAATTCGAAATCGAGGCTGTTCTGGTTGCCATTGTCCCGGAACAACCTGGTGGCGATCTCATGGATCTGCAACGACTCGCTGTGCATGAACGGCATATAGAGGAAGCTGCGCTCGGCCTGCTCCAATGATTTGTCTGCACCCACTGAAATGGCTTCCTGTGCCAGTGCGAGCGCCAGGGCATCATGGGCGAATGACAGGGGAGAATTCCTGAACATGTTGCGCGAAAACTGGTCGAGCACGATCACCTCCGCCAGCCTGCCGTGCGCATCCTTGCGCCACTCGAACAGCTCGCAATGAATTGCACGGTGATGAATATCCGAAAACCGTTCGGTGATCAGCCGGTCCAGATCTTCATCCTTTTTCCACCATTGCGACGGTTCGATTTCTTCGAACCAGAATTTCAGGATTTCCCGGTACATGTTTCCGTTCTCTGCAAGTGCGAATTACATGTAAACAATCAGGGACACGGTTTTAAACCAATCTTAAATCGCCAGTTGTTCCGACACGATCCCCAATGCTTGAGCGATTTTTTCGCGGGTGGATTTTCTGACGGGTTCTTTCGCTTCTTGCTGCGCGTAGGCGCTTTGCGAAATGCCGAGGCGGCGCGCAACTTCTGTTTGGGTGAGACCGAGGTGTTCGCGCCATGCGCGTATGGGTGTCATGTCCTTGTTGATGACTTTGTTGACCACCGCGTTGGGGATGGTCGGAGCCTGTTGCTTGGACAGGCTGATGTATTCCGCGTAGGGAATCACGGCGAAGGCGGGTTTGCCTTTTGCGTCTTTCAGAATCTGGATGTTAGTAGGTGCGTTCATTTCGTTTCTCCACTTGTATGATAGTGACGATGATTGGGGTGCCGCTCTGGTCAATTTCAAATATCACCCGATGGTCACTTACGCGTAGCCGGTAACCGTCGCGGCCTTGCAGGCGTTTGATGTCGCCTTGGCAGTCCGGCCAGTTTGCGAGATGTTGCGCTTCGGCGAAGATGCTCTGCCGCTTGCGTTTATCTGCAATCTTGCGAAGTTGCCGCACCGCTTTGGCTGACCATTCGATGGTGTTCATGCCGCGAGTATAAGTTATTTATAAGTTTTATCAAGTGGCTGAATTCTTCACTTCGCGCCACGACGGCTGGCGGCCCAACCGATCAGTGACAACAGCGCCAGCCCAGCGCCTATCAGCAGGATGCCCATCATTTCGCTCAACTTGAATTCTTCCCCCATCATCAGGCGCGATGAAACGATCGCCACCACCGGCGTGCCGAGCACGGAAAGGCTGGCTTCCCATGCGGGCACCCGGTCGAGCAGCGTGATCCACAACCACCAGCACAGCGCCGTGCTGATCACGGACATGAAGGCAAGGATGCCGATGTAGGCCGCGGACCAGTCGGTGGCGCGCTCGGGAATCACGACCGCAATCACGACCAGCGGCACGGCGCCGAACAGCATCTGCCAGGTGGTCATGGAGAGCAGGTCTACCTGCTGTTTGGCGCGCAGGCGCTTGACGAGCACGGTGCCGATGGCCCAGCTCAATGCTGCCATGACGCCGAGGAATTTGCTGAGCAGGCTGGTGTGCATGTTCCAGGGTTCGATGATCAGCAGCAGGCCGGTGAGTGTGCTCGCAGCGGCCAGCCACTGCGTGCCGCGGATGCGCTCGCCCAGGATCGGCCAGGCGAGCAGCAGCACCCAGATGGGCATCGTAAAGATCAGCACCGCAGTCTTGCCGGGGCCGCCTTCCACCAGTGCCCAGGTCGAAAGCGCCATGAAGCAGGTGATTTGAAAAAAACCGATCGCAAGCGTGGCGGCGGGGGCGATCAACTTGAGCGGCCTGCCCATGAGTTTGAGTGCCAGAAACAGGGCCAGCGCTCCGCCGAGACTGCGCTCCGCCGCGAACGCGAACGGTGGCGCATGGGTCAGCGCCTGCTTGGAAAGCACCCAGGAATAGCCCCAGATGACGGAGAGGATGAAAAGCCCCAGGGGGAGCAGCCAGCGTTCGCGGGAAGAGGGAGAGGGCATCAGTCGTTACTCGGCTGGAAAAGCAATGGGATGGAGCAAGTTAGTATTGTATTTTTGCCGCCGGGATTATCCGTGATAGCCGGCGATTTTCCTGCCTTTGGTTTGTCGCGGTTAACTTGGCCTGTATGGGCGCCGGCTTGCAACCTCTGGCACTACTCTTTGCCCGGTTTTACGATGTTGATCACTTTCGCATTCGGAATCTCGCCGTCTGCGTAATAGGGTTTGGCTTGATCGAAGTTGAGTGCCTGGGCCAACTCTCTTTCGCGCTCCGAAATCAGGGCAAAACAATCCTTGATGTCCTGGATGGTGCTGTCCGCCAGCGGGTTGGTGCGTCCGCCGAGTGGTGTCACGTCCTTGACGACGTTGCCCAGGGTCTTGCGCATTGCGCGCAAGATGCGTTGTTCCTTGCTTAACTCTTCTGTGTTCATGGATATATACCGGCGTGAATTGCAGGAAGCTACTTTACTGGAATTAACGGGGCAGGTTCAAATTAATTTCTGCTTATGTTTGTCGAAGACCTGTCATTTGGTGTGCCGTGCATGGCACACTTAAAACTCGGGGCGGGGATGGTATTCTTGCGGGGCACGGATGTGTGCCGGGTGTGATGCGATTATTGAGGTTTTCATATTTGATGACAGTGACACATCTTTCTGAATGCGGTCAGGGGAAATTAAAAAACCGGCACGTCATTCCAGCGAATTCGGGGAATCCAGAATGCCTCGTCATTGCAGCAAGGCTTCGGCTGCGAGCGAAGCGCGGCAGAGGCGTAGCCGACGTGGCAATCCAGATGGTTTAAAAAAATGCATCTTGGTCTTGCTGGATTGCTTCACTTCGTTCGCAATGACGGCAAGGGCGTCGTGAATTTCTGAATGCGGTAAGGGGAAATTAAAAAGCTGGCACGTCAATCCCGCGAATACGGGGAATCCAGAATGCCTCGTCATTGCAGCAAGGCTTCAGCTGCGAGCGAAGCGCGGCAGAGGCGTAGCCGACGTGGCAATCCAGATGGTTAAAAAAATGCATCTTGGTCTTGCTGGATTGCTTCACTTCGTTCGCAATGACGGCAAGGGTGTCGTGAATTATGGAAGTATCAAT
>LSLI01000070.1 GCA_001577345.1 Candidatus Gallionella acididurans
TCAAGGCACACAACATCGGCTATTTCTTCTATAACGGCGGCGGCGACTCCGCCGACACCTGCTACAAGATCTCGCAGCTTTCCGAAAAACTGGGTTATCCGGTGCAAGCCATCCATGTCCCCAAGACCGTGGACAATGATCTGCCAATCACCGACTGCTGCCCCGGCTTCGGCTCGGTGGCAAAATACATTGCCGTCTCGACGCTGGAAGCCAGCTTTGATGTCGCTTCAATGTCCAAGACATCGACCAAGGTATTCGTCCTCGAAGTGATGGGCCGCCATGCGGGCTGGATCGCGGCAGCGGGCGGACTGGTCGAGGATCACGGCATCCCCGTCGTCATCCTGTTCCCCGAGATCGAATTCGACCAGAAGAAGTTTCTAGCCAGAGTGGATGCCAGGGTCAAGAAACATGGCTATTGCAGCGTGGTGGTCTCGGAAGGTTGTCATTACCCGGACGGTAAATTCCTCGCCGAACAGGGCACGCGCGACGCCTTCGGCCATGCGCAACTTGGCGGTGCAGCGCCGGTCGTCGCCAACATGGTGAAGGACGCGCTCGGCTACAAATTCCACTGGGCCGTTGCCGATTACCTGCAACGCGCCGCGCGCCATATCGCATCAAAGACCGACGTGGACCAAGCCTACGCACTGGGCAAGGCCGCAGTGGAGCTGGCGCTCAAGGGACAGAACGCGGTAATGCCCACCGTCGAGCGCATCTCTGACAAACCCTACAAATGGAAGGTCGGTGTCGCACCGCTCTCCAAGGTTGCGAACGTGGAGAAATTCATGCCGCGCAATTTCATCACCGCAGACGGTTTCGGCATCACGGCAAAATGCCGCACCTATTTGTTGCCGCTGATCAAGGGCGAAGACTATCCGCCATACAAGGACGGCCTGCCGCAGTATGTGCGCCTGAAGAATGTTGCGGTGCCGAAGAAGTTGTCCGACTTTACCATCTGACTTTACCCTGGTGCTGCCAACCATGGCGTTTTTTACAAGGGAATATGGTTGTTGCGATATCCCTGTCGCTGCTGCCAACAACTAAAACAATCTCAGTATTCATGAAGCAAGTATCTCAGGACGAATGAAGAATGAAGATCCCTGAAAAACCCCTTGATGAAGAGCATCGCTTAAGCGTCCTGCATGCATTAAACATCCTGGATACTCCGGCTGAAGAACGATTCGATCGAGTGACTCGATTGGCCAGGCGATTGTTCGATACTCCCTTTTCTTTCGTAACTCTTGTCGACAGGGAACGAGTGTGGCTGAAATCGGCTGCGGGAATGAACATTCAAGAAGGCCCACGGGACTTGTCGTTCTGCGGGCATGCCATACTGGGCAATGATATCTTCATCATCCCCGACACGACCAAGGATGAGCGCTTCTTTGATCATCCTGCAGTGACAGATCCCCCCTGTATACGATTCTATGCGGGCGTTCCGCTGAAATACGCGGACGGCAGCAAGCTGGGTACCTTATGCATCGTCGACACTAAACCGCGCCAGTTGACTGATGAGGACATCGGGGTGATGGGTGATCTCGCCAAGATCGTCGAACGCGAGTTGATAGCCGTTCAACTGGCGACACTGGATGACTTGACAAAGCTTTCCAATAGGCGGGGCTTCCTTGCGCTTGCAAAACAAAGTCTGAACTTCTGTGCCCGCCAGAACATACCTGCATCGCTGGTTATTATCGACTTGAATGCCTTCAAGGCCATAAACGACAACTTCGGTCATGCGGCAGGAGACAGGGTATTGGTCGCCTTTGCAGAACAGATGAAAGCGATATTCAGGGATTCGGATGTTGTAGCACGATTGGGCGGGGATGAATTTTCCGTATTATTGAGCGGCATCTTGAGTCCCCAGGCGCCTGAAATAGTCGAGCGATTCCGCAAGTCTATCGCATTTTATTTTGCAGAGAACATGCCTGAATATTCAATTTCCTTCAGCGTCGGGATCAAGACCCTGGATTTATACAAGGGATACTCGCTGGAAGATCTGCTTGAACAAGCCGATCATTTGATGTATCAAAACAAGACCAGTAACAAGAAATAACGCCTCGGAATATCCCCGCAAAATGATACAATCCGCGCCTTTAATTTTTAACCCAGAACCCATCAGGAAGGCCCAGCATAATGAGTTTGAACAGAGTCCCCTCCGGACAAAATCTCCCCGACGATTTTAATGTCATCATCGAAATCCCCCAACACGGCGAACCGGTCAAATATGAAGTGGACAAGGAATCCGGGGCAATCTTTGTGGATCGTTTCATGAACACGGCAATGCACTACCCATGCAACTATGGCTACATCCCGCACACATTGTCCGACGACGGCGACCCGGTGGACGTGCTGGTCATCACGCCAGTGCCATTGAATACCGGCGTGGTGGTGCGTTGCCGCCCGCTTGCGGTACTGAAGATGGAAGACGAGTCCGGCCAGGATGCGAAAGTGCTGGCTGTTCCGGTCGACAAGCTATCGACACTGTATCGCGGACTGAAGAACTACACTGAACTGCCCCCCATCGTGCTGATGCAAATCGAACACTTCTTTGCGCATTACAAAGACCTCGAGCCCAACAAGTGGGTGAAGATAGGCGGCTGGGAAGGCATAGAGGAAGCCCGCAAGGAGATCATGCTGGGTGTCGAGAATTTTCAGCGTTCCCCCGACAAACCGCAATTCTGAACTGCAAGGTAACCCGAATGACCGCACATATCATCGACGGGAAATCTATCGCCCAACAGGTGCGCACCGAGTGGAAAATCCGCGCCGATGCGCTGAAGGCGCGCGGCATTACACCGGGGTTGGCTGTGATCATCGTCGGCGAGGACCCCGCTTCCAGGGTGTATGTCGCCAACAAGGTGAAAGCCTGCGCCGAACTGGGCCTGCATTCGGAGCACATCGTCATGCCCGCCGACACCCCCGAAGCCGCATTGCTGGGCAAGATTGCCGAGTTGAATCGCGACCCGAAGATACACGGCATCCTGGTGCAACTGCCGGTGCCCAAACACATAGCCAGCAACAGGGTACTTGAGGCGATCAGCCCGGACAAGGATGTTGACGGCTTTCACCCGGAGAATGTCGGCGCGCTGGTCACCGGCAACATGCGCTTCGCGCCCTGTACCCCTTTCGGCGCGATGAAGCTGCTGGAAAAGTCCGGCGTGGCCATCGAAGGCAAGCATGCCGTCGTGGTGGGCCGCAGCAACATCGTCGGCAAACCGATGGCGCTGATGCTGTTGCAGCAGAACGCCACCGTCACGATCTGCACGTCGAAGACCGTCGACCTCGCAAAGTTCACCCGCGACGCCGACATCCTTGTCGTCGCCACCGGCAGGCCGAAAATGATCACCGGCGACATGATCAAACCGGGCGCTGCGGTGATCGATGTCGGCATCAACCGTTTGCCTGACGGAAAGCTGTGCGGCGACGTGGATTTCGATTCAGCCAAACAGGTCGCCGGCTGGATCACCCCGGTTCCCGGCGGAGTCGGTCCGATGACCATCACCATGCTGGTGGCTAACACCGTGCAGGCTGCGGAACGCAGTGCAAAATAAATCTTCATTTGCATACACCGCGGCCACAATCTTCTGAACGGCGGCCCATCATCTTCCGGCGGCCCGATCGGCGAGCCGGATTTCAAGGCCACGCTTAACCGCCAAGCCATCCGGCAAGCAACACCGGCGCCTGGATTCCGGGTCGCACAGCTTCGCCTGAACTGATCAGGCCAGGCCAATAACAGACCCGTAGTGCCTGTTCAAACAGCCTGTAAGCACCCAATTCCCACCAAAGTTCACCGGGCCATCCCTAGTCTCCCGGATATCCTGCCGGCACACTGCCGTCGGCTGGTCGGTCGCGCTGGCGAATAGAAACCGTGTAGGTGCGCTAACGCACCGAGAACATGATGACATTCGCATAAAGTGTAGTTCGGCAAGCGGGTTCATTAGTTTGTCATTTCTATCCTCTGGAGAACACATTATGGAAAACCAATTAAATACTCAGGCATTGAGAATTGTGCAACTGGACAAACTGAAAGAATTGCAAGCCCAGGAAAAAAATCTGAAGAAATTGCATGCGGAACTGGAAAGGATCAATTTGAAAATCAAAAACAGTGAAAAACTATCGCCGGATGATGCCACGTATCTCAGCCAACTCGGCTGGCTTGCCGCCTTGTCAGTAACGATAGCCAGCATCGCCGCCGGTGCCGGCAGTTAAATCAAAAACCTAGCTGGCTTCATGCGGCAAGCCCGAAAGTTGTAGCGTTGCATAATGACCAGGATTGGTTCGCTCACCACTTTGCCATGCGCGTGAAACAATGATCCCAGCTACCCCCACTGCGGGCATCCCGAGTAGTTTAAAAAAATGAAAGGAAATACGATGTCAACCTCTACCGAAAGCCCAACCATGCCGGAGGTGGACGACGAACTATCCAATTTAAGTCATATGGAAAAAAATGCGCTGCCGATCCGTGCCGGACGCCCGACCTTGTTGGTGGTGGACGACGAGCCATCCAATTTAACTCTCCTGGATAGAATACTGGGCAGGGATTACATCATACAGAAGGCCGGCAATGGCTCAGAAGCTATCGAGCTTGCCTTCGCCAACCCGCCCGACCTGATCCTGGTCGACGTGATGATGCCAATTATGGATGGCTTCGAGGCCTGCCGCCGCATAAGGGAAAACGCATCGACAATGCATGTGCCGGTGATTTTTATCACGGGAAAAAATGAAATCAAGGACGAAGAACTCGGGTTTGCCGTGGGCGCATCGGATTTCATCCACAAACCCATCAGCGCGCCTATCGTTGTTGCACGCGTCAGATCACAACTCAAAATAAAATTCATGCAGGATTATCTGCGGGGCGAACTGGCCAGACTGCAAGACAATGCCGGCAACAAGTCGACCGCAAAGAATTTATTGCAGCAGTTAATAACCATCTTGCTGACATTCTGATGCAAGCACCTTTGCAGTTTCCTCGTTATTCGGTACCACCCGCAATTGGCGGGTTGGGTATCGCGGCATGCGATTCGAATGATTGCGCATTTCGCAATTCATTACTCAGCCCTTCCTGATGTGTCGAAGGGCGAAACACAGGCCCGATCTCGACTGTTGTCGCAAATCATGTAATGCTCAATAATGGCGAACACACAGAAAATATTGCACATTCGGTTTGTGCAGAATTTAACAATGCCAATGTATTCCTTGATACATAATAACCGGGCTTAACACAACTCTTGCCGTGCACCGCGTGTCAAGACATCAGTATTTCATTAAACCCATAGGCGACAACTATCATCATGGACAACATCGGAGAAAACACAAAATCCTTCGTGACAAAAACTTACCACGCTTTTGAAACCATCATAACGATAGGGATCGTCATCCTGATTTCAATCATGATACTCGCGGCGTTCTCGAGCCTGGTTGTCGAAACCTATCATCTTGTCCTTCATGTCACAATTGATACCGCTGACCACAGGGCGTTTCAATCCGTGTTCGGGATGGTCATGACGTTACTGATCGCCATAGAGTTCAACAAAACAGTTATGCATGCCTATACGGGAAGGGGGCGCGAGGTAATAGTAAAAACGGTCGTGCTGGTTTCCATCCTTGCCGTTTCCAGGCAATTCATAGTGACCGAAATTGAAACCATCTCCCCCTTCACCCTGGCAGCCCTTGCTTTTTCGCTGCTCTCGCTCGGCATCGTGTATTGGCTCATGGAACGGGCGCATCCAACAGGAAATAACCGGCTTCCGAAGGATTAACCTCGGCCGGCAGAATATCCCCGTCCTGCGGCAAGGGCATGAAATTGATTTTGCTGATCCAAGGTGGTGGAGTGCATTGAAGTACTCATGTTTGGCCGAATATTGGCAGCGGCATGGCCCGCTAATTATGCCCCCGCACTCAAGCAGTCGACGATTTTACTTGATGACTATGCGTCGGCAATGCGCACGCAAGCTGACTAGATCTTCTGGGGAAATCGGGCGTGTGAGAACTACGGCTTATTGCAGTCAACGGCCAATCTTGTCCTGCCAGGTTACAATTTTTCCCCTGGCAAGCTGCGCATCTGCAGCATCCGGAACCAGCTCCAGAAAGTATTTCATATGGGCCACGGCCCCCGTATACCATCCGGTATTGCCCAAAAGCGATGCCGCATTGAACTGCCCTTCCGGCCAGCACGGATAAGTCTTCAAAGCTTCGAGATACTCGTCCGCAGCTTTATCAAGTTTATTTTCCCGGAAGGCGGTTTCCGCGAGGACTTTATGACGCAGGGCCTCCTCGGGCATCTGAGGTTTTTCTAGCAAAGCCTGCCAGCCCTGGCAGGCTTGCTTGAATTTTTCAAAGTTTGCCGCCAGTATCCCATCCAAATCGTGTCGCGCATCAAGCACCAGAACCCTCAATGCCCGAGCTGCATTTTCTGCATCGGATTTTGACCAGCTTGACGACAGCCAGTAGTACTTGTGTTTTTGAGCGTACTCCGTATAGGACACCTTCCAGGCCGGATATCTGAACGCCCCGCCCGGACTGTAACTTACCGCAATGGAATCAGGAAGCAAGGATGTAAGCTGGACAACGTCAGCGGTATTTTTGGAAGGGTCGGTATATTCTATGTATCGGGCTTCACCGGGTCGAATGTGAAAAACCACATTTTTTACAAGCGGCGTGCGTTCGATTTCCATTTTAAACACCCTGCGCGCTTCAACAACGTCCGATGTATCCGTCAGGCTCGAACTTTTTGCACCCTGCTCCGCGGGAGGCGACTCGGCGTGATTTGTCGCGCAGGCAGACAAGAGCAGCAAGCCCAGCGCGAAATAATATTTTGCGGGCGCGATATATTCTGGGCTTTTCATCGGTCTTCCAATCAGCGACATTGTTATTTTATACTCGGCCAGGCCCAACTCGTCAATCTCGCTGGCTGACAGCGGCTCAGCCGGATGTTCCGGCTTGAATATTCTTTAAGTTGCAAATTTAAAGCATCAAGGCAGAAACATGGACGCTGCGCGCGCTACATTTCCTGTCTGCACTCGCCAGACAAATCACCTTCGGCACACTATTGTGCCGGAGCCGGCACACGGGACAATGGTGCCGGCGGAGTGGCGGGCACTGCCTGCCATCCAGTCGGGCACGAAGGCACATATGGATAATATGCATTGGCAGAGGCGCAGTAATACCAGTATTGAACTGGTGCAGGTGCAACATTGACCGCGTTGCCTGGGTCATAGGCCGGTGAAGGTTGTACATAAACGGTTGGGGGTTGGTTCATGTCATAGACAATGGCACCGCCAACCAGAGCCGGGAATATCCAGTTATCCCCCCAACCCCAGCCGCCCCAACCCCAGCCACCCCCTTCCCAACCGCCCCGCCCCCAGCCATCCCTGCCCCAACCACCTCTTCCCCAGTCACCGCCGCGTTCCATCCCGCCGCGCCCTCCCCAGCCACCACCTCGCTCCATCCCACCGCGCCCCCCCCATCCGCCGCCCCGACCCATCCCATGACCGCCTTCGGCATAAGCCTGGCTAATAAAAAATACAGCCACAAGCACGAGAACAAGGTTTTTCATTGCGCGACTCCCAATAAATATTCGGCTCGACATAAACATCTGCCCAGAAGAGGCATTAAACGTTTCATCCAGCCAATTGACAACGACTCATCCGGCACGACACCGTAGCCTTTTCAGACTTAAGCGGTTATTTCGACTGCCTGAACCAGACAATGTTCAATTGGATCCGGGAAGGATGCTTGCCCGGCATGTTAGTGTGCACATATGTATCCCGCAAGCATGGCCGGGCTGGATAAATGCATGGAAGTTCAGGTGAGTGCTTTCACTTCGATTTGCAACTGTTTCGCAACCGTTTGTACCGCATCTGCCAGCTCCGCCTCTCCCGGTTCGCCGACTGTGTCTGTTTGCGGATGCTGTTTCAGCACTTTTTCCGAAAATTCGGAAATGGTTTTCAAATGGCCACTTTCATCGTTATGTGATTTCACCGGACTGGTGGCCTGAAAATACAGTAACCCGTCGCGTAAGGTGACCGCCAGCAAATAGCAGTCCGCTCCCCTTGCAAATACTTTCGGGTCACGTACTTCAAAGTAACGGCTGGGGAAATCGCTCTGCAAGGAATGTGATTTTGAAAACCGGGTGGCTATTTGCTCAATGAATGTTTGCGCTCTGTTGAGCTGTGGCGCAAGGGTGATGTGATATTGCCCGGGGCGCTGGATGATAACCGGGTTTTCCAATATTACCGGCCTCGCCCGGCGTATCGTAATAACGATCAAGGTGATGAGGGTAATCAATAGCAGCGACTCGCCCATTTCAGATCCTTATAAAAAGCGGGAGCTTGCGCCCCCGATCATTCAAAATTATTGCCCGCATTGCCTTAATTCAGGGCAGCCAGGCTTCCCATCCAATTCCTGATGCGGTTGGCATCACCGACGCGGGTATGCTTGCCCCACGAATCGAGCAACACGATGATGACAGGACGCTGCCTGATTGTCGCTTCCATCACCAGACAGAGTCCCGCCTCGCTGATATATCCGGTCTTGCTCACACCGATATCCCATGATGCATTCCTGACCAGCGGATTGGTATTGCTGAAGTGCATGGTGCGCCCCCTCAAACCCTCGACAGAATGGGATGAACTGGTGGTGTATTGGTGAATCGGGGGATATCTGCGCGCCGCGGCAACCATCTTGACCAGGTCCTGTGCCGTGGAAACATTATCGCTATCCAGTCCGGTCGGGTCAAAAAACCGGGTGTTCTGCATGCCCAGGACGCGCGCCTTGGCATTCATCGCGGCAACCATGGCTTCCGGCCCGCCCGGATAACTTCTCGCCAGCGCCAAAGCCGCCCGGTTCTCGGAAGCCATCAGCGCCAATTTCAGCATTTCGCTGCGGGTAAGCGTCATGCCCACGCGCAACCTTGACTTGGCCCTCCTGATGCGGTTCAGATCGTCATCCGCGACGCTTATTTCCTGGTCCATCGGCAGTTGCGCATCCAGCATTACCATCGCGGTCATCAGCTTGGTAATGGATGCGATAGGCACCACGGTTTCCGAATTTTTATTGTACAACGGTTGCTGGGTTTGCTCATCGAAGATCAGCGCGATATGCGACTTTACTTGAAGACGCGGGACCTTGTGCGCCTTTGGCTTTGCCTGCGTTTCTTCCTGCCTGGAATGGCTGTCTAGAGTCTCGGCCTGCGCTGTGAGCACATAAGCACACAAAGCCAACAGCCATATTTGTTTTATCATTATTTCCCATCCCGCAACGGCTAAACAACCCGAAGCATACCTTAAACCTTGTAAAAATCAATAAACAGGCTGCATATGCTCTTCCTGTTTCTGAAGATTCCACATTTGCGCATACAGTTTGTTATGCGCAAGCAGTTCGCGATGCGTGCCGCGTTCGGCGATACGGCCCTTATCCATCACCAGTATCTGGTCGGCATCCACCACAGTCGACAAACGGTGCGCAATCACCAGCGTGGTGCGGTTTTGCGCAATCGAGCGCAACTCCGCCTGGATAGCCTTTTCCGATTTTGAGTCAAGCGCGGAAGTCGCCTCATCGAAAATCAATATCGCCGGATTCTTCAGGATAGCCCGCGCAATCGCCACGCGCTGCTTCTCGCCGCCGGACAATTTCAAGCCGCGCTCGCCGACCATGCTCTCATAACCCAGCGGCAGCGATTCGATGAAGTCATGGATATGCGCGGCCTGTGCTGCGGAGATGATTTCCTCGCGGGTCGCACCGGGACGGCCATAGGCGATGTTGTAATAGATCGTATCGTTGAACAGCACGGTATCCTGGGGCACGATGCCGATCGCCGCGCGCAGGCTGGTTTGCGTCACCCCGCGTATATCCTGGCCATTGACGAGTATGCGCCCCTGCTGCACATCATAGAAACGGAACAGCAGGCGGGACAACGTCGACTTGCCCGCGCCGCTGGCGCCCACCACCGCCACCTTGTGGCCCGCAGGGATCGCGAAATCCACGTCGAACAATATCTGCCGGTCCGGCGCATAGCTGAAACTGACCCCCTCGAACCGGACTTCCCCGCTGCCCACCTGCAGGATGGCCGCATCCGGGGCATCCGCGATCTCGCGATCCTCGTCCAGCAGGCTGAACATCTTCTCCATATCGGCCAGAGCGTTGCGGATCTCGCGGTACACGAAGCCGAGAAAATGCAACGGCATATAGAGCTGGATCATGAACACGTTGACCAGCACCAGATCGCCCACCGTCATCTTGCCCTGCACCACCTGGTCGGCGGCCAGCAGCATCAGCACGGTGATGCCGATCGCGATGATCACGCTCTGCACGGAATTGAGCAGCGCCAGCGAAGTCTGGTTGCGCACCGCGGCGGTTTCCCAGTGCTCCATATGGTGGTCGTAACGGTTCGCCTCATATTGCTCGTTGCCGAAATATTTCACCGTCTCGTAATTCAGCAGGCTGTCTATCGCGCGCGTATTGGCCTTCGAATCCAGGTCGTTCATCGTGCGCCGCACCACCATGCGCCACTCGGTGATGAACAGCGTGAAGGCGATGTAAATGATCAGCGTGATGAAGGTGATGATGGCGAACCAGGGGCTGTATTTTTTGAGCAGGATCGCCGCCACCAGGCCGATCTCCAGCAGCGTAGGCAGGATATTGAACAGCGTGAAGTTCAGCAGGAAACCGATCCCGCGCGTGCCGCGTTCGATGTCGCGGGACACCCCGCCGGTCTGCCTGTCCAGATGGAAGCGCAAGCTCAGGTTATGCAGGTGCTCGAACACCTTCAACGCCACCCGCCGGATGGCGCGCTGCGTCACATTGGCAAACACCGCATCGCGCAATTCGCCGAACAGCGTGCTGAACAGGCGCAGCACCCCGTAGCCGACCACCAGGAACACCGGCACGACCAGCACCGACTTGGTCTTGTCCATCGCATCGATGATAGCCTTCAGGACCAGCGGCACCGACACATTGGCAAGCTTGGAAAATATCAGCAGGCTCATCGCGACGATCACGCGCCACTTGAATTCCAGCAGATACGGCAGCAGGGAACGCAGTGTCTGCCAATCGGCGCGGTTGGTATTTCTGGGCGGGTGAATCGCGGAAGGACGCATATCTGAATAGAGGCAGTGAAAGGAGCCAATTATAGCGCGGCTGCGCAGCCTTTCAGCCGGCAATCAACCATGCACGGACAGCAAATGGAACTGCGCAATCCATGAATATTGGCGCCGGGAGCCAAACCGTGGCCGGCAAACCTAATCCGGCAGCGCGGGATGGCCAAAGTAGTAGCCCTGGGCAAAATCAACCCCGATCTCGGCGAGCATCCTGGCTGTGGCCTCATCCTCGACGAATTCCGCAACTGTTTTGAGGCCGAACCGATGAGCCATGGTGTTGATCTGCTCGACGATAATGCGGTCGCGTTCATCAGCGACCATGTGCCGTACAAAGCTGCCCTCGATTTTCACATAGTCGATATCCAGATATTTCATGTACAGGAACGATGAAAATCCGCTGCCGAAATCGTCCAGCGCGACCGCTATCTTGCTGGCGCGCAACTCTTCTATCACTGCCCGCACCTGGGTCAGATTCGGCAAAGCCTCGCGCTCGGTAATTTCCAGCACGATTTTTTCGCAGGGGACGCCCGCATTCCTGACCATATCCGGAATCCCCCGCACCCAGCCAAGATCGTTGAAGCTGCGCGGAAACAGATTGAAGAAAAAGGTTGCCTGCGGATGCTTTGCGGCAACCTGCGCGTAATGTGCAAGACCTCTGCGGAAAACTTCACGATCCAGTTCTTTCGCCATGCCCAGTTCCTCGGCGGCTTCGATGAATTCGCCGGCGGGTATCACCAGTTCACCATCGCGTATCCGCACCAGCACTTCAAAAGCGGCCACCTTACCGGTCTGCACATCGACGATGGGTTGCAGGGACGCCTCGATGCGGCCTTCACGCATCGCCTTGCGCAGGAAATCACCCTGCTTGAAGACCGCCGTCATACTTTGATCCGCTTGCGTTTCCGAAGTCAACACCCGGTTCCTGCCGTAGGTCTTGGCCTTGAACAACACCGCGTCCATCGCCGCATATATTTGCTCCGAGGTGCTTCCATCCTCGGGAAATCCCACCAGACTGAAACTGGCAGTGCAGCGCATTTTGCCGGCGGGCAACTCGAACTCTTTTTCCGCGAGTATCTGATGCAATTTATTGGCAACCTGGAATCCGCTGGCGGCATCGGTTTCGGGCAAAATGATGGCGAACTCATCGCCGCCCATGCGGGCCAGAATATCGCCGGTGCGCAATTCATCGGCAAGCATCACGGAAAACTCCTTCAGCACCATGTCGCCAATCGGGCGACCGAAGGTATCGTTGATATATTTGAAGTTGTCCAGATCGATCATGATCACCGAAAACCCGCGCTGATGGCGGGTAGCCCGGTTTATTTCATGCTGCATAAACTCGTTGAATTTATGCCGATTGTACAAATTGGTAAGCGGGTCGCGCACCGACAGCTCCTGCAGCCGCTTGTTATATTCCTGTTCGGTACTCAACAACCGGTCCAGATAATCCGGCGGATCCGGCAGCGCTAAAATACCGCGTGGAGAATTTTCACGGTCGCTGGAATTCATCCCATGCTGGCTTTCCCGGATAAAGCCAGCCAGGCTTGCAGCAGGCATCGCCGCCAGATGGCGGAACCTGTATAAAACAATCACACACACGATGGCCAGAATTACCAGGGTGGACGCCACAGTGAAAACGATTGCATAAGCAGGCCAGATTTTCTGTGCCCCGACAGGATAGGTGATATCGATCACGCCCTGCACCGCCCCAAGCAATGACCGGGTGTGACAGGCCAGGCATTCCCCGCTGGCCTGCACCGGATAAAGGTAGCGTACAGACTTTTCGTCAGCGGCCACCAGCAATGCCTCGTTGCCGTTGCGCAAGACTTCTGCCAGCGCCGGATCTGCCGCAGGAACCGGGCTTACGCCGGGCGCCACGCCGGGCTGGTGTTCCACAATCTCACCCGGGTAAACGTTGATCCTGAGGCCCGGCATCGCCTGGTTCATCTGCCGGATTGCGCCCTCGATCTCTGCCGTGTTCGCGCCTTTGCGCATTTCCGAATACAAGCTCCCGGCCGCCAGTCTTGCAGACTGGCGTGCCACATCACGCGCCGAACCGGCCTCCCTGTGTTCGCGCAAGCCGTTAAGCAAAACCAGGCCCGACACGGCTGCCAGCGCCAGCGAAAAAATGGACAGCAGGACCAGAAACCTGCCCAGCGTAATCTGCCCACATTGCCAAAAATGATCTTTCAAAGCATGCCTCAACAATTCCAATGATTCTTGAATTCCCCGGGCAATGAAGCGTATCGAAGCAGAGAATTGCCGCCTGCGCTCATACCCAACAACATTTTGTATACCCGGCCTGACGCGTTGACATCCCGATGCGCGGAATCTTACATCCCATCGGGCCCGGGGCATTACTCCTTCAACCCGGTCTGCTATAGCCGAGCAGACCAAACAACAAACGCAATATCCGGTAACTGACACTCGCGAACGCCCTGTCTACCCAGTTGCGCTTCACACCATGTCCGTCCCCGACACGGATCGCATCGTCCGCGATTGCCGCAAGCAGGCTCGCGCGCAACTCCCCCGCGAATCCGTCATCCTGCACCGCCAGGTTTGCTTCGCGTGCCAGCATCAGGCTGAACGGATCGATGTTGGAGGATCCCACGGTCGCCCACTGCCCGTCCACCACGGCCACCTTGGCATGCAAAAAACTGGGCTGGTATTCGTAGATCTCGATCCCCGCCCCCAGCAATTGGTCATAGAGCGCATGCGTCGCATAGTGCTGTATGCGGTACTCAACCCTGCCCTGCAGCAGCAACATGACACGGACGCCGCGTTGCGCGGCTTGTATCAAGGCCAGGCGAAAACCGCGTCCGGGCAGAAAATAGGCGTTGGCAATGATGATTTCGCGTTGTGCTGCCGCAATTGCATTCAGGTAGGCAGTTTCAATATCGTGCCGATGGCGCAAATTATCGCGCAGTACCAGAGTGATGCCCTGCGCCGGTGCGTGTTTTATCCGGTTCAGGAAAAATCTGCGGATCTCCTTGCTGCGCCGGCGAAAGTTGACCCATGACACCACGCCCCACAAACGCCGCATGACTGCGTGAATCTCGCCCGACAACACGCCCTGCACGCGCACCGCGTAATCAAGACGGGGGGACTTGAAACTGTCACGGCCGTCAAAATCGTGAATGATATTGATGCCCCCCACAAACGCCACCTCACTGTCTATCGCCACCAGCTTGCGATGCAAACGGCGCAGACGCCGCATCCGGCTGCGGCGCAACGTGAAGGGGGATATTTCCCGCCTGAACCATTGCACTTCTATCCCGGCCGTGTGCATGTCGTCCAGCCAGGATTGCGGCAATTCCGCCGAACCGTAACCGTCCAGCAGCATTCTTACCACCACCCCGCGCGCAGTTGCACGCTTCAGCGCATCGGCGACCATGCGCCCGGTCTCATCGGCAAAGAATATATAGGTCTCAAGATAGATCGAGTGTTGCGCGGCATCGATATCTGCGCACAACCGGGGAAAGTATGCCTCGCCGTTTTTCAGCAGCATCAGTTGATTTTGACCCACCAGATGAACCCTGTTCATGTTTTTTTCAGTTGTGCGGAAAGTGCGGCATGGTCGGACAATCGCAGCCAGTTTCCCCCGGTATGGACGTTGCTGTGCAGCACGGTGAAGCCCCGCACGTAAATACGGTCCAGCCGCAGCATCGGCAACCGCGACGGAAAACTGCGCGCAAGTTTTCCGCCGTGCAGATGGAACACATCATGAGTATTCAATTCGCTTGCCAGCGTCTTGCTCAGCTGGTTGCGCCAATCATTGAAGTCGCCGGCGATAATCAGCGGCGCATCGGGCGGAATCTCGCTGCCCGCATATTCGATCAACGCATCAACCTGCGCACGGCGGCCTTTGGCAAACAAGCCCAAATGCGCGCACAAACAATGCACGTGCCCCTGCCCGGGCAAATCTATCTCGCAGTGCAGCAAGCCGCGGCTTTCAAAACGATGCGCGGAAACATCGGTGTTGAACGACTGCAGAATCGGAAAACGGCTGAGGATCGCATTTCCATGATGGCCCGCGTCATACACCGAATTCTTTCCATATACGGAATGCAGCCAAACATCTTCCGCGATGAAATCGTGCTGAGAACCTTCGGGATAGTTGTGATAACGCTCACCATGCTGGGTATGTTCGCCCTGCACTTCCTGCAGGAACACGATGTCCGCATCCAGCTCGCGCAGCCGCTCGCGCAGTTCGTGCAGTACCACGCGGTGGTTGAAATAGGAGAGGCCCTTGTGAATGTTGTAGGTGGCGATTTTGAGGGTAGGCATGGGGGTATTCTACCCAATGAGCGGGGATGATGCCGGATGTAGGAGCGGGCCATGCCCGCGAAACCCAACTTTAAATTCAAAATCAACACCGCCGAGGGCGGCCCATCATAAGGCCGTTCGTGCTGAGCCTGTCGAAGCATGAACGACAAAAAACAAGACAACTTCGCCGGGGGTAGCCCGGCAGCTAGTCACTTTTTCTTGCTTCGCCAAAGAAAAAGTAACCAAAAAGAAGGCGACCCCGGTTTGCCGCCCCCTGCGGGGGTACCCTCGATCAGCCGCAAGCAAGCGGGGCTGCGCAACTCGACCTGGCGGGGCGCACACCCCGCGCCCCACTGCGGGACTCGAACAGTGCTCGCCTAAACCTCCGCTTCCTTGCGGCTGATCGAGGCGGCGTACAGGGGATAAAAAGCGAAAATCCAAAGCCTTAAAATCGCAGGGCGGGCACGTTGTGCCCACCCTCTATTGAATTGCCGCGTGGGCACTTAGCAACGCGGACTGAGGTACATAGCCAAAACAATTCGACTCCGGTACATTGGAACCTGCGGATACTGGTTACCTCGGGAATTGTAAAAGAATGAAGACGCCATTACTCAGCATTGATCTCGTGCCTAAAAATGCATGGGGGAAAAATGTCAGAGCAGTTGTATCTGACTATGATTGGAATATGCTGCGCTGGCGTTTGGGGGCATCTTTAGAACAACCAACACTCGGCGGAAATGCGATGCGGGGTCGTAGCTTTCGGGGCAATAATTATCTTATTTGCAATATCTGCGCGAGAAAGTTTGATAATTTACATTTGCATGAACTTTGGTATTTTGACGACATAGAACTTATACAAACACTGATTGGCTGCAGAGCTATTTGTGAGGAATGCCACAACGCAATACATTTTGGTAGGTCACAAGCAGTAGGACTGGAAAGGCAGGCCTTGGCTCATATACAAAATATCAATGGATGGTCTGAGGAAGATGCAAGGAATCATATCAATAGCTCATTCAAGCAGTGGATAAGGCGAGATCAGCTTCATTACAAACTGGACTTGAGTTATCTGCTAGAAAACAATCTGATACACAAGCGGAAGATCCATTGGGCTTGGTTAGACCGACCCCCAAGGCCGCGGGATCGATTAGATGCGCTGTTATGGTCCCAAACACTTCTCCAACTACCATGCGCTGTCATACTTGACACGGAAACAACCGGTCTTATTGAAGGGCCGATGAAAAATCCCAACGCTGAAGTTGTTGAGCTCGCAATTATTTCGCTGAAAGGTAAAACTCTTTACAACGGTCGTTTTAGGCCGCTTTACGAGATACCAAGTCATGTTGTTGATATTCACGGCATAACCAACGAGGCTGTTAAAAAATCACCGACCTTTAAAAATGAGTACAAAATAATACAGAAAATCCTGCACGGTAAGATCGTTGTTGCGTACAACTCAAAATTTGATCAGAAAATAATAGCGAACACTTGTAAAATTCACGAAATCCCAGTTCTAGACAATTTGTCATGGGAATGCGCTATGTGGGCATACAAAGGTTACCTGGAAAGCCCTCAATTCTTGAAACTCCCTCACGGCAAACACGATGCATTAACAGACTGCAAGGCGACTTTGAATATGATCAAGAAGATGGCCAAGGGTGAGTCAGCTTAAGATGGTTCCGCAACAAGATTATATCGGCTTAGTGTCGTTAGCGGCTATCAACGAATGTCTGCAACGGGTGGGCAAGTTGTTGCCCACCCGTTTTTTTGGTTTTTTGGTTTCCGCTTTTCATCCCCTGTGCGCCGCCGAGTAGCGGAGGCTGGTCAGGGGGTTTCGGCGAGGACTGTCTGAGCGCGTAGCGCGAGTTCCGCAGCCGCCTGACCAGTCGAGCAACGCAGGGTACCGCGTAGCGGCGGCAAACCGGGGCGGATTTTCTTTGATTACTTTCTTTGGCCGCACAAAGAAAGTAATCGGCGTGCGGGGCCGCACCCCGCGACTTTGACTTTGATTC
>LSLI01000071.1 GCA_001577345.1 Candidatus Gallionella acididurans
CGAAATATCACTCGCAGAAGCTCAGCGCGCGATGGCGACGAACTGGATAGAGGCATGGAAGCGATACGTGCCGAGTCACCAGCATTATCGATTTAAGCGGGTAGATTGAACGATGGGTTAACTCCAATGAGCAAGCAACCTTCACAGAGTTCCTCGAACATCATCGGCGAGATAGTCAGCAACAATGCTGGCCGCGATCCAGAACGCCTGGCAATGAAATACGCCAAGATGGCTCAGAGTCCATTTATATTCCTGCGCGGTGCATGCCATCTGTTTTACGACACTCTGCCCGACTCACCCTTGTTCCGAGATACGCCTCTGGCTTGGTGCTGTGGAGATCTGCATTTCGAGAATTTCGGCAGCTATAAGGGTGACAATCGGCTAGTTTATTTTGACATCAACGACTACGACGAAGCCGCCCTTGCTCCGGTTACTTGGGACATCATTCGCCTGCTGACCAGCATCCAGTGCGGATCTGATGCCATCAACGCCACACACGCCGAAGCCTTGGCCGTCAGTCAAACATGCCTGGATGCATATCGCAATGCTCTCATCGGCGGCAAGCCGCTATGGGTTGAACGGGAAACTTCCAGCGGCCTGGTGAATGCGCTGTTGACCACCTTGCAGGACAGGGAACGTTCCGCCTTCCTCGACAAACGCACGATACGAAAAGCCCGTCACCGCAGTTTGATACTGGACGGGGTGAAGGCATTGCCAGCATCAGATGCCCAGCAACAGCAGGTTACTCGATTCATGGATGAGTATGCTTCAAAGCAGTCGAGTCCGAAATTCTTTGAAGTTCTCGACATCGGTCGCCGCATCGCAGGAACCGGCAGTCTCGGCGTGGAGCGATTCGTGGTGCTGGTGGATGGCAAGGGTTCTCCAGACGGGAACTACCTGCTCGACATCAAGGAAGCCAAGCCATCAGCGTTGGCACCACATCTGGCACGCCTTGGCATCAAGCAGCCGAATTGGCCGGACGAGGCAAGCCGGGTGGTAACTGTCCAGAACCGGATGCAAGCAGTAGATCACGCCTTCCTTCAGTCAGTGAAGCTCGACGGACTCCCATGCATTTTGAGGGGGTTGCAGCCCTCGGAAGATCGGGTAGCTATCGGTGAATGGGGCAAGAAACTTGACCGGCTCAAGGAAGTTGTGACCACCATGGGGCGCATCCTGGCCTGGGACCAACTGCGCGCTTCAGGAAGATCTGGAGCGGCCAGTGCTGATGAACTTATTGCATTCGCACAACGTAAAGACTGGATAAAAGAGATGTTGGCTGTTGCGACAACAATGACGCTGACGACTCAGCAGCAGTGGGAAATCTTCACAGAGGCATTGAGCGATGGACAATTGGTCATAGGCTAAGATAAAACATGTGCGGACGCTTCACTATCAATAGCTCACCAGCCAAGCTCAAGGAACATTTCGCCACTGCGATCGAACCGGATTTGAAGCCGCGCTTCAATATCGCGCCATCCCAGACGGTTCCGGTCGTTCACCTCGACGAGTCAGGCAATCGGGTATTCACTTTCGCCCAATGGGGTCTGATTCCATCCTGGGTCAAAGACCCTAAGAAACTACAGCATCCGATCAACGCCAAAGCTGAAACGGCCGCTATCAAACCGATGTTTCGCCACGCATACCGCAAGGGTCGCGTGCTGGTGCCGGCAGATGGGTTTTATGAATGGGCTACCAAGGACGGCAAGCAACCTTACCTGATCAAGCTACGAGATGGTGCGCCAATGGGGATGGGCGGCCTGTTGGAACACTGGCAAGGCCCTGAAGGGGATGTGACGACCTTCACCATACTCACCACCAACGCCAACCTGCTCATGGAAACGATACACGACCGTATGCCGGTAATTATTAGGCCGGAAGACTACGCCACCTGGCTCGGCACGAATTTCACTGACATCATCAAGATTCACGCGATGGTTCTACCTTACCCTGAGCGCCTAATGGAAGCCTACCCAGTTAGTCGCAAGGTCAACGGCCCACAGCATGATTCGCCGGACTTGATTGAAGAAAAACAGGTGTAAAATCGCCGTATTGTGATTTTATCGGTGATATAGAATGCAAAGCTCAGGCTGTTTTTCAGCTATCCTATTAATTATTTGAAGTTTTTGTCAATGCCAATGGAGTCATCATGACAACCAAAACAGAAAAAGACCATTTTCTGTACCAAATCCGCGACCACGAGAATTCTAGTGGTATTGGTTTTGATGGATATGTTGGTATTACCGACAATCCCACTCGGCGCATGAAGCAACACTTCGATGCCCTATCCGCCGGTAGCCACAGTAACGAACGTCTCCAAACAGCTTATAACAAGAACCCCCAAAACTTTACATATTTAATTGTTACCAATGGCACCAAAGAAGAAATTGAAGCCCGCGAGCGGCTGTTGGTCCCTGAACCCAATTACCATTTGAACAAACAAACAGGTGGCGGGCCAAGCAGAGGTATGTCAAGAGACAAAGCGTTAGACGCGATTTCCTTCTCTAAGCATAAAGCTGCTGGGAGTCAAGGATCAGCGCAACAAGGAAGGGAGGATTCCGGCACATCAAAATCTGACACTGATTCCAGTTCCAGTGCAAATTCTGAGTCAAAATCCAAATCCAGCTCTGGTCCCAACTCCCACGACAAAAAGGATTCGTCCAATAAAGGCCCGATTGGAGCTACTGGCATCGGTGCTGTCATCACGGATTTCGCAGCGACGGCTGGGATAATAACTGTCACGTTTGTTAGCGGCCTGGGTACAGCTTACGCCATTAACAAGAAATTGCTGCAAGATGATCCAGCCTTGAACAACGACGAACGGGACGCACGTTCCGTTGGTAGGGCTGCTGCATATGCCGGTGGTGGGCTAGGTGCTACGGGAATGTTGGTCGCCATAGGTGCCGCTGGGGAGGTTGGCTTGGGTGTTGCAGGTATAAGCTCAGGCTTGACAGCAATTGGTGGGGGGGTGGGCTTGTTGGGATTTGGTATCGCAATTGCTGTGCCTGCAGCTGTAGCAGGAGTGGCCGCTGGTACATTGTATGGTGGGTATAAGCTATACAAATGGCTTTTAACTTAACGTCGGCAATGGATACCAGAACTATCGGGCAGAGTCTCTCTTGCCTGTCAGTTCATCCCCACAAATTTAATCGAGCTTCTACTACTACGCGCTGCTTATACCGAGACAACGCTCGATTGCCCCAATGTCAGCATCCGTAGGGTTTGATGTTGCTGAGTCACTAGCCTCACCTTTCATCCTGGCTACCACATGCCGCAACTGATCCTCCTGGTCAGCATTCCCGTCGTCGCCTATCTTCCAGTTCTCGATCGATAGCCTGTTCAAGGCAACCGGCTTACGCTTCTCGACCTTTATATTGGCAAGGGCAACACGTATTACCCTACCTGCAAACTCTGGCAGATAAAGCACATCACGCGGTACAGCTAACCCACGAGTGCCACCGATGGCTTTCCAACCCGTACCAGTCACATCGACAAACAAGCGGATTGTTTGACGACTGTAGGCCGGTTCGTTCGGGGCGGAATTGTCTTTGGTATGTTTACTCATCACGATACCCCTTACGCCGTCACGATAGCCAGGACCGCGCTACGATCTATGACGACCGCTGCCGCGTCGTTGTCGCCAGTCACCTCACGGTACGCACGAACAAGCTGAAGCTCATTGGCGCTAAGCACAGTGCTTTGCATGATGTTCTCGACACACTCCCAAGACTCTTTCATATATTCGTACATGACGAGACGCAGGAGGAAGGCTGGATCGACTTCAAGTGCTTTTGCCAGGGGAGCGATGCGGTTGATGGGTAGCTTGGTTTGGCCGAGCTTGAACATCGTGATGATGTTTGGGTTGTCAAAGCCGCACTCTTCAGCAATCTGGCGTTGGGTCTTGTCGATTGCTGCGATTTTGTCAGCCAGGTATTCTGCGACGGTGGGGCGTTGAGGGAATTGCTTAGTCATTTGGTTCTCCTTAATCATTAGTTATATTCGACGTACTGCATGTCGCATACTGATTATAGAAATCCCGCGCTTATACTTCGTGGCTGTATTTGTGTGAACCCAAGTGGCCGACTACGCGGGTAATAGTCAGCCTGACTGATTCTCATCGACACACAGAAGCCCTTCAAAATTCCATAAGGCGCTCGCTCAACGCCCCGCTTGAGCCGTCGTACTTAAAGCCGCTGTTATGCGAATCGTCGCGACGCACTAAACGTGGCCTTTGTGTAAGCTGAAGAACACGTTCGTTTTCTTGTCGAAGAGGCCCAGATCGAGACTAGCGAAACGCCATTCAAAACTGTATTTGCTCGGAGCTGGCAGTCCGCCTTGTTCATAGAGGCTGTTTACGAAGGTTCTGTCATCTAACTTTGGATCGATGTCCCTTATGACCCGCGCGTAATAGTTGCACATTTGTACTAAGTATGATGGATGCCCGGATGTCATTATCGGGTTGCTCATATAGACCGTGCCTGGCGCCATTCCCATGGTGGTGTGCTTTTCATGGAGCTTCCACATTCTCTCCCGCTCTGCTGTCATGCGCCCACCGCTGGCAGCAGGATCAAAAACGCTGTGATCAAAAATCCCAATTGCATGAAAGGTGTCGCGCGAAACAAAGGCAAAAAGAACATCATCAGTTCTTTCGGATAGCCCACTACTTTGAACGTTCATATTCAAATGAAAGTGGTAGAAGCCCTTCGTGTTTAGTAGTTGGTCTTTATCTTCCCACGAATCCACATCGCCACCCCTAATTCTCTGGGCCGGCGTATAGCCGTTCTTGTGCGCCCTTTGTGAGTGATAGGGATATATATCTTCTCCCTTTCTAACTCTTTCTAGTAGGCCGTTAATGCCGGATTTCAATTTCGACCAACGCCTATCAGAAGTCACTTCTGGAGCAATTTGAACCTTACGCGGGCGAGAGGGGACTATTCTGGTCTTCCAGTGTAAGTAATGAAGCAAGACGTTATTCAGTCCCAGGCTTTCCAATTCGTTAAGGGTGGCCCTGTTATTGGGAAAGAACGGAAGCTCCTTGATAAGGTTCGCCTTCAGCCTTAGCAGACGTTTTGATTCACCCATGAAGATAAGTCCATCCTCTACCTAGGCAGTTCGTCGTATTCGCATAACTTGGCGATAAGGGGCTGCGCGCTTTGGCGACGGAGTAGGGCATGATGGATCTTGTAATGCCTAACGCGTGAATTCACCGACCTGCGCGGCTTTATCGCGCAGCATCCTGCAACCAAAGGGAGCGAGGTTGGCCGCATATTGTTCAGGAGCGCGCTTCTTTATCATGGAGGTGGTGTATCTATTCGGTTTGGCCTTGGCGATACGTATAGTGTCCATCGTGCGTGACCAGATTGCAATAAGAAGCATCTGATGAATGAGAGCTATTTAGCTCAATACGCACCTCAAGAATGGCGCTACGAAACGATTCTAGCGATCCACCGGCACGCACTGTCACAGAGACGTCGGCGGATTACTCGATGCGTCAAATCAAGCGTAAAGACGTTCCCGCACGACAGCTCCTGGGACAGGATACGGATGAGTCAGCCGGAACCTTTTTTGGAGATTCAACCGTACAGCGAATTGGTGGCAGGCGGCAGACATAGGGAAATAGCCTGGTCAGTTGTTGGTAGGAAAGGAGGCTAACCGCCACAAGTGGGGCGGGTCTTATAGGGGAGCGAAGTCCTAGGTAGGATGGTGGATGTTGGCTGTACCGCCTTCCTCGTTCCAGGTCGGGAATATGGCCCCTTACACAGGCGGTGTCCTTACACATTGCAGCCTGGGAACTTGAACAGCAAATTCCATCACTATCGGCGGCAGTCACCCGGATTGAATTCAGAGGGCTTGATTTGTCGTACTTGTCGGAATCATAGCTGCTGTCGGAGTCCCCTATAAGATAAGTGTCGAATGTAGTCGAGTGTTAAATCGTCGAGAGTTTATTATTGACTCTTATATGGCATCTGTACAGCTCGCAGAGTATCATCCAATATCATTACGCCTCGGTCACAAAGGGCAGTACACGTAACGCACTAAACAAGCAAAAATAACATCTCAAGGATCATCATAATGAGTCTGAATGTAACCCTTACCGCACACACGCCTCGTCCACCTCGCATCCTCCGAATTCATCAAGTCACAGAAACAATCGGACTGTCCCGCGCAAGCATTTACAGACTTATGCAATTAGGTCTTTTCCCAAAAAGCATCAAGATCGGTATCAAAGCTGTCGGTTGGGTACAGTCCGAAATCGAGATGTGGATTGCAGAGCGCCAGATACTCGGAATGACCATCTGAAGGCACTGCTCTGGTCGCTGTTGCTGCCGAATGAGGAGGCCAAACAATTGGCTAGTGCAGAAAGGCGTGATGACCGTCGCTACCATCATGACATCGCCATCTGACCTCATGCTCATAAAATTCGACGAAAAGATCGCAAGGATCGGCGACAATGATTATTCCTCGCACAACGGCGCCACTGTCAATTACGAACTAACCCGGCAGCACTCAGCACTATTATAGTAGTCACTCGGCTTAACAGACCTTCATTTGCTCACACACCCCAATTGCCCCAACCCAAGACAATCACAAGGCGCTGCGCTTTCGTGTTTGCTTGGTCGTCACGGCAGGTAACAGGCTGGTGAGTTGTTGGTAGCGGTCAAACAGGAAGGCTACGCGCGCTGCATCGTCCTTGCTGCCTTTGTAGCTGTAGGCAGCATCCACTGCCTTGTCGAGTGCGGCGTGGGCTTTGACAAGTTCAGGAGGCATGGAGATTGGATCGTACAGATCGGCCAGCGATGATTCTGGATACAAGGCACGCGCGTCGAGGATGGCTTGTGCGGCGGTTTCGATGGATGCGTTGTGTTTTTCTGAAGTGTCCGGCCACGGGAAGTTGTTATAGACAGCAGGCGCATAGCTATAGCGACTCTCCAAGCGACCTGCGACGGCACGCATCCATGCGTTGTGCATGGTGCTGTTCAGAATGCCAAAGTGGTAGAGCGTTGCTCCTTCAATAACCAATAATTTTTCATGGGCAATAATGTTGGCAGAAAGATAGGCTATTGGAATAAAAAGTCGTCGTTCTGAAGAAACGCGCGGTACTGCCAAGTAGTCAGCTTTGGGTTGCCTATCTTGCGTAAACAAAGAAGGGCGAGCAGCCCATTCCCGAACACTTTTTGTCGCACTCGTTAGTCTCCATTTACGCACATTCTCTAACCTGCTCATCACATGCGGCATGGCTTTCAATTCGGTGGGCGAGATACCTTTCAACCATAGACACCAACGCTGCCCGCCATTTATCAATTCTTCGCCGCCGATGAACGGGCGCAACCATTTTTCGGCTTGCGGCTCAGCGGCCAGCAATTGCGCTTTTTCATCATCGGTGAGGATGAGATGCCCCCCATCGGTAGGCTGGCTGCCCTTGATGAGTTGCGGTAGGCCGGGTGGGGTGTCGGTGCGCGAGGGCAGGATAACATTGGGCGCATCCACCAGATAGGGGTTGATATTGTGCGCTGGCATGGCAACGGGTTCGCCCTTGATGTTGTCGCCGTAGTCGAAAATCGTGCGCTGCTTCGGTTCGTTCAATGCAAAGCCGACGATCACGCAATGCACAGCGGCCACGCCTTTGCCTTCGTTGCTCCATTGAAAAGCGCGGTGCGCGAAGTGTATCTGCACGCCTTGAGCTAGCAAGTAACTCCACAGGATGCCGACCTGTTCGCCCTGGCAAATGCTGTTAGTGGAGACCAACGCGGTTTTTACTTCCATGTTGGCGTGCATGTAGGCAGCAGCCTTATGATGCCAGCACGTCACATAGTCGAGGCGACCGAAGCGGCCTTCATGACCCCAAATACCGTCCATGTCCTGCATTTGCTCCGGCGAGCGCCACTGGTGTCCAACGAACGGCGGATTGCCCAGCACATAGCTGCATTGCTCAGCTGGTAGCACATCATGCCAATTCAGTCGCAACGAATTGCCGCAAGCGATGGTGGCACTGTCCACCAGCGGCACGGTGGGGCGAGTGGTGCCGAAACGTTCGGCGGCTTCGAGGTTCATCTGGTGGTCGGTGATCCACATTGCAACGCGGGCGATGTGCGCGGCAGACTCGTCGATCTCGATGCCGTAGAACTGGTTGACTTTGACGCGGCACAGCGTAGAAACATCCAGCAGGCCGCCACGGCTTGCATTGGTGAGGCCGATGTCGCCCATTGCTTCGATGGTGTCCATTTCCAGTTGGCGCAGTTCGCGAAAACCGATGACGAGGAAGTTGCCGCAACCGCAGGCCGGATCGAAGAAGGTAAGTGTGGGCAGTTTGTCGTAGAAGGCTTGCAGCAGTTTTTTGTTGCGTTTTACCTTCGCCAATTCTGCTCGGAGATCATTCATACATAGCGGATTAATGACCCGCAGGATATTGCGTTCGCTGGTGTAGTGCGCTCCAAGCTCACGCCGGCTGGCCTTGCGGTTGCTGCTGTCTGGACCTTCTGGATTGTGTTCTTCCAGCACGCCCTGGAACATGGCACCGAAGATCGCTGGAGATATACCGCTCCAATCGAGCTTAGCACAGGCGATGAGTTGCTCGCGCAGGATGCTATCGAAGCTGGGAATGTCAGAATTTTCAGCAAAAAGATTGCCGTTTATGTATGCAAACCGTGCCAGTGCTTCATCCAGGTTCTTTTGCCGGTCATCTTCCGGGGTGTTCAATACCTGGAACAGTTCGGCCAGCGCACCACCCAAGTCTTTACCATCTGGGCGTGTGCCTTCGACTAAACGAAGGAATATCCCGTTCTCTCCGAAAATGCCAGTGTCATCTGCAAACAGACAGAACAGCAGACGGGTCAGCAGGACTTCTAACTTGCGCCCTTTGAAATTGGCACGTAGTAGCTCTTCATGCAGCTTGCTGATGGCGTAGGCCGCACTGCGGTCGGCTTCCGATTCTTCGGTGAAGTCGGTGATCTCCCCTTCCACCAAGAACATGAACCAGTCTGCCTTCTTGGGCAGCTCAGCTAGCTTGCATTGGTGGTATCCGCCGCCGGCCTGCAGGTCGTAGAGACGGATGCGCGCAAAATCGCTGGTGATGATGTAACGGGGGCGCTCTTCCTCTTTGAGGGCCAGGAAGTATTCAGCGGCCTGGTCGAATGCAGCATCCAGGTCTTTACCTTCGCTTTTGTGTTCAATGATGAGCTTGCCAGGGATAAAGCTGTCAATAAAGCCTTGGGCGCCGCTGAGCTTTTTGACCGATTGCTCGTATATGGTGGCACTCTCCGCGCGGATGCCGAAGCACTCGTAAAAACGCAGCCAGAAGGTTTGGGCTTGGCTGCGTTCGTTGCGCGATCCTTGATGCTCTTTTGCAAATGCTGAGAGGCGCTTGCGGATTTCGTTTCTGGTGAGTGCCATGAATTACCCATTTATGAGGCAACAGGCAGGAATTCTATGCGAATTATTCTTCAGTAGATAAGCTAATTTTTGATTGCCCCCTAGAAAAGCTCCTTTGCCTCTACTTTCAAGGCAACAGCAAGCACTTCAACGGCGTCCAGTGAGGGGTTGGCTAGGCCGCGTTCGATACGGCTCATGTAACTGCGTGCGTAACCGCACTTGTCGGCGAACGCCTCCTGCGATATGCCTGAGGCGAGTCGCAACGCCTTTACTCTTTTTCCGAATCTTTGCCTGAGGGTTGTTTTCACAACTCAGACTGTGAATCAACGTATACTCAAAGGCCACGCACTAATTGATACATGTGTTATTACTAATATACAAAAGAGGAAGATAATAATGAAAAAATCCATCATCGCGCTTGTTGCGGCACTGTCTTTGTCGATTAACTGCAATAGTGCTATGGCGCAGTGGGTTATACTTTCTGAGTCTGAGAATATGGCGTTATTAGCTCCCTTTGCTAAGTGTGATGATTTCTCACAGCAGTTAAAATATGAGCCAATGCAGAACCTTGATGCATACGATGAAAGTCAAGTAACGCTAGTTCGAGAGTATATTGAATTAACCAGACGGTCTAAACATGCCTCATGGGATGATGCAGGTGCAATTTTTTCTGGGCTAGAACATGGATACCAGGAAAATGGATACCTTTTAACAGACTACGGTAGACGTGCCAAACACGAACTTTCCCAATACTCAGCGAATGAATTACCTTCCAGAGATTATTTGAACTTCGATTTACAAACGCTAAAGAATTTGTACGACAAGGCGTGCAAGGCTAGAGCAGATGCTCACAATGAGATTATGAGTCTTAATTCAAAGCTGGCTTCCCTCAGGGCTGAACCATTAAAGCCGTGGCTCAATCCGAAAAAGCGCATCCCGTGTCCCGTCATGTTTACTCTTACGTGTAGGCGTTTAAGTTATGGGAACCTTAATGATTAAAGCAACGCTGATGTTGCTGTTAGCGATTCTCAGCGATAGTGCGCTGGCGGAGTGGGTTAGGGTTGGAAGCATTGAGAACGGCAGCCAAACAATTTATGCGAATCCATCCACCATCCGAAAGCACAGCAACACAGTAAAAATGTGGAGTCTGCATGACTTCAATACACCTCATTCACCACCGGACGAGTCTAGTACATTCCTTTCTTATAAGCAGCTTGATGCATACGACTGCAAAAATGAGCAGTTCAGAAAGTTATCTTTTGCGTTCTATTCTGGAAATATGGGTGGAGAAAGTGCGGTTTATACCGATTCTATTCCTGATAAATGGCAGCCATTCTCACCTGAAAGCGTAACCGAAAAACTCTGGCAAGTTGCCTGTGATAAGAATTAGTGACATGAAAAAGATAGGATGAGCATGAATCAGTCAGGTATCACCGGACGAGATCAAAAAGCTGCTCCAGAAAATCAAGTAACCCAGACAAAGCCCCAGGTGGGGCTTTTTCTTTACCAGTAACACTTATAAGGAGAACCACCATGAAAAAAACCGTACTTGCTCTCGCAATCGCCCTGTCTTTCTCAACCGTCGCCCAAGCCTATGAGTACAGCCCCAACGCTGACAACTACACCGTGGCACACAGCCGCGACAAGTTCTGTAGCGACGAAGCTGACTGGGGCGCCAACGTGTATACCCAAGTCAAAATGGTAGGCAAGGTCTCAAAGGAAAGCGAAATGTCGGTCGTCACGAACGACAAGTACGCCACTGACCTTGAGCAGGAGATCAATGCCCGTGCCGTAAACTATGCCTTCGACGAGGCTGACTCCGCCCAGGATGCTTATCAAGGCACCTACGCTGAGTGTATGGATCTGCTGACTGCCGGCGACCAGTACGTTCACTGATATGTCCGAGCCGGTCTTCGAGACTACCTATGAGGAGTACCTGTGGTTGATCAAGCAAATCAATTCGGTTAAGCAGTTGCCGCTCTGATCCCGATGATGTTCGCTCTGGACACGCCATAGAGCCTCGCCAACGCACTGACCGATTCACCCGCGCCCAACCTACCTCTGATTTCGGCACGCTGCTCAGGGGTGGTTTTGGACGGCCTGCCGAGCGTCTTGCCTTCTGCTTTCGCTCGTTGCAACCCAGCTTGAGTCCGTTCTATCAAAAGATCGCGCTCCATCTCGGCGACCGCTGCCAACATCGACAGGAGCAACTTGCCAGCCGGTGATGTCAGGTCGGTATTTCCAAGTTGATGCACGATGACCTTGATGCCGCGCTCACCGAACTGTCGAACGGTCTGAAGTATGTCAATGGCATCGCGGCCTAGTCGGTCTAGCTTCGATACAACGAGTGTTTCACCTTTGCGTATCTGCGTCAGCATCTGCTTGAACGCCGGACGCTGATTTGCGGCGACCTTGCCGCTCACACCGTCATCAGCATACCAATAGTCCGGCTCGATCTGATAGCCGGCCTGCTCAAGTTCGAGCCGCTGATTCTCTGTTGTCTGCTGCCCTGTTGAAACCCGCCCGTAACCAAATATCACCTTGACCTTCTCCTCGCTAAACCGTTAGAAATCACTGTCAGAATAGAAAGCGATGTCAGGAAAGACAAGGGCTATTTTTCCGGCAGTCTGGTGACGGTGATTTGAAGGGTGCCGGAATACGGTCGGTTTCCGACACTATAAGCATATACATTAACTATTACATTGATGATGTAACACTTGACATATGCACTTGAGTGGGGGTAATATGCCAACCGTTACATCACATAAGGAATATACATGAAAAGCGACCTGAACTTTCAATCTGTATCAAATGAAATTAACACCATCCTCAATGCCGATATTCAGCGACTGTCTTTTATTTATGGAAGCGAAGCAACTGAGGGCATGAAGCGGTTTCCTATAGATAGTATGCCCGTGATCCAGAACATGCGCGTGCTTTATGACTACGTTGTTGAAGCACGATTGCCTGGCAATTTCCCAATTGGCGACGTCCTGCATGAACTGACAGATTATTTCCTGGTGACGGTACCTCATAGCCCGATGATCGATCTTCATTCCGATCAACCTATTGAAGGACTTTGCGCCTGGATTGTTGAGACTGCTGTGGCGCGCTGGGGCCTCGATTTCGAGGAAATAGGTAGTTTCACCATTAAGCAGATCGCAACTCTCGCCAACATGGATGAGCGTTCGGTAAGAAATGCGGCCAATCCTAAACTTGCCGATCCACTGATCACTGTTCGTGGCGTCGATGGCAAAACCACAGTCGCCCGTGAGGATGCGATTCGTTGGCTGGAAGGTAGACGTAGTTACAAGAGGACCACTTTTTTCGACGAGGCAGGTGGGCGTGATTTGATCAAGGATGGCTTCAACGATCTGCTCGATTTAGCTCAGTTCATTAAGCAACAGGCTGAAAAGTTATCAAAATCACTCGACCATACACTCCAGCAGGCCGGACTGTTAAAGGAATACGCCGAATGGATAGGAGCCAAACGTTCTGAACATGTTGTGTTTGACCTGGATCACTTCAGTGCTTTAGCCGAGGCGTTGGACATCAATGCTGAACAGAAAAGAGATTTTATATTAGCGGTCTGCAAGGTGTTCCAGAAAGTAGAACTAGTATGGCTAGAACAGAAATTTCAGAAGTGATTTGTGGCAATAAACGTTAGGTATCTGCTGGCATTACAACGTCGGTTAAATTAAACAAACAAAAAGGAGGCAATATGGAAATTACACTTAACAATAGCTTTAACAGTCAGGAAATGTTTTTATATGAGAGCCTGTCACAATTTGCCTTACAAGGCAACAGTGAAAATGGTCCGAGTAGCGATGTATTCAAGCGCATCGGAAAGAAAAATTATGCCGCAAGATATATGAAGCTAACACAGCAAACCTTATCTGACCACATAGAGGAACGGCTGGTTGAGTATGTTGCTCCGGCACTTGCGGGAGATATTAATGCAGCTAAATATTTGTCTAGCGGACTCAGCAATGAATATCGTAGTGTAGTCACTATGGCCTTCTGGAAGGCTAAAGCGCCGGCTCCAGCCTTTGCCCAGCTACTGGAGCATGTATGGGTTCACGATCATCGCCATTTAGCAGCATTCGCCAAGTCACATCGTCAGCTTTTGTCAATGTTTCAATACGCAGAGTTCCAAATACCCGATTCAATGCCCGATACCTTTCGCGTCTGGAGAGGAACATGTGGTGTATCGAACAAACTTGCAAGCAAGGGCATTTCGTGGACGACGGACAGAGACATTGCCTGTTCGTTTGCTTTACGATTCGTCGAGCTTTATGGGCGGCCATTAGTGCTAACAAAAATTGTATCGAAAGACTCTGTCATGTTCTGCGACAACGGGAGCTATGAAAGCGAGATCGTCCTATTCGATGTTACCCAGGCTACTGTTGATGGAACACCTAGCGATTGGAGCGAAAGACGCGATGCAAAAATTGCACAACGCAAAGCTGAGAAAGAAGAGGAAATGATCCGTTGGAAGTCCGAACCGCCTACTTCCCGCCCAAAACCCGGTCCTATGCCACCAATCGAGTATTTCATTGAAAAAATGAGGCGTGATGAAATCGCATATTGGGAGATCAGAAATATATTAGGAATTCATCCATAAGCCCTTGTAAATTGCTTTGCCAAGCCTAGAACAGATCATTTGGTATTAGGGCCATTTTAAAAGGGGTGCTGGCAATGGGGCGGCTTTAAATCCGTCCCATTTTCTTAAATCATATAAATCTGCTCAATACTAAATCTAGGGAGAATACAATGGAAATTACACTGAAAGATGGATTCAAGGCACCAATAGGAGTTGTGGATTGGGTTGCGCTTGTTGTTGAGCTTCAGCGCAAATCAAATGGTGGACACATTAAGGGTGCATACAAACACCTGGGTGTATCTTATGCCAAGCCTCTGGACAAAGGGGATGGCGGTGCAGCAAGCAAATTCGTGGTACGTTTGCAACATCCGAGCAGCTATGCGCCAATCGAGTGCCTGCTGTCTGACCTTGATGAAAAATATGGTTTGGCTGCCGCACCGACTCTGCGTGCGCTGGAAGTATCAATCGACTTCTTTCACAAGACAGCCGATAGTTTGGCTTTACAAGCTATGACTGAAAGACTGATGGTCAGCGCAACGCCATCAACTATCCTTAATCCGCGGATCATTGGGGAGAATTATGATTTCTCTGGTGGTGTAATGCCTCGCAGAAGCGCAATTTCCGCCACGAAAACATTATACATCGGCAATAAGCATGATGATGAAATGTGGCGTGTCTATTGGAAGCGCACCGATGAAACTTTTATTGGTGAAGATGGCATACGGGTACCTAAGCCTCTGCCTCAGTCAGAATATAGGTCTCGCGTGGAAGTGAGGTTGAAAGGCAAGGTGCTGGAGAAACTCAATCTCATATCTGCAACCGATTTACGTGGCTTTTCCTATGAGAGACTTCACTCTGCGGGCTTTTTCAAATTTGCCAGACGAGATCATCGTTCAGGACTTATTTTTACAAATCCATATTCAATCGCAGCAGCTAAGTCACTTGGTGTTGATGACGATTCGCCCGCGTGCGTTTTGAACGGATTTGGTCGGAAAGATAATCGCGGGCGTGTAAGGCAGTTAAGCCGTCATCTCGTTACCGATACGGAGCTAACGGAAGCATCACGTCATGCGCTTCGTCGATTGACCCAGCGATTTTCATAAGTCGATTAGTTGATGAATGCCAATAATTCGGCAGCCGTGTAGCTTTGAAACCATAATTAACACTGAAAACAGAAGTCCTTTGCTAATAACTACCTATCTTGTGACTTATCTCATCAATAGCTCTATGTCACACCAACAGCTTTGAGTAACACCATTAGGGTTTGATCAACGGTTCAAGCATTCAGCAGGGAAAAGGGCAAAACGCGCCGGCCACCCTGTCGGTTCGTTCTGCTTGCCCCAGGGTGCCTCTCTGTTCAGCGAGGCCGGCAAGAGGGGTTTAAAGGCTCGCTATGCACTCGTCGGCGTCATTATAGCCAAGGTGATTTGATAGTCACACGCCTTCGCTTACCCGTTCCCTCAGTTCCTTGCCGGCCTTGAAGTGCGGTACGTACTTGGCTGGCACTTTTACCTGGTCACCGTTCTTGGGATTACGTCCCTGGCGCGGTGGTCGGTAATTCAGTCCAAAGTTACCAAAGCCACGTATCTCTACTCGGCCTCCTTTTGATAGCGTATTGGACAGAGCATCCAGGATGACCCTGACTGCACTTGCAGCGTCTTTGGTGAAAAGCTGAGGGTGTAGCTTAGCTAAGCGTGTAATAAGGTCAGAGCGGATCATGCTGGTTGGAGCGGCGTGAACGGGGACAGATTCTCACCGATTACATTTCTTCATTCAACCATTTTAATAGTCAGGGCTGGCTGGTGGAACAAATCCGGAACTATTGGCGAATTGATGTTGAGTGACCGGCGGTCAGGAGACATTCTTCACTGTCCGTACTATTATGCTTATACGGGCAGGTGAATATGAGGAGGCTTTAATGCATCAAGCATTTAATCAGGCTATGCACGGATCTGTATTGTCAATGATATTGACTGGCAGGTTCGTCTAATAAAAGTTATGTAGCCCAAAAATGGACAAAGAAATTCAGACGAAGATCGTATTGGGAGAGGCTGGCGCCGACTTGGCCGAAGCTTGGTTCAAACTGCTTGGCTTCGTTGCCGTCACGGGGGTCTTTCATGCAGCAGCTGAGAAAACTGATCTGCTTGGTCTGGCTGCAGTCAAATGGATTTGCTACGGACTTATGTTCATTTGGTTGCAGTACAAAGTGGACAAGGCTACATGGCTTCTCTTCCCGACTGCTGACCCAACCAACGAAAAAGCCAAGTTGCGGCACTTATCCATTGCACTAACAGTTTCGTTCGTAATTACGTCAACAACTTACACGATACTGTATGCGACCATATATGCGCTGCTCAAGATAAAGGGAGCAGGCTAACCCATGTGATCGAGCGAAATATTGTAAATGATAGCAGCCCCTCAATTTGATCGTTAAATTCTTCATATGGCTTATCCTATTGAACGTAAATTAGTTATCGGCGTGGCTTCAAGCGCGTTGTTCGACCTTTCTGAATCTCATCAAATATATCTAGATGAGGGGATCGATAAATATCGCCAGCACCAGGAGCAAAACATTGACACCCCGTTTCCAAGAGGAGTCGCATTCCCATTTATACGTAGATTTCTTGGGATTAACCGAGCATTTCCAAAGCAGGCTCCGGTGGAGGTCGTTCTATTGTCCAGAAACTCACCAGTAACTGGGTTGCGG
>LSLI01000072.1 GCA_001577345.1 Candidatus Gallionella acididurans
TGTCGTTTTCAAGGCGCGCATGGAATTGGGCAGCAACGAGGCCGTCAAGCAGACAGTGTCGGGCGGTTTGGGTATGGCCGTACTGTCCGCCAGCACGTTGCGCGCGGAACTCGCCACCGGTGAACTGGCGGTACTCGACGTGCACGGTTTTCCGCTGGAGCGCAAGTGGTACGTGGCCTATCCGGTGGGAAAGCAGCTTAGCCCTATAACCAGAGCATTCATCGAACACCTGTTCTCAGCCCCGCCCGCGAACTGGCTCAATCTACCCCAACCTCTTGCCATTACGAGTTCTGCCGGACGAAAGAAGCGGTCAGCGTCGTCGAAGTAAGCTGGGCTCCCTCATCTGCGACTCAGACTCACGGGTTGCAATAGTCGCAACGGCTTGCAGACGCCACCTTCTCCGGGCGCTCCACCGTCACCTGGTGGCCGCATCTGACGCAACGTTGGATGTCCGCTCGGGCTTCCGGGGTTGGGGTGCCGCAATCCTCGCAGGGCAGGCCGGGGACGCGCTCAGCCATTTGGAAACCGGGCGCATCGCAGCTGGGGCACAAAGTGCAAAGCTTGCGCGCAAGGTCTTGAGCTGCTTGACCGATCATCTCCATGCGAGAGGGATTCATATGGGCGCGCACGTCGGTTTCAAGGAAGGCACTGCCGTTGCCTGCCTCGCCGCAGGCCCAGCGAAAGGACTCGCGCAACGTTTCCCAGTCGGCAATGCCTTTGCGAATGCGGGGATCGTTCTCGTGCTGCGGGCGTACCACCAAGCCGTGCTCAGGGAAACCTGATGTGCGGGCAAATGTCTCGACCTCATCCCAGTTTGCGGTGAGCAAATGAGAGTAACTGGTCGCGCCAGAGGCCACGCCGACCACTTCGATTCCCAGGGTATCGTCGATCCAGACGATCATCTCCACATTCCAGGAAAACATCCCGGTGAACGGATCCGCCCCGAAGCTGCCCTCACTGGCGATCCCGATAGGCAACCCCGCCAGATTCATGCCAAGGCGCGCCTTTATTTGAGCCGCTTTGAGCTGTGCTCCGTGACGCGGAATGTCGCGCGTGAACGTGCCCAGCAGATCGGTATCATACCCCTCCACCAATTCCACACGGCAACCCAAGACTGCATCCAACACGGACGCTATCACCCGCTTCTTGCCATGCTTAGTGAGCAGGGCAACCTGCCGGCCCTGATAAGCACCGCCCCTCTGGCTTAATGTTGTCTGCAAAATCAGCCTGCTTCTTTCGCTATATGTTATTTGAACCCTTTTTATATCGCAGTGCGAAGCATGCAGCACTGGGCGTCAGTATCGGGCAACATTCGTTGCCATCGCCTCTCCATATTGCGCAGGTAGATGCCTTCGTGCTCATCGTGAAATTGAAAGTTGAGTTTTCTCCACGCAAGCCGATACATCGGTCCTACTCGCACTAATTGCTTCCCCGCAGCCCACCTTTTGACCAAGACCCCCTAGCCGATCGCGCCAATCGGTCGTTGACCGCCCACCAAGCTTCATCAACCGGCGGGGCTTCCACCAGCAGGCGGTCGAATGCTAAATGGTCAAGCTCGTGCAGACGGGCATACAAACCGCGAGCATAAGCTTCCGGTTCGGCTGGCAAGAGAAACTGGGGGACCAACGGCAGTGTTGGCGTGCCGTGTAAGTCCCGGTTGCGGCGCAACACCGCCACCCGCAGACCTTGAGCCAACAGCACCTCGGCTCGCGTAGCCAAGGTTTCGATGGAGTGAACCTCCAGTGGTGTGGCGGGCGCGTAATGCGCCGCCAAGGCGCCCGGCACGCGCGGTGCCGAGGCAGTTAGATCGGCAAGCTTGATGCCATCCTCGTCCAAAGCATCGCGCAGATCAGCCAGTGGCAGCGCGCCGGGGCGCAACACCTGCGGGCATCCGTCGAGCAGTGAGACGATGGTGGACTCGAGGCCGTAGCTGCAGGGGCCGCCGTCGAGCACATGATCCACCGAATCTCCGAGCGCGGCACGTACATGCTGCGCCTCGGTGGGGCTTACGGCCCCGAAACGATTCGCCGATGGCGCCGCCAGCCCGCCGCCGAATGCACGCAACAGGGCCAATGCCATGGGGTGGTTGGGCACGCGCAGCGCCACGCTGTCCTGACCGCCCGTGACTGCGCGCGGCACGTCAATGCGAGCCGGTAACACCAGAGTAAGCGGGCCAGGCCAGAAACGCTGCATCAGGCGACGCGCCGTTTCCGGAATCTCTGCGGCCCATTCGCCCGACTGGGCAGCCCAGGCCAGATGCACGATCAAAGGATGCTCTGTGGGGCGACCCTTGATGGCGAAGACACGCCGCACTGCATCCTCGTTGCGGGCATCGGCTCCCAAGCCATACACTGTCTCTGTGGGAAAGGCCACCACCCCGCCGGTGCGCAGGCTTTCAGCCGCGCGTTCGATTTCATTCATCGCGGATTCCGATGGCCGCACGGGCCATCATGGCTGTCTCGCGCACCTTTTCCGGATATTCGCCGAGCACGGTGAAATGACCCATCTTGCGTCCCGGCCGTGCGTGATGCTTGCCGTACAGATGTAGTTTGAGGTTGGGCACCGCTAGCAGCTTGTACCAATCCGGCTCCCGGGTGTAACCAGAGCCACCGGAATACCAGAGGTCGCCCAGCAGATTCACCATTACTGCAGCGGAATGGGACTTGGTATCGCCGAGCGGCAGGCCGCAAAGCGCCCTCACCTGCTGCTCGTACTGGTTCGTGACGCAGGCATCCAGGGTGTAGTGGCCGGAATTGTGGGGCCGGGGCGCCATTTCATTCACATAAAGCGCGCCATCGATGACGAAGAACTCTACGCCCAGCGTACCGATATAAGCCATCCTGGCGGCAATGTCCTCGGCGATTTCCCTAGCCTTGACCGCCAAGTGGCCTGAGGCGTCCCGGACTGGAACGACGGAGCAATCGAGCACACCGTGGCGATGCTGGTTCTGTGACGCGGGAAAGCATTCAGTTTTATCATTCTCGTCCCGCGTCAGTACGACCGACATCTCGTAGTCGAGGGCCATATGCCGTTCGAGGATACAGGGCTCGTTCTTGAACTGGTGAAAGGCGACAAGGGCATCGCCCCTTCCCTTCACACGCGCCTGCCCCTTGCCGTCGTAGCCAAAGCGTGACACCTTGAGGATACCGGGAAAGAGATTGGTGGGGGCATTCTTGATGTCGTCCTCGCTGCGGATGTCGACATAGGACGCGTGTGGAAAATCGTGCCGCCTGAGGAAATCCTTCTCCACGCTGCGGTTCTGGCAGATCGCCACGGCCTCCGCACTTGGTCTCACCGGAACGAATTTTGCCAGATAGGCCAGTGAATCGGCCGGCACACTTTCGAATTCCATGGTAATCGCCGCGCAGCTTTCAGCCATGCGGTTCAATGCATCCTGATCGTCATAGGCAGCGATGAGGTGCTCGTCGGCAATACGGCCGGCGGTGCTGTGGGAATCCGGGTCGAGGACCAAAACCCGGTAACCAAGTTCGCGGGCGGCCATGACGAAGTAGCGACCCAACTGGCCGCCTCCGAGCACGCCGAGGGTGGCGGGAGGCAGGATCACTCGGGCTTCGCCAGTTTCATGGTGAGTACCTTGTCGGCTTGGCGCCGGCGGAAATCGTCAATCTGCTTCGACAGGCTCACGGCAGGCTTGTCAGCCAGTTCGCTGCCGAATCGATCCTCGCCGCACGCCAGCACGGCGACGGCAAACAGGGCTGCATTGGCGGCACCTGCTTCGCCGATGGCGAAGGTAGCCACCGGCACTCCTCTGGGCATCTGGACGATGGAAAGCAGGGAATCGAGGCCTTTCAGGTGCTTCGATGGCACCGGCACGCCCAGCACCGGCACGGTGGTCTTGGCAGCCAGCATGCCCGGCAGGTGGGCGGCGCCACCGGCACCGGCGATGATGGCGGCAAGACCCCGCGCGCGCGCTGTCGAGGCATAGTCGAACAACAGATCGGGCGTGCGGTGAGCCGAAACGACGCGGGCCTCGTAGGGAACGCCGAATTCATCGAGAATCCTGGCGGCGGCCTGCATCACAGGCCAGTCCGAATCCGAGCCCATGACGATGCCGATCCTTGGTGATGGAGTGGTTTTTTCGCTCATATTTTCACTCTTTCCAAGGAGGGCCTGGTATTTGGAGTAGCGACCTCGCAAGAAAATGGAAAATCAATGGCGTCTGGTTCGACGCTGGCCACAAGATAGTCGGCAGTGAGACTGTCGGCCGCAGCCGTGCGAAACAGCCTGTCGGTGAAGTCAACATGGACGGGGTGCTGGTTGAAACTTTCGATCACAGCCGTCGACGCGAAGCGGATCAACCAGCAATGACGGTAACGAGTGCTCTTATTCGCGACACTGCCCACCTGTATCTCGCGCACGCCGGGAATGGCGGAAAGCTGACGCTGACTTTCCTCCATGACGCGAAGCCTTTCCCCGCCAAGACCTGACGCGTTGTAGACTACTACGCGTTCCACATTGAGCCACGGCCGACACTGAGTCATCACCTCGGCGGCGCGACCGGCAGACCCCCACATTCGCATGCAACGCTCGACTTCCGAGCTCACTGCAGCACGCACTCCTGCCAGCAACGTGCTATACCCCCCGGCCCTGGACTTCGCCGCGGAACGGATACTGTCCCCGGCAATATCGGACAGTGCTGTGTTGTAGTTAATCTTGGCGACCCCCATGGTAATGAGCTTGTGAAACTGTTCATGAGTAACCCCAGAGCCGCCGCGAATGGCCAAGGGAATACCGAGTGCGGCATTGATTTCCTTGAGCCGGCTCCAGTCAAATTTGTGCTTGGCATTCATCTGGCCATGCACAGTGCCAATGGACACCTCGAGGAAATCCACTCCAGTACGCTCGACAAAGCCCTTGGCCTCGGCAGGAGTGGTATAGCTTACTACTCCGTGGGGCCGCTCGGCTTCTTCTTCCACATCTGGTACGTAGCCCAATTTGCCCTCTGCCGCCACACCGCAGGCGTGAGCCATCTTAACGACGGCGCTAGTGATTTCGAGATTCTCTCCGAGTGATAGATGAGTGGCGTCCACCATCACGCCGTTACAGCCAAGACGAATGGCTTTGACAGCGGAATCTGAATTCGCGCCGTGATCGAGATGGATGGCCACCGGAACGACTGCCCGGTGAGCCGCGGTCTCTACTGCCGACATCGCCAGCTCAAAATCGAAATTGTTGAAATGCGATTCGGCCAAGGACAGAATCACCGGAGCCCGCGCCGATTCCGCTGCAACTACGATGGCCTCCAAAAAATCCAGGCTCGGCAGGTCAAAGGAGCCCACCGCGTAACCGTTGCGATATGCGTGTTGCAACATGTCTTTCATGTTTACCAGTGGCATGGTGCTCCCTTTAATCAATTTTGATTTGCATCATTGGTGGAAAAACGCCGTTTTCATGCTCGATTTCGCCCAACACTTCACACCCCATACTTTGGTACGGGCGGTTCTGACGGCTGAATCTATTGTGCATTAGATATTTGATTAATAAAAGTTCAATATATTTAATGTTATCTTTAATTATTGCTTACTATTTTTTAATGAAATATTTTCATTCATCGCCTTGCTCCAACTGACGAAACCGTTACCCTTCAAGAGCTGTTGACGAAAGGAATTTATGAGATTGCGTCAGGCCACAAAAACGATAACGATGCCAGGCACTTTGAACAGTGATCATTCCGCTTTAAAACCCATAGGCGGTCCGGCGGTGAAAACGATTATTTGCCTGTATGAAACGGAACGCATGACTGAACTCAAACTTGGCAAGCGTAGTCGCCATGAAGTTAAGAATCGCTGCCTGACATAAAAATCAAGGGCACCTGCTTATTTGCTGGAAGCGCCCGGAGCTATAGTGGCCCCCGTTTTTGAGACGCTGCCTTAAGCCGCACGCTGTCGCAGTGAGCAGGGAAAACCAGCGAATCAAAACAGCGGCAGTTTCATGCCCTGGAATTCAAGGCGAGGATAGCTTTTGAAGCGATCCAGGGGACGAAGACGAGCGACTTGTCGGCTGCAGCATGCCGGAGCTTTCCCAATGCGCGTCAGACACGCGGCGGTATACGCCACCATCCTCACCAATCTGGAATAAATGCAACCAGCCGTTTTCCACCAGCTGACGGACTAGTTCATGGCGAGCGATGATGCCGTCCATCGCCGCCTGGGGGGCCTCGATGAAGACACTGAGCCGCAGCGGCTCATGCACCCAGCGCTTGCCGTCGTGCAGGGACTGTATCGGCAGGCCGACGCGCAGGTCGCCGCCGTTACCCTCCAGCACGCCGATGGCCCCACCTGCCACGTTGTGCAGTACCTTGTTGCCGCTGCCGAAGCGCTGATTGTCGACTACGGAGCCGTAGTACTGCATATTGATCCAGTTGGCCACCACCATGGGCGCAGTCATGATCAGTTCCAGGATTTTGAACTCGCTGTCGTTCTGCCAGACATACTCGTGCAGGAAGGCGCGCCCCGCCAGATTCATGCTGACTGTGCGCTCCCGCGGCGCGGCGATGAAGGCGGCGTTGTTGGCCAGAGCCCACTCCGGCCGCACCTGGGACCAGTCTCGGCTGCGCTGGCGCACATTGGCCTCCACTGACTGGTAGGTCTGGTCGGCGATTCCCAGCAACGCGGAGCGCTGCATGCGCGTCAGGTCTCCGGCCTGTTCCAGCCACTGGCGCAGTTGCGCCAGTGGCTGGAGTAACTGCTTGGGTACGTCATCAGTATCGAACAAACGCACCTCGTCCGTGGTAGTGTCGTGCAAACCAGCCAGGAACCAGGTGTCCTCGGGGATTACGATGCCCCGTTGATGCAAGTCGCGTCGCACTTCCGGCTGATTCAGCAGAGCGACCACCACACGTGCGCTGGCCTCGCCAGTCTGTCCGGCGCAGGCGCCGCAGTCCAAACCGGTGGCGTGGGGGTTGTTCACCGTAGTGCTGCCGTGGCCGGCCAACAGCACCAGGCGCCCGAAATTGTCGGTCATGGACATGGCGCGCAGAATACGTTCGGCATGCCCAACCCAATCAGACGCAGGGATGCCAGAATCAGCATGGTGGAGGCAGGTCTGCGCCTTGGAGACCTCGGCCAGCGTCGGGCCTATCCGGTCGATGACCTGCTGGTCGAGACCCTGGGTGAAGGGATCGGGCACCGGCCGGCTCCAGCCGAAACTGTCGGTCAGCAGCTTGGGCGCATACATCAGCCCGGCGGCTTCGACAAAGGAGAAGCAGGAGGAAGCCGACAACTTGAAGCCCTTCCATGCCTTGGACAGACCGATACGCCGGCGCCTCTTCGTAAGTACATTCGTCGTCTGTTGATCGCCGTCCTTGACCTTTTCGTAGATGCGATAGGCCGGATTAAAAATGATCGGCACATGGCTATGGCCGGTGCTGGCTCCCAGGGGCACGTGCTCGATTAAGATGCCGAAGAAACCGGCAAAACCGATGGTCTGCACCGATGGCGCCACGGTCTCCAGGGAACGGCGAAACACTTCGGAACGCACGTCGATGCAGAAAGCCGCCTGGGCCGTTGGCCGGGTACGCGCCCCCTTACTGGGTGCGCTGTTGAGGCCGGCGATTACCGTGCGCTGAAAACCGATTTCCATGGCGCTTAGCATGATACGGTCTATCTCCGCTGCCGCCTGGCGCTTGGCGGAGGGCGGACGCATGCTGGCGGCCAGCATCTCGCGCCAGCGCGTCACCAGGGCTACCGACTTCTTTTCCTTGAACAGCAGCACATCCCACGTCAGACGGATGGCCAACAGGTCCACGATGGAATCGTCCCGCTTGCCGGTGAGTTCTGCCTGCCAGCGCAAGTAACGAGCCCAGGCCGCCCAGCCGCCAATGCTCAGCAGCGACGCATGCAGGTAGCGCTCCACTCCCTCATCCGGGATATCCAGTTGGGCAACGGCCCAGGCGATGGCGGTGCGCGGATCGGCAGGCAGCTGGCTGACTTCCGAGCGGAAGTGGTGCAGGCCCATCATCGCCGGACTGCGGTCGATGACGGCAGCCTTGCGCCAGGATGCATAGAGGGAGTGGTCACGCCAGGGCATGGACACGATGGCCTGGCCCAGATCAAAGTAGGCAGCGCAATGCAGACTGATGCGCTCGGTGACGAAACTTGACCATAGGCCGCCTTCCACCCGCTCCAGCACCTCGCTGACCGGGGCCATGCCCAGTCTGGGCCGGGGTGCCGCGGCGGACAGAGTCCACTCAACTATCGCTATATCCAGATCGCTGCCACAGCGAGAGATGGCCTGCTGCAGGTCTTCGCGTGATATACGGCCACTTTCCAGTTGCTCGCGGTAATAATCACGCGGCATGTAAAGGTTGGAGCCGGTGATACGAGCCAGGGTGTCGGATGCATCCTGGAAACTGTGGTCACTCAGCCCGAAGAAGGGATTGACGGCAACGAAGTGCTTCAACGGCCACAGTGGCGCAATCCGTCCGCAGGCTGCATCGATGCGACGGTTAAGTTCGGCGGCATCCAGCACCGTCAGTTCGCGTGGTTTTTTATGCATTGTCTGCTCCGCTTTCGTCTGTGTAGCGGACTCTTCGCTAATCGCGCGCTCTAAACCGCCAAGGGCGTTACCATTGCTTGTATTCATAATCAACGTCCTTGGGATTCTTCTGCGGCAAAGGGTGTGTGCAGGCTGCTCTGAATCGGCGTCGGACTAGGCCATATACGCTGCAGCAACCGGGTGATGTACACGTCGATGTACAGACCGTTGTAGAGATGCATGTAGAGACCTTCGCTTAGGGTCGCCGGGGCGTATTTAAGAAACTTCTGCAACATCAACAGCGCAAGGAAAACGCCCACGATGACGAAGGCCATTGCGATCTGGAAAGGCCCGGCTGCATCCTGTATAAATAGCACGCTGCCTTGCAGGTCCATTTCGAACAGGGCATGCAGGGAGAAGTAGGCCATGCAGACTACTGCACTCAACCCCAGGCCGCGCATCAGCAATGTACCGTTACTCATCACGCTGGCCGTTTGCAGCAATAGTTGACTCATGGCGATCGCAACGATGGTGCCTGCAGCGATCAGGGCCGGTTGTGCCTCTGGCGTGATACCGAAGATTGCTCCCACGCATACCGTCATGAGCCCCCCCGTAACCAGGGCAATGATCAGGCGTCCAGGTTTGAAATCTCCGGTGCCGCTCGTAATGGTTGGTGCCCGAAAGTAATCCACCCCGCTGCCTGAAGCCAGGAAGGCATGGGCCTTGTACAGGGAGTGGGCCACCAAGTGCAGCATGGCCAAGCTGTAAAGACCGAGGCCGCACTCCAGCAGCATGAAGCCCATCTGCGCGGTGGTAGACCAAGCCAGCGACACCTTGATGCTTGTCTGGGTGAGCATCACCAAGGATGCCAGGGCCAGGGTTATGAGGCCGATCACCGCCAGGGTGCCCAGCGCTATTTCGGAGTGCGACATGATGGGACTCATACGGATAATCAGGAAGGCGCCGGCGTTCACGATGCCTGCATGCAGCAAGGCAGATACCGGCGTAGGCGCCTCCACCACCTGGATCAGCCAGCCATGGAGGGGAAACTGGGCCGACTTGAGAACAGCACTCAGCACGATCAGCATCGATGCCCATTGCAGGGCCTGCGGTAATGGGCCCTGCATTGCCGCCATGCTGCGAAACAAGTCCGAGTACTCCAGACTATGCAGGGTCGAACCGATCAAAACAATGGCAGTAAGATGGCACAGGTCGCTGATGCGGTTGGCGATGAACTTCTTATGAGCGGCCAACTGGGCGGCTCGACGCTCCCGATAGAACGTCAGCAGTTGATGCAGACACAGGCTGTTGGCGATCCAAGCCAGCCAGAACATGAGCATGTTGCCGGATATAATCAGTGCCAGGATGGTACCCAGTGTCAGACCAAGCCACTTGTGGAAGCGACCTTGGTTGCGATCCCCATCCAGGTAGTTTCGCGAATACCGGGTCACCACGGCGCCAACGAAGGACACAAGGACCAGCATGATCACGGTAACACTGTTGACATAGATGGCGATGGAAAAGGAACCTATGCCTCCCGGCAGTCCGATAGCGTAGAGGTTCCAGATGCGGGTACCGTCGAAGCTGTGGATCCCGGCTGACAGTATGGCGCTGAGACAGGCAAACCAGGCGACTGCACCGTTCATACGCGCCATGAATTGCGCGCGATGGTTAGCCCAACTTGTCGGCACAAGTCCTACCAACAGCAAAATCAACGGAGCCGACAGCGCAAAAACAGGGGTAAGCAGGCTAGGCAAGGTTTGCATGACAATCTCCGTATGGTTCTTTCGAAGCGGTTGTTGGGCCGTTGCACAACACATCGCTGCGCGTAAACAGCACCTTCAGCACCTCGGCAAGCAATGTCATCCGAACTGATTTTTTTCCGGTATTCATCGTGTCAATCCCATATAAAGCATTGGTAATTTCTCGGGCAGACGCTGCACGTGATCAACCACCATATAATTTCTCGCGCCGAATATTCGCGACACATACTGATCAGCCCTTGGATCCAGACTAAGGCAGTAGGTGGATATCCCGTTACGCGTTAATTCTTCCACCGCCTTTTTAGCGTCAAAGCGCAGGTACTGTGGGTCTCGCACATCGTTGTCAGCTGGTTCCCCGTCGGTAATGACCAGCAGCAGCTTCTTATTGCTGGGCTGGCGCTTCAGTATCGAACCGGCATGGCGCATAGCCGCGCCCATACGCGTGGATAACTGTCCACTCATCCCGGCCAACCTGGCTTTGGCATGATCGTTGTAAGGCGCGCCGAAATCCTTGTAGCGGAAATATTCAATATCATGTCGACCGTTCGAATCGAAGCCATGTATCGCAAACGGATCGCCAATCTTGTCCAGTGCATCGGCCAGCAGCACAGTAGCCTCGCGCGCAAGTTGCAACACGGTGCTTTCCGAACCCAGCACCTCATCATTGGTGGATTCTGACAGGTCGATCAGCAACAGCACCGACAGGTCACGCACCTTGCGCACGTTGCGCATCATGATGCGCGGGTCGGGTTGTTCTCTCATGCGCATTTCTATCATCGCGCGCACAGCGGCATTCAGATCTATCTCATCACCGTCCTCCTGCTTGCGTATGCGCTGCACGCCTTGAGGCTGCATGGCTTCGATCAGGTGCTTCAAGCGGCCGATGATGGGTTTGTGCTTGACCACGATGTCATTAATGACTTCCACTTCACCCGGCTTGGCGCGTTTTTCCAGCACCGTGCACCAGTCCGGCCGGTCCAGCTGCATCTGGTAATCCCACTCGGCATAGTGATAAGGTTCGGGAGGCGGCTCGCGTCTTTCCTGCTGGTTGATACTGGTGCTTTCCTCGTCGCGGAAAAACTCGCTGTTCAACACCCATATTTCATTGGCATCATCACCCGCACCCGGCACGTCGAGCGCATTGATCATTTCCATTACGCTGACCGTTTTGCGTATCTGCTGTGAACTCACACCGGCGATAACCTGTCCAGTCTCGCGTATATCCTCAAACTCCCACATATAACGGTTATCGTCGCGGTAGGGGATGTCGATGTGGTCGTTGGAATGGCTATAGGTCACGCCCATGAGCTGCAATTCGGCTGCCAGCTGCTTGCCGATTTCTATCACCCATTCGATCACGTTTTCCTGTTCATTTTTCTCATTAAACAGACGAAGACCGAGCGCCACCCAGGCGTGGCTGTCGTAATAATTTTCATCCTGCAAACGCCGCGCCAGCCTTTTAATCAGCGCGACAGATGTCTCGCCGGACTGCGGGGTGGCGGTATGAAAAACAGACCAGGCCTGCCTGAGGCCGGGAAATTTTTCCATCGCCAGTTTTTCGATACGCGCATCCTCGACGAGTCCGCTCAACACTAGTTGCAATGCGCTCAGGCCGGTATCGTCATACTGCTTTGTGGTATAGACCTGATGACAGGCTGCATGAGCTGCACTGGCACGATAGAGCTCGATGCCGGTGACACGCTTTTCCTCGCCGTTTTCTGTGGTGTAGACATAGTCATCATAGGCGTCGGGCAAATGGATGATGTAGCCATCGATATAGGGCTGATAGCCTTCACGCTTTTCAAAATCACCGCTGGTGGGACGCATGAAAAAATCGCGAGCCCAAAGTGCGCGCAAATACATGCCCATGCGCCGCTGCACGTCGATGAACAAGGTGCCCTTGCGTTCCTTTTGCAACACACCCACGGATTCCGGACTTTCCAGACTGAAGTATTTGAGCTGGCCGTCAAAATTGGTTTTATGTGCCTGTGCACCCCACAAGGCCCAGCGGCGCAAGCCGCCCAGCGTGAGCTGGCCGAGCAATACATCAAGGTGATCCAGCATCGGCTTCAGGCCGCGCGGTGCCTGTGCCAGCAGAGTATCCAGCAGATGCAGATAACCGCGAAAGAGCTCGGGATCGCCCAGCCGTGCCGCTGCCACCGGGCTGCTGGAAAAAATTGCAGCAATCACTGAGGCACTGGTTTTGGAATACATCTTGATCGTTGCGGCCAGCATGTCGCTGACCGCATCTTCTCCCAGCTCGCGTGCCACAGTCGGAGCGCTCTGGATAAAGGAGACGACCAGATCAGTGCCACGGCCCAATGATTTGAGTCCGGTTGCGCCTTCAAGGTAATATTTTTCAATTCCCCGTGAGCTGAAGACTCGCGCTGCCTCACCCCAGGATGCCCGCAAGACTTCGCCGGCGTGCTCGCCGAGCTCGTCCAATATATCCTGATATTTTTCGAGTTCAACTGCCATGCTGCGGATCCCTATGGTGTGTGGAGGCTAACTGTTCGTTTTCAGGTTTAACTTTCCAAGTTAAAAAAAGGTGCTAACTGCCGCATCCAGCGCATCCCGCATATCCGGGTCGTCGGTAATCGGTCGCACCAGTGTCATTTGGCAAGCGGATAGAGGGTTTACTCCGCTTGCAATCAGGCTGCCCGCGTAGATCAGCATACGGGTTGAAATGCCTTCATCGAGCCCATGACCCTTGAGATTGCGCGCACGCTCGGCAATCGACACCAGCTTGCTTGCGACCTCCAGCGACACCTTGGTTTCATGCGCAACAATTTCTGTCTCGATATCATGTGATGGGTAATTAAAATCCAGCGCACCGAAACGCTGCTTGGTAGACTGTTTTAAATCCTTCATCAATGACTGGTAACCAGGGTTGTAGGAAATTACCAACTGGAAATCCGGGTGTGCCTGTATCAGTTCGCCCTTTTTCTCCAGCGGCAATACGCGGCGAGCATCTGTCAAAGGGTGTATCACGATGGTCGTATCCTGGCGCGCTTCGACCACTTCATCCAGATAGCAGATCGCCCCCAGTCTGGCCGCGATGGCCAGTGGACCATCCTGCCAGCGCGTACCGGAGGCATCCAGCAGGAAACGTCCGACCAGATCCGATGCGGTCATGTCCTCGTTACAGGCTACGGTAATCAAAGGCCTGCCCAGTTTCCACGCCATGTACTCTACAAAACGTGTCTTGCCGCAACCGGTCGGACCTTTCAACATCATCGGCATGCGCACGGAATAGGCTGATTCGTACAGGTCAACCTCGTCGGCCACTGCACGATAGTAAGGTTGATTTTCGATTTTGTACTGGTCAATAATGCTCATGATTGTTCCTAATAAAATTAGAGTCAGTTCTGCAGATCAACCATGCTGGTAACATCAACAGGCTCTTGCTTTTTCTATAACGTATTCAGTTCACCGCCGAACACGATTCCACCAAACTCTTAATCAGGCCAGACACGTTCCGGATGCAGTACTTCATATCCAGTACTGCTATTTCTGGCCGGCGATTTACTCTTTGTTCGGACAGTGTCGGGTTTGCTCACATTCTCTGCGGGCACCACCGGTACTGCCGCCTTGCGAGCAATTTCCTTTTCTGCCGCTTCAGGCACTTTGGCCTGTCCCATAACCTGCCGCACACCTTGCGCAAGCTTGGATCCCTTTATCTTTGCAGGCATAAGACCTCCTCGATGATTGCTTCAATATCTGCCACCGCCTGCAAACCGCGTTTCCCCAATCCGTAAACACTCTGCCCTTCTACTGCCGCAGTACGGTAGGCTGCACGCCTTTGCATGGATGCTGTAAGCACCGGCACATCAAATTCCGCCACCGCTTCGCGCATATCGCGCGACAGTGCATTGCGCGTTTCCAGCTGGTTAAGCACCAGATAGGCACCCAGCCCGGGGTTGTGCTTTTTTGCCTCGTTTACTGCAACCGCCATATCCACACTTGCCCACAAATCAATCGGTGAAGGCAGCGCCGGAATCAAAACTTGATGTGCCATGCGCATGATCGCGGCAACCATTTCACCCTGCACAGTGGGCGGACAATCAACGACCACATAACGATGACTTCGCGTTAGTTTTTCCAGCACAGCGGCCGGATTGCCGACCAACTGCGCGACTCCCGGCAAACCCGAACTACCTCCGCCCATCCCCACCCACTGCGTTATCGAGCGCTGCGGATCGGCATCGACCAGGTGAACCAGCCCTCTTTTCGACAGGCCAGCCGCAAGATTCAGCGCAAGCGTTGTTTTCCCGGTTCCACCTTTCTGGTTAATAACAGCAATAATGCGGTTAGCCATTTCAGCTCTCCCAACTGATTCAATGAGTCGAGCGGCACCCAAACCTTCGCATGATCAATCCCGCGACTTTTTTGCCAGCTCCTGCATATCCAAGATAAATGAGGAATCGCTTTCGAGCAGTACTGTTTGCGCAGAGCTATCGATAGTGATATTGACGTACGTTTTTCCGAAGCTCACATCCGGATAGTATTCTTCACGCTTGGACAAATCAGCCAGTTGATCCAGAAACAGACGGGTCTGTCCATAACTTCCAAAGTCGAAACGCTGATTAAACGGTGCCACGCGTTCCGAACCGGATGTAGCAACAGCATTTTTTTCTTTTGTCGTGTTCATGACTTCGTTCCTTTCTGTTGTGTAGACAGCAGGCGTTCAATCTCAGCCAAATGCCCCATCTCTTCTTTCAGAATGTCGTCAAACAGTGACTGCGTCTCGCTGTCACGTATGCGTGCGCAGTAAAGCGACCCTTCTTCATACAAACGTACCGCCTCAATTTCAAGCAAGCGGTTGATCTGCCACATTTCTTCAACACAACGGCCAGTCCGCACGGGCGGTAACTGGGTAGCGTTGGAAGGAATTCCCAGCACCAGCATCCTCACCATCAGCCGTTCGGCATGCGCAAGTTCTTCCTGAACATCCTTGCACATCTGCGTGCTCATCTCAGCCATTCCCCACAGGTCAACCAGCTTGGCCTGCATCAAATATTGCTGTACTGCCGCCAACTCATGACTGAGTGCGCGGGACAGATAGCCACTTAATCTTGGGTCGGTCTGCATGCGCATTCCTTCATTCAACTTGGTTGCCAGGTTTAGCTCAAATCGCCGTCAAGACCGCTGCTGCCTGCGTCCGGGCTATCGGGAAGAATGTTTTCGACTTCTGAGTGCACACGCGCAATAATGTGCGCAGCCACCAGGCCGTCGCCAACGCGCTCGCACGCATCTGCTCCGGCACGTACCGCCGCGTTTACAGCACCGGTTTCACCGCGTACCAGCACGGTTACATAGCCGCCGCCGACGAACTGGCGGCCTACCAGGCGAACTTCCGCTGCCTTCGTCATTGCGTCTGCCGCTTCAATCGCAGGTACCAGGCCGCGGGTTTCTATCATGCCCAGTGCTATTCCATTTACGGTTGCCATTTTCATTACTCCTTCTCAGGTAAATATATTTTCAAACTGCTTTTTAATTATTTTGCAACTGCATCGGGCAGGATGTTTTCTACCTCTGAGTGCACACGTGCGATGATGTGCGCCGCCACCAGACCATCGCCAACGCGCTCGCACGCATCTGCTCCGGCACGTACCGCCGCGTTTACAGCACCGGTTTCACCGCGTACCAGCACGGTTACATAACCGCCGCCGACAAACTGACGACCTACCAGGCGAACTTCCGCTGCCTTCGTCATTGCGTCTGCCGCTTCAATTGCAGGTACCAAGCCGCGTGTTTCAATCATGCCCAGTGCTACTCCGTTTACGTTTGCCATTTTCAGTACTCCTTCTCTGGTTGAATAAATTTAAAAAAACGTTTAAGACCTATTTTGCGACTGCATTCGGCAGGATGTTTTCTACCTCTGAGTGCACACGTGCGATGATGTGCGCCGCCACCAGACCATCGCCAACGCGCTCGCACGCATCTGCTCCAGCACGCACT
>LSLI01000073.1 GCA_001577345.1 Candidatus Gallionella acididurans
GGCTTTGCTGGTTAATCTGGTGTCCAGCCTGGCCACTTTTCTGGGTGGCGTGCTGGCTTATTACGCGTTGCGCTCGATGCAAGGCATCGTCCCGGTTCTGTTGGCTCTGGCCGCTGCGAGCATGATCTACGTGGCGGTTGCCGACCTGATCCCGGGATTGCATAAACGCACCACCCTGCGCGACACGCTGGAGCAGGTGGCGCTGATCGCGCTGGGAATATCTTCCATCGTGCTGGTCCAGTTTTTTGTGGCCGAATGAATACTGGGATTCCGCAATGACCAAATCTTCCCCGCCCAAAGTCGGTTTCGTTTCGCTCGGTTGCCCGAAGGCGACCGTGGATTCCGAGCACATCCTGACGCGCCTGCGCGCCGAGGGTTATCTGATCTCGGCCAGTTACCAGGATGCCGATCTGGTGGTGGTCAATACCTGCGGTTTCATCGACAGCGCGGTTGCGGAATCGCTGGATGCGATCGGCGAGGCGCTGGCGGAAAACGGCAAGGTGATCGTGACCGGTTGTCTGGGGGCGAAGGGCGATGTGGTGAAGCAGGCTCACCCGAGCGTGCTCGCTGTCACCGGGCCGCACGCCACCGACGAGGTGATGTCCGCCGTGCATCTGCATCTGCCCAGGCTGCACGACCCCTACATGGATCTGGTGCCAGCCCAGGGTATCCGGCTCACGCCCAAACATTACGCCTATGTGAAGATTTCCGAAGGCTGCAATCATCGCTGCACCTTCTGCATCATCCCCAGCCTGCGCGGCGATCTGGTCAGCCGCCCGGTCGGTGATGTGATGCAGGAAGCGCAAAGTCTGGTCAACGCGGGCGTGAAGGAATTGCTGGTGATCTCGCAGGATACCAGTGCCTATGGTGTGGACATCAAATACCGCACCGGCTTCTGGGGCGGCAAGCCGCTCAAGAGCCGCATGACAGAGCTGGCAAGCGCGATGGGGGAACTCGGTGCGTGGGTGAGGTTGCATTATGTGTATCCGTACCCGCATGTGGATGAAGTAATCCCGCTGATGGCGCAGGGGAAAATCCTGCCGTATCTGGACATCCCGTTCCAGCATGCCAGTCAGCGTATCCTGAAGCTGATGAAACGTCCGGCCAGCAGCGAGAATGTGCTGGCACGCATCAGGCAATGGCGCGAGATCTGCCCGGATATCACGCTGCGCAGCACCTTTATCGTTGGCTTCCCCGGCGAAACCGAGGAGGAGTTTGCGGAACTGCTGGGTTTCCTTGAACAGGCCCAGCTGGACAGGGTTGGCGCTTTCGCCTATTCGCCGGTGGACGGTGCGGTGGCCAACGCCCTGCCGGATCACATACCGCCTGAAGTGCAGCAGGAACGGCTGGCGAGGCTGATGTTGCTGCAGGAGAAAATCAGCGCGGAACGCCTCAAACGGAAGATTGGCCGGACCATTACCGTGCTGGTGGACGAGGTTGATGAAGACGGCGCGATCGCGCGCAGTTCAGCCGATGCGCCGGAAATCGACGGTCTGGTATACGTCGAAAACGGCCAGCAACTCAGAGTTGGCGATTTCGTCGAGGTGAAAATCACCGATTCGGATGAACATGATCTGTGGGCGGAAGCGGTTTTGTAGTTGGCCTGTGCAAGCCGGAAATTTCCGGTTCCGGTTTTGCCTGCCGACCTTCAGAACGGTTGGCCTCAATCTCCAATCGAACACCGATTAAATCAAGGCGTGATCCCTTCGCCCCTTCGACATACCACGCTACGCGCAGCCCTTAGTGATTAATGAGGGCGTACAATATAGAGGTGAGTAGCCTGACTAGGGAAGGAATGACCATGAACGATGTGTTTCAACAGGATTGGGACCCGAAATCAGATGCTGTCCTGCGCGACCAGCGTGCAGCCTACGATGAGATGCGCGAGCGGTGTCCGGTCGCGTACAGCGACTTTCTGGGGTGATCCTTGTTCATGCACGAGGATATCGTCTGCGTACTGAATGATCCCGGCACTTTCAGTAGTGTAGTATCCAGACATCTTTCCGTTCCTAACGGAATGGATTCCCCCGAACATGCCGAGTAGCGGCGCATTATTGAACACTATTTTCGACCGGAACGCATGGAGGCATTCGAGCCGCAATGTCGCATGCCGTGAACCTTGTTCAATCGTTGCTGAAGCGTGACGAGATAGAGTTCATCAGCGAGTTTGCCCAGGAGTTCGCCGCGCAGATTCAGTGTGCTTTTCTCGGTTCGCCGGCGGAAATGTGCGAACCGCTGCGTCTCTGGACTCTGAAGAATCAGCAGGCAACACTTGTATTCTGGAAGAGCAGCACAGTTTCGCGCGAAGACGAATGACACTGCGCATGGCGTTGTTGCGTGCGCTATATTCCAACGAAATTTAAGGGGAATTTCTCCATGCCGATCTACAAAGTCAGATTAAGACGCAAACAGGAAATCGCTGCTGGAACGATGGCGTTCTATTTTGAAAAACCGCAGGGGTTCACCTACAAAGCAGGCCAATCTGCGGATTTCACCCTGATCAACCCCGCTGAAATTGACGCAGAAGGCGACACCCGAACATTATCTTTGGCGAGCGCCCCTTACGAAAGCGATCTTATGCTGGCGACACGGATGCGTGACACTGCGTTCAAGCGGGTATTAAAAACCATGGAGCCTGGCACGGAAGTCACTCTGGATGCTCCTCGTGGCTCGTTCACGCTCCATCATGATGTGGACATCCCAGCCGTTTTCCTTACCGGCGGTATTGGCGTTACGCCTGTGAGAAGCATTGTTCTTCAGGCTGTTCACGACCAGGTTCCGCACCGAATCCTTGTCTTCTATTCCAATAGAAGGCCGGAAGATGCGGCATTTCTGGATGAGTTGATGGAATCACACGACACAAATCCAAACTATACCTTTGTCGGCACAATGACGCGGATGAAAGAGTCCAGCCGCAAGTGGCATGGGGAAACGGGGTTTATCAGTAAAGCCATGCTCCTGAAATCCATTGATGATTTGACGCTCCCCATCTACTATATCGACGGCCCGCCCGTGATGGTGAATGCGATGCAAGAGATACTGGGCGAAGCGGGTGTCGACGATAAAAATATCCGCACGGAAGAATTCTGGGGCTACTGATAGCGGCTTAAGTAAACCATGGAAATCAGGATCAAAAGGGTATATGCACAGCCGGACAAGCATGACGGCAGACGTATCCTCGTGGACAGGCTGTGGCCGCGCGGTTTAACAAAGGAAAAGGCAGGCGTTGATCTGTGGCTCAAAGACATTGCCCCCAGCACGGAACTCCGGAAGTGGTTTGGCCACGACCGGAGCAGGTGGGAACAATTCAAGGAACAATATCTCTCTGAACTCAGGGGCAACAGGGAGCAAATCCAGCTGTTAAAACATGAACTGGACAAGGGCATCGTGACGCTCGTCTATGGCGCAAAGGACGAAGATCATAACGAGGCGGTCGTCATCCGGGAAAACAGCGCGTTATTCCGTTAGTTGGAGATAAAAGAATAGGCGGATGGATGCTTATTTGCAGTAAGTGCTGATGTCGCTTTGGGCTTTTGCGACGCGTTGCGCGCGCTGATTATCATCCATGTAGCCGGGTTGGCCATTTGCATCAGTTTCCATGATACGTATGCCCGATTGCAGGGTGCTCAGGTTTTGCCGTGCGTTGGAGCAATTGGCCTGCTCGGCAGCTGCGGCAGCCTGCTGTTGGGCAGCCTTGGCGGCCGCTTCCTTCTTGGCGATCCCGGCCTTTTTCAAATCGGCTTCGCGCTCGGCCAGGGTTTTGGGCGCAGCGACACTGCTGGCATTTTGGGTGTCACCGGTTTCGTCGACTGCGCGCAGGGTTTTTTGATGCGCGTCGGACGGTGGAGCCTGGTCGGAATAATGCACCTGCCCATCCGAGTCCACCCACTTGCTGATTGCGGCAAAGGAGTTGGTACAGGCCAGCACCAGAAAAATAGCCAGGTATTTGTTCATTGCGGGCATTCCTGTCTTAAAGGTTTGTGTCTGGAATACAATCAGTTCCAAAAAATCCGGATGCCAAAGAATCCGGATGCCAAAGAACCCAGATGAAAGCACAGACAAGTCTAGCATGTGGAGGTATGATTGCAACCCGATACGTTGTAGCAAATTGTTGAAGTGCGGGGGGATATTTTGGACAGCAATGCTGGCGCCGTTGCCAATCAGAACTATTACGATGTTGAAAAAAATGCCGCGATGGTATTGAAGCTTTTCAATACTTATTATCGTGATCACAACCACTCCGGAAAGGTTTACGAAGAATTCCCGAATTTCTTTATGTTCAAACCTGGCGTACTCGATGGCAAGGAGATCGCCACGCGCGGTTCGGAAAAACTGCTGCTGGATGATTGTATTCAGCGCGCCAAGATGCGTAACGGTTACATCAGCGTATCCAAGCACCGCAATCCGAAATTGGGCTATTACTGGCTGGAATTGTCGGTGGCACCGTTTATGATGGGCGACCCGGTGGGCAAGGAGAATAAAGGCGAATTCTTTTATATACTCACCAGGTTCATCGAATTTACCAAGCAGAATTCCAAGATCTATGGGGATCTGACGGCGGAAATCGAATCCGACAAGGATATCTCGTTGATGCTCAATGGGATAGCCAAAATGGCGAACCGGCTCGGCACATCGTTGAAGCTTTACCCTGAGAACATGCTGGTTGCCTTCAACCCCAGATGGCCGGTGACGGAGGTGCAGAAATTGCTCCAGTCGCTCAAGGATAACGACCAGGACTGGTGCGAGATGTTCTTTGAATACCTGAGATATGTGATGGGTAAAAAGACTTAACGGTTTGCTTTCAGCAGAACCAGTGCCGCGCCGCTGCCGCCATCTTTAGGCTGTGCATCGCAGTATCCCAGCACCCGCGTATGCTGAGTAAGCCAGTGGCGGGCCAGTTTGCGCAAAACCGCCCCGCCTTCCCGGCTGTTCAGCCCCTTCCCGTGTATCACCAATACACAGCGCAATTCCCGCTGCGTCGCCTCATGCAGAAATTCCTGCAACAGCTTGCGCGCCGCATCGCTGTTATTGCCGTGCAGGTCCAGGCTGTCCTGGATCGGCCAGTTCCCGCGCTTGAGTTTGCGCAAGGTCATGCGCGACAGGCCATCGCTCAAATATTCTTCAGGTGCATCATGGTCTGCAAAGTCCGAAAAATTTTGGGCAGCGCACCCGTCCGACAGCGTATCGGGAATGGCAGGTTTCGTGACGGCCTGGACAAACAGCGGTTTTCGCGGGGCAGGTTGGGGGATGATGCGGCTTTGCTCCGGTAACGGCTGCACTGTTCCGACCGCCGCACGGAAAAGTGCGGCATCGTCGGGCGAGATATTGCCGGGTTTGGATGTCGGAGTTTTTTTCACAATGTCTCCCGCATCGTGTGGGAATCCTGCTTACACTTTGCCCAGTGTTGCGAGATACTTGTCGGCATCCAGCGCCGCCATGCAGCCCGTCGCCGCGCTGGTGACTGCCTGGCGATAAATCCGGTCCTGCACATCGCCTGCGGCGAATACCCCGGAAATGCTGGTCGCCGTGGCATTGCCCTGCGAGCCGCCGTGCGTCTGGATATAGCCGTTGATCATTTCCAGCTGCCCGGCAAAGATGTCGGTGTTGGGTTTGTGGCCGATGGCGATGAACACGCCGGACAATGGAATGTCCTTCTTTTCGCCGTTCTGTGCCAGTTTGACGCGCATGCCGGTTACGCCGCTGGCATCGCCGAGAACCTCATCCAGCGTGCTGTTCAGTTGCAGGGTGATCCTTCCTTCCTGCACCCGTTTCATCAGGTGATCGACCATGATGCGCTCGGCGCGGAAGGTGTCGCGCCTGTGCACCAGAGTGACATGTTTGGCGATGTTGGATAAATACAGGGCCTCTTCCACGGCGGTATTGCCACCACCCACCACGGCAACGTCCTGGCCTCTATAGAAGAATCCGTCACAGGTGGCGCAGCCCGAAACACCTCGGCCCATGAAGTCCTGTTCGGAAGGCAGGCCGAGATATTGCGCCGAGGCCCCGGTGGCGATGATCAGCGCGTCACAGGTGTAGCTGCCTGCATCGCCAACCAGCAGGAACGGTTTCTGCTGCAGTCTGGCGGTGTGGATATGGTCGGAGATGATCTGTGTGTTGAAACGTTCCGCATGCTGCTGGAAGCGTTCCATCAACTCCGGCCCTTGCACACCCATTGCATCGGCAGGCCAGTTGTCCACATCAGTGGTGGTCATCAATTGCCCGCCCTGGGCCAGACCGGCAATCAAAACCGGGTTTAGGTTGGCACGCGCCGCATAAACGGCGGCGGTATAACCTGCCGGACCGGAACCGAGGATGATGAGACGATGATGTTGCGCTGGTTTGTCCATGATTGAATCTTTCTGCCTAAGTGAAAATGCTTGGTCGGCAAGTATACATGGCGGCTGAAATCGTAGCGAGAACTTGGCGCTGACGGGCGGCATTCGGGGTGCCCGGGCGCGGGCGGCGGAGTTTTCAATCCGGTTTGCTGCTACGCGGCTCGGGATATCAAACACGATGCGATCCGGATGCCGTCCGGCGCGGCAGTTTGTGCCGGGATGAAGAGTAGTGGCTGCCGGTCTGGCATCCATCGGTTAGAATCCGCACAACATGAAACCCGTCCACTTAATTTTCCTGCTGCTGTCTTTTGCGGTTCATCCGGCAGCAGCTGCGACCCTGCCGGGCATTCCAGAATTTATTGACGAGATGGTCGCAAAGCACAAATTCAAGCGGGCCGAACTGGTGAATGCATTTAACCATGCGCAGCAATTGCCGGCGGTGATTGAGGCCATTTCACGTCCCGCCACGCTCAAGCCCTGGCCGGAATACCGCGCGGCCTTCGTCAATCCGGAACGCATCAGCCTGGGCCTGAAATTCTGGAAAAAATACCGGAGAAGCCTGCAGGCCGCGGAACGGAAATACGGTGTGCCGCAGGAAATCATCCTTGCGGTGATCGGTGTGGAAACTGTTTACGGGCAGGATGTCGGCGGTTTTCGCACGCTGGACGCACTGACTACACTGGCTTTTGACTATCCGCCCCGCGCCGAGTTTTTCCGCAAGGAGCTGGAAAATTACCTTCTGCTGGCGCGCGAACAGCAGTTCGATTTGCTGGCGATGCGCGGATCCTATGCCGGCGCGCTGGGCATTCCGCAGTTCATGCCCAGCAGCTATCGCACTTACGCGGTGGATTTCAACGGCAATCACAAAATCGATTTGCTGCATGAACCCCGTGATGCGATAGGCAGCGTGGCCAGTTATTTAAAAGGTTACGGCTGGGACGGCGGGGTACGCAATAAATCCGCGCATTTGCAGGATGGTGATGCGATCCCGCCGGTTGCGGTGCGTGCGCGGGTAAGCACAGATATTTGCCCGGGAGATATCACCACCCCGCGCACTGTCGCCGCATGGTCCGCATCCGGTATCGTGGCCGACGCCCACCCTGTTCCTGGCCAGGATCAGACAGCCCGGTTGATTGATTTTACGCTGGCTGACGGCAAGGAGTTCTGGCTGGCTTTCAGCAATTTCGATGTCATCAGGAGCTATAACAACAGCGACTACTATGCGATGTCGGTGTTCCAGCTGGCAGAGGCATTGCAGGATGCGCGCCGCAAATCTAGCCGCTCGAGGTGATGCGCCGCGCGCCGTTATAGCGCTTTTCCCAGTAGGGTTCCCGCATGTTCTCAATTCGAACCCTGCCGCCGCTGCTCGGGGCATGGATGAATTGGTCGCCGCCGAGATAGATTCCCACATGTGAATATTTTCGCCGCAATGTGTTGAAAAACACCAGATCGCCGGGGCGCAGGTGGCCGGCGCTGACGGGGCGGCCGAAGCGGCTTATTTTGTCGGAGCTGCGCGGCAAATCGACACCCAGCGTGTGACGATACACATGGTCGACAAAACCGCTGCAGTCAAATCCGCCATGCGGAGAATTGCCGCCGTATTTGTATGGGGTGCCGATCAGGCTGCGCGCATAGGAGGTGACGTCATTGCCCGGGGCATCGCTGACCGGTGCGCGCACATCTTTGTGCACCGATGCGCAGGCGCTAAGCAGCAGTATGGATAACAGCAGGATGCGGTTCATGGCGGCAATCTAATGTGGCGCATCATTGCTTGTAAAGGGCGCCGCCGTGAATTCCTCCGGCCCCGACCCGAAAACACCGGCGAAAACCCCCCGATAGGTCTTGTGGGCTACCGGGTGTAACAGGGGTATGGACAATGATTATTTTTTCATCGGGCAGGTGCTCATGCCGAGCATTGCATAGGCAGGGCAGATACCGACCAGACCGGTCACGAGCGGAAGCACGCCGATCCAGCCCCATGCGCCTACAGTATGGGTGGCGGCCAGCCCGATCAGCACCAGACCGGCAATTACGCGTACTGCGCGATCGATTGTTCCTTCATTGACTTTCATTTTGATCTCCTTGGGCAAGTTGGGGAATGCACAGAGTAGAGGATTTTTGCCCGTTTGTCTGTGATAAAAATCAGTCGGGCCGGCAGGCGATTCGCGCAGCATGGGGTGCTGCTACTGCCTTGTCCGGGGTTCGGCTGCCGGCATGAGTTGCCAAACAAAGTGAAGAAAAAATCTTGGATTCCTTTGCGGCCTGCCCATGCCGGGCGCAGCGGTTCTGTCACCCTGATTATTCCGGACGCATCTGCGGGAACAGAATCACATCGCGTATGCTGGCGCTGTCGGTGAGCAGCATCACCAGCCGGTCGATGCCGATTCCTTCCCCGGCGGTGGGGGGCAGGCCGTATTCCAGCGCGCGCACGTAGTCGTTGTCCTTGAACATCGCCTCCTCGTCGCCGGCCTCTTTCGCCGCGACCTGCGCATCGAAGCGCGCGGCCTGGTCTTCAGCGTCGTTCAATTCCGAGAAGCCGTTGGCGATCTCGCGCCCGACGATGAACAGTTCGAAGCGTTCGGTGATCTCCGGGTTTTTGTCGCTGCTGCGCGCCAGCGGGGAGACTTCCACCGGGTAGTCGACGATGAAGGTAGGCTCGAACAGGTGTGCCTCGGCCAGCTCCTCGAACAGCGACAGTTGCAGGCCGCCGATGCCGTCTTCCGGTTTGTGTTTGGCTTTCAGGTCTTTCAGTTCGTTGAGCATGAAGTCGCGGTCGTTCAACTGCGCGGAGGTGAACTGCGGATGATATTTCTGGATCGCCTGCACCATCGTCAAACGATGGAACGGTTTGCCCAGGTCCAATTCCCTGCCCTGATAGCTGATCAGCGTTTTGCCCAGAACCTTGTGCGCCACTTCGCGGAACAGGTTCTCGCTGAAATCCATCAGGTAACGATAATCGCGGTAGGCCTCGTAGAATTCCAGCATCGTGAATTCCGGATTGTGGCGCGTGGACAGCCCTTCGTTGCGGAAGTTGCGGTTGATCTCGAACACCTTCTCGAAACCGCCCACCACCAGCCGCTTCAGGTACAGTTCCGGCGCGATGCGCAGATACATCTTCATGTCCAGCGCGTTGTGGTGCGTCTCGAACGGCTTGGCCGCCGCACCGCCGGGGATCGGGTGCATCATCGGCGTTTCCACTTCCATGTAGCCGTGGCGGATGAAAAATTCACGTATCGCCTGGATGATCCGGGTGCGCGTGATGAACACCTTGCGCGCGTCCTCGTTGGTGATCAGGTCGAGGTAACGCTGGCGGTATTTCTGTTCCTGATCGGACAGGCCGTGGAATTTTTCCGGCAGCGGGCGCAGCGCCTTGGTCAGCAAACGCACCTGTGTGACGCGAACCGAAAGCTCGCCGGTTTTGGTCTTGAACAGCACGCCCTGCGCGCCCAGGATGTCGCCGAGGTCGTAATGCTTGAACGCGTTATGCGCCTCTTCGCCGGTGTCGCCGTTGCTGATGAACAGCTGGATCTTTCCGCTCATGTCCTGCACCGTGGCAAAGCTGGCCTTGCCCATCACCCGCTTCAGCATCATGCGTCCGGCCACCGCAACATGCACCTGCGCGGCCTCCAGCTCGTCATGCGTCTTTCCGCCGAATTCGGCATGCAGATCGCCCGCCAGATGCTTGCGCTCGAAGTCGTTCGGGAATGCAACACCCGCCTTGCGTATCTCGGCAAGCTTGTGGCGTCGTTCGGCGAAAATCTGGTTCTCGTCTTGCGGGGGAGAGGTGGGTTCGATAGTCATTGCAGTTCTCTATTTTTCTGGATGTGTTTGGGTTAAACGCCTTGCTTCAAGCTGGCCGAGATGAAATCGTCCAGGTCGCCGTCCAGCACACCCTGGGTGTTGCCGACTTCGTGATTGGTGCGCAAATCCTTGATGCGCGACTGGTCGAGCACATAGCTGCGGATCTGGTGGCCCCAGCCGATGTCGGATTTTCCGTCTTCCAGCACCTGCTTTTCTTCATTGCGCTTGCGCAGCTCTTCCTCGTACAGGCGCGATTTTAGCATCGCCATCGCTTCGGCGCGGTTGCGGTGTTGCGAGCGGTCGCTCTGGCATTGCACCACGATGTTGGTGGGCAGGTGGGTGATGCGCACCGCCGAATCGGTCTTGTTGATGTGCTGGCCGCCGGCACCCGAGGCGCGGTAGGTGTCCACGCGCAGGTCGGCGGGGTTGATCTCGACTTCGATCGAGTCGTCCACTTCGGGGTAGACAAACACGCTGGAGAACGAGGTGTGGCGGCGGTTTCCGGAGTCGAATGGCGACTTGCGCACCAGTCGGTGCACGCCGGTCTCGGTGCGCAGGTGGCCGTAGGCGTAGTCGCCGCTGACCTTGAGCGATGCGCCCTTGATGCCCGCGACTTCGCCGTCGGATTGTTCCAGCACCTCGACCTGGAAGCCTTTGCGTTCGCAGTAGCGCAGATACATGCGCAGCAGCATGGAGGCCCAGTCCTGCGCCTCGGTGCCGCCGGAGCCGGCCTGTATGTCGACAAAGCAGTTGTTCGGGTCCATCGGGTGGGAGAACATGCGGCGGAATTCCATCGCCGCAACGCGCTGCTCAATGTCCCGGATATCGGCGGCGGTGCTGTTCAGGCTGTCGTCGTCGTTTTCCGCCTTGGCCATCTCAAACAGCTCGGCGGCATCGGAAAGGTTTTGCTGGATCTGCTTGAGGCCGAGCACCACGCCTTCCAGCATCTTGCGTTCTCGCCCCAGCTCCTGTGCGCGCTTGGCGTCCTGCCAGATGGCCGGGTTTTCGGCGAGCTCGCTGACTTCGATCAGGCGTTCCTGCTTGGCATCGTAGTCAAAGATACCTCCGTAATTCTGCGCTGCGCGATGCCAGGTCCTGCAGCTGGTTGGAGAGGGCGTTGAGTTGTTCGGCTTCCATGATGTAGTCGCTTGCTGAAAAGAACGCGATTATACCTGTACTCAGCCCGGAGAGCCCCGTGCATCGCGCCAGTGGCGGACAATGAGTTGCAGGCTTTGGTTGCCGTTGTATTCATTGATGCTCAGGCTATACACCGCATGGATCTGTTCGGGCAAGGGTTCCGCATGTCCGAACAGGATCGCCTCGATGAGCTTGCCGCGATTACTCAGACGCAGCTTTAAATGTTTTTCGCCAACCACGCGCTGGTTTTGCACGATGAAGTCGTCATTGAATTGCGGTGCCGGAAAGCCCTGCCCCCAAACTTGCGCATCCAAGGCTCTCGCCACTTCCAGATTCATGTCCGCAGGGTCCAATGCTCCATCCGTTTCGATGCGCTGCGCCAGGTCGCCAGCGCTGAGCAATTCGCCGGCAACCTTTTCAAAGGCCGCGACGAAGCGGTTCAGGTCGGGTTCAATGATGCTCAAACCCGCCGCGGCCGCGTGCCCGCCGAATTTTTTGATCAGCGATGGATGGCGCTTGCTGACCAGGTCCAGTGCGTCGCGCAGATGCAAGCCGGCGATGGAACGGCCCGAACCTTTTAATTCGCCGTTGCCGGCTCGCGCGAACGCGATGGCCGGGCGATGGAATTTATCCTTGAGGCGCGAGGCAAGGATGCCTATCACGCCCTGATGCCAGGATTCATCGAACAGGGTGAGACTGAAGTTATCGGATGGGTCGATGTTCTCCAATGCCGCCAGAGCGCTGTCCTGCATGCCCGTTTCTATGCTGCGCCGCTCGCGGTTGAGCGCGTCCAGCCTTGCGGCGATCTGCGTTGCGGTTGCGGCGTCATCGGTCAGCAGGCAATTGATGCCCAGGCTCATGTCGTCCAGCCTGCCCGCCGCGTTCAGTCGTGGCCCAACGGTAAATCCCAGGTCCTGGCTGGACGTGCGCGCAGGATCCTTTTTTGCCGCCTGCAACAGCGCGTTGATGCCTGCGCAGGCGCGTCCGGCGCGGATGCGCAGCAGCCCCTGTTGCACCAGGGTGCGATTGTTCTGGTCCAGCCTGACCACATCGGCGACGGTCCCCAGTGCGACCAGGTCGAGCAGTTCGGCAAGCCTGGGTTCGGCTTGAGTTGCAAATGCCCCGCGCGCGCGCAGTTCGGCACGCAACGCCAGCAGCACATAGAACATCACGCCGACACCCGCCAGATTCTTGCTGGGAAATGCGCAGCCGGGCTGGTTGGGATTGACGATGCAGGCCGCATCCGGGAGTCTGTCGCCGGGCAGGTGATGATCGGTGACCAGGACTTGCATGCCGAGCCGGTTGGCCTCGGCCACCCCCTCGACGCTGGCGATGCCGTTGTCCACGGTGACCAGAATGTCCGGCCTGGACTGGAAGGCCCCCGCAAAGGGGACGCCGTTGGGTACCCCGCCGCTATGCGGCGACCCTTTCGCAGCCAGATGAACGATCTCGGGCGTCAATCCGTAGCCGTATTCAAACCGGTTCGGAACGATAAAGTCGACTTGCGCGCCGAAGGAGCGCAGGCCGCGTACCGCCACCGCGCAGGCTGTCGCACCGTCGGCATCGTAGTCGGCGATCACCACCAGCCTTTTTCTCGCGGTGATGGCATCAGCCAGGAGACACGCCATTTTGCCGGCGTTTTTCAATGCGTCAAATGGCAAAAGCCCGGCAAGGGTGGTATCAAGTTGCCTGCTGTCGGTGATGCCGCGCGCCGCAAAAATTCTTGCCAGGGCGGGGGGGTAACTGCTGTCGCGCAAGTGTTGCACTGCGTCTGGGGGAAAGTTGCGCGTGGTTATTTCTGGCATGGCGACAGTATAGCGTGTAGCGCGTGGCTTGTAGCGGGCAGCCAGTGCGAGGGCGTGCATTTCGCGCACCTTTTCAGCCGCCGCTACCCGTTGCAGGCTGCAGGCTTTTTGTTGCCTCGTTTTTTCGGCCAGTTGCGCTAGAATCGCGCCCACTTTTCAAGTCAGGCATGGAAAAATCGTGGCACTCATAGTTCAGAAGTACGGCGGAACCTCGGTAGGCAATCCGGAACGCATCAAGAACGTGGCGCGTCGCGTCGCAAAATTCAAGGCACTGGGACATCAGGTTGTGGTCGTGGTCTCCGCGATGAGCGGCGAGACCAACCGCCTGATAGCGCTTGCACACGAGATCCAGAAACACCCCGACCCGCGCGAGCTGGATGTGATCATTTCCACCGGCGAGCAGGTCACCATCGGCCTGCTGGCGATGGCATTGAAGGAGCAGGGACTGAACGCCAAAAGCTACACCGGCGCGCAGGTCAAGATACTCACCGACAGCGCCTTTACCAAGGCGCGTATCGTTGCGATCGACGAACAGAACATACGCGCCGATCTGGAGGATGACTGCGTGGTGGTGGTGGCGGGTTTCCAGGGCGTGGACGAGGACGGCAATATCACCACGCTGGGACGCGGCGGCTCTGATACCACGGGCGTGGCAATCGCCGCCGCGTTGCGTGCCGACGAATGCCAGATATATACCGATGTGGACGGCGTTTACACCACCGACCCGCGCATGGTTCCCGAGGCGCGCCGCCTGAAGACCATCACCTTTGAAGAGATGCTGGAGATGGCCAGTCTGGGCTCCAAGGTATTGCAGATACGTTCGGTGGAATTCGCCGGCAAATACAAGGTCAAGCTGCGCGTGCTGTCCAGCTTTGAAGAAGAGGGCGAAGGCACGCTGATTACTTTTGAGGACAACGACAAAATGGAACAAGCAATCATTTCCGGGATCGCGTTCAACCGCGACGAGGCAAAAATCACCGTGATGGGCGTGCCCGACAGGCCCGGCATCGCCTACCAGATTCTCGGGCCGGTCTCTGACGCCAACATTGATGTAGACATCATCATCCAGAACGTCGGCGTGGACGGCACCACCGATTTCTCCTTTACCGTGCATCGCAATGAGTTTGCCAGAGCGATGGACATCCTGAAGAACAAGGTGCAACCGCACATAGGCGCGCGCGAGGTCATTGGCGACGACAAGGCGGCCAAGGTTTCTGTTGTCGGTGTCGGAATGCGCTCGCACGTCGGCATTGCCAGCAAGATGTTCCGCACACTGGCTGAAGAGGGCATCAACATCCAGATGATCTCGACTTCGGAAATAAAAATTTCCGTGGTCATAGACGAGAAATATCTCGAGCTGGCAGTACGCGTGCTGCATAAAGCGTTCAACCTGGATCAGGAAGACGCATAATCGTTTGACCTTTCAGGTTGGGTACATTACTATGCGCGGCCTTCGGAGAGGTGGCCGAGAGGTCGAAGGCACGCCCCTGCTAAGGGCGCATACGAGCTTAAACTTGTATCGAGGGTTCGAATCCCTCCCTCTCCGCCAGGTAGTTTGAGCCCTTCCTTGAGAAGGGTTCTTTTTTTTCGAAGCGGGATTTGGGCAGATCGATGGCTCTCAAAGGGCATCCTGCTGAACTATCCAGTACGAAAAAGAAACTTAATCGTCACTCGTCAGTCCCACACACGGTTTTGTAACCAGCTCCAATCCCTTGGCAAATTTCGACAGGAGAATCAAATGTTGAGAAGCGTAGTAACCGGATTTACCCTTTTCGTTTCGGTGATTGTTTCCGGAGCGGCATTTGCCGCCGACAGTCCGACAATGCACCAAATCTATGAAGCGGCCCAGGCGGGCCGTTTGAATGACGCACAGGGCATGATAAACCAGGTGCTCAAGGAACATCCCAACAGCGCCAAGGCGCATTATGTGGACGCCGAATTATTGGCAAAAGCCGGACACACCAACGAAGCCGGAGATGAATTGAACAAGGCGGAACGGCTGGAACCGGGTTTGGCGTTTGCCAGCCCGCAAGCAGTTCAAGACCTGAAGGCAAGGATTTCTGCAACTTCCGCGGGCCTGGTGCCTGTGACTACCAGCCAGACGACCCAACAGGGTTTTCCCTGGGGCTGGTTGTTGCTGGGTATTGGAGCGATTGCCGTCATTACCTTCATTATGCGTTCATTGGCCAGACCCAATTCTTCGCCCGCCGGATATCCGGGTAATTACCAACCTGGCATGTCGCCTCCGGGATATATGCCTGCTGGAGGGGCCGGCTATGCGCCCGTCGCGCCATCGGCGCCCGGGATGGGATCGGGAATCATTTCCGGCTTGGCAACCGGCGCCGCACTTGGTGCCGGGATGGTTGCCGGAGAGGAATTGGTCCATCATTTCATGGACGGTAATCGTGGCGATGGCAACATGATTCCCCAGGCACAACCCAATACCGGATGGAATAATCAACCCGACACCATGGGTGGCGCGGATTTCGGGGTTGCTGATAACTCTTCCTGGGACGACAGCTCCAATATCGCGGATATTTCGGGTGGGGATGACTGGTCCTGAAACCGGTAGTTGGTTGATATGAAGAAAAGCCATTCCGAAAGGTTTGGCTTTTTTGGTCTTTAAATTCAAATAATATCTACAGCCCAATCCCCGGCAAACATGGCTGCGGTCTTTCTCGTCGATTGTGAGTGACGATATAAGCGGTATTAAACCTTTCAATGGCCGCTTTCGCAGATATACCGCGACTTGAATGAATAAATATTAAGGATGGCAGGAAATCTATTTGCCTGGCCTGTTCCATAAAATGGAATTCCCTGATATGATGCGCGGCCTTTGAGGAAGGGCTGTTGCGGTTTTTTTCTTGTATTAGATTCTTGTATTAGAACTGGGCAGATTTTCGTTTTCTGGTTGCAACATAACAATAATAAAATTCGCAGTAAATTCCCCGTATCAGGGGATTAAACTGGGTGAGTTGGCGGCAGTCAAGGCCACCACCCAAGGTAACAAGTTAGTGCGCGCCCGTAGCTCAGCTGGATAGAGTACTT
>LSLI01000074.1 GCA_001577345.1 Candidatus Gallionella acididurans
GTTCAGGAACACGACGATGTACGGCACGCCCACCTGGCGCGCCAGCAAAATGTGTTCGCGGGTTTGCGGCATCGGGCCGTCGGCAGCGGAACAGACCAGGATCGCGCCGTCCATCTGCGCCGCTCCGGTGATCATGTTCTTGATGTAGTCGGCGTGACCCGGGCAGTCTACGTGGGCGTAGTGGCGGGTGGCCGTCTCGTATTCGACGTGCGCGGTGTTGATCGTGATGCCGCGCGCCTTTTCTTCCGGTGCTGCGTCGATCTGGTCGTAGGCCTTGGCTTCGCCGCCAAATTTCTTGGCCAGCACGGTCGTGATCGCCGCGGTCAGCGTGGTCTTGCCATGGTCCACGTGGCCTATCGTGCCCACGTTGACGTGCGGTTTCGTGCGCTCAAACTTGCTCTTTGCCATGATTATTACCTTTCAATCAAATCTAGAATTATTTCTTGTTCATGATCGCTTCAGCGACATTCTTTGGGGCTTCGGAATAATGCTTGAATTCCATCGTATAGGTCGCGCGGCCCTGGGTGGCCGAGCGCAATGCGGTGGAATATCCGAACATTTCCGCCAACGGCACTTCCGCCTTGACAGTCTTGCCGCCACCCGCCATGTCGTCCATACCCTGGACCATACCGCGCCTCGAGGACAGATCGCCCATCACCGTGCCGGTATAGTCTTCCGGCGTTTCCACTTCGACCGACATCATCGGCTCAAGCAAAACCGGGCTGGCTTTGCGCATGCCGTCCTTGAACGCCATCGAGGCAGCCATCTTGAAGGCATTTTCATTGGAGTCCACATCATGATAGGAACCGTCGAACAGGGTGCATTTCACATCGACCACGGGGAAACCGGCCAACACGCCATTCGGCAAAGTCTCGCGCAAACCCTTCTCGACCGCAGGAATGTATTCACGGGGAACGGTACCACCCTTGATCGCATCGACAAATTCGAAACCCTTGCCAGCCTCATTCGGCTCCATCTTGATCCACACGTGTCCGTACTGGCCGCGGCCGCCGGATTGCTTGACGAACTTGCCCTCAATCTCGACCGTCTTCCTGATCGCCTCGCGGTAGGCCACCTGGGGCGCACCCACGTTGGCTTCCACGCCGAATTCGCGCTTCATGCGATCGACCAGGATTTCAAGATGCAATTCGCCCATACCGGAAATGATGGTCTGACCGGACTCTTCATCGGTGCGCACGCGGAAAGACGGGTCTTCCTGTGCCAGACGATTCAGCGCGAGCCCCATCTTTTCCTGGTCAACCTTGGTCTTGGGTTCAACCGCCACATGTATCACCGGTTCCGGGAACACCATGCGCTCAAGAATGATTTCCTTGTTCGGATCACAAAGGGTATCGCCGGTGGTGGCCTCTTTCAGGCCAACCGCCGCAGCTATGTCCCCGGCAAACACTTCTTTGATTTCTTCGCGCTCGTTCGCGTGCATCAGCAGGATACGGCCGACACGTTCCTTACGGCCCTTGATAGGATTGTAAATGGTGTCTCCTGATTTCAGCATGCCGGAATAGACGCGGAAGAAAATCAGCTGGCCGACGAACGGGTCGGTCATGATCTTGAACGCCAGGCCGGAGAAAGGCTCATCATCGCTGGCCTTGCGCTCGCCGATGGAACCGTCGGGCAACTCGCCCTTCACCGGACGAATATCGGTTGGCGCGGGCAGGTAGTCGATCACCCCATCCAGCATGGCTTGCACGCCCTTGTTCTTGAACGCAGAACCGCACAGCATCGGCACGATCTCACCGGCAATGGTGCGGATGCGCAGGCATTGCTTGATTTCCGCCTCGGACAATTCACCTTCTTCAAGGTACTTGTTCATCATCTCTTCGTTCGCCTCGGCAGCGCTTTCCACCATCTTTTCGCGCCACTCCTTGGCCTTTTCAAGCAGGTCGGCAGGAATGTCGCGCAGCTCGAATTTCATGCCCTGGGAAGCCTCATCCCAATAGATGGCCTTCATGCGGATCAGGTCGATCACGCCCTCGAATTTTTCTTCGGCACCGATGGGGATTTGAATAGGGATCGGGTTGGCATGCAAACGGGCGCGCATTTGATCGTAAACCTTGAAGAAGTTCGCCCCCTGGCGATCCATCTTGTTCACGAATGCCAAACGCGGCACGCGGTATTTGTTGGCCTGCCGCCACACGGTTTCCGACTGGGGCTGAACTCCGCCCACGGCGCAATAAACCATGCAGGCTCCGTCAAGAACGCGCATCGAACGCTCCACCTCGATGGTGAAGTCCACGTGCCCGGGAGTATCAATGATATTGATACGATGTTCAGGCAGAGACTTGTCCATTCCCTTCCAGAAGCACGTGGTGGCAGCGGAAGTAATGGTGATGCCACGCTCCTGCTCCTGCTCCATCCAGTCCATGATGGCTGCGCCATCGTGAACTTCGCCGATTTTATGACTCACACCGGTATAAAACAGAACACGTTCTGTGGTAGTCGTCTTGCCTGCGTCAATATGCGCGCTGATGCCAATATTCCGATATCGCTCTATGGGTGTTTTACGTGCCACGGTAGATGCCTAACTATGTAGTATTTGGTTAGAAACTGGGGAATTCAGAAACGGGATCGAACTCCGGCTTAAAAACGGAAATGCGAGAACGCCTTGTTCGCATCAGCCATACGGTGTACTTCCTCGCGTTTTTTCACCGCACCGCCGCGACCCTCGGACGCATCGATCAGCTCGCCCGCCAGACGCATACCCATGGATTTTTCGCCGCGTTTGCGCGCAAAATCCTTCAGCCAGCGCATCCCCAGCGCGATGCGGCGGGAAGGACGAACCTCGACCGGCACTTGGTAGTTCGCTCCGCCGACACGACGGCTTTTTACCTCGACCTGGGGCTTGACATTGGTCAGAGCCAGATTGAACACCTCGATCGGGTCCTTGCTGGTCTTCTTGACGATCTGCTCCAGCGCGCCGTAAAGGATGCGTTCGGCAACCGACTTCTTGCCCGCAGTCATCAATACGTTTACGAACTTGGATAAATCCTGATTGCCGTACTTTGGATCGGGCAGGATTTCGCGTTTGGGGACTTCTCTACGTCTTGGCATAGCTACCTCGGTTTATTTTTGGCTCGAATAATTACTGAATATTTAAAATATTGCTTGCGTGCTTATGCTTTTTTGGCACGCTTTGCGCCGTACTTGGAACGACCCTGCTTGCGGTCTTTCACGCCAGCCGTATCCAGACTGCCGCGCACCATGTGGTAACGCACACCCGGCAAATCTTTCACACGACCGCCACGCAGCAGGACCACCGAGTGCTCCTGCAGATTATGACCTTCACCACCGATGTAACTGATCACCTCGAAGCCGTTGGTCAAGCGCACCTTGGCAACCTTGCGCAGCGCAGAGTTGGGTTTTTTCGGCGTCGTGGTGTAAACACGGGTACAAACCCCGCGTTTTTGCGGGGAACCCGCCAGAGCCGGCACCTTGCTCTTCTCTACGATTGCAGCCCGCGGCTTGCGGATCAACTGGTTAATGGTTGGCATATTCTACGCACCCTCAAAATTCGTTAAAAATCATCAAGTAAAAAAGCACCGTCGCAGCCAGACATATTAAACATATCCGCTGCGACGGGAAAAAAGGTTGCGAATTCTAGAGAGAAACCCCAGATGTGTCAAGCAATTCGCCCGATTCAACCACATCCATCTCTTGCAACCCACGCCCTTCGGCAATATCTATTCCCAGCCGCTGCTTCCGCCTGGTGACGTGATACGCCAATCCGGTACCGGCCGGTATCAGGCGGCCGACAATAACGTTCTCTTTCAAACCGCGCAGATCGTCACGTTTGCCCATGATCGCAGCTTCAGTCAGCACACGTGTTGTCTCCTGGAACGACGCCGCCGAGATGAACGAGTCGGTAGACAACGACGCCTTGGTAATACCGAGCAGCACAAAGTCGAAAGTCGCCGGATTCTTGCCATCGGCAATCACGCGTTCGTTTTCGGCCAACAGATCGGCGCGCTCGACTTGCTCGCCGGTAATGAAGCGTGTATCGCCAACCTCATTGATTTGGACGCGACGCAACATCTGCCGCACGATCACTTCAATGTGCTTGTCACTGATTTTTACACCCTGCAGGCGATACACTTCCTGCACTTCATCGGTGATGTAACGCGCCAGCGCCTCCACTCCAAGCAAACGCAGGATGTCATGGGGATCGGCAGGACCGTCCACGATCATCTCGCCCTGGTTGACCACCTGTCCATCGTGTGCCAGCACATGCTTCTCTTTCGGGATCAGGAACTCATTGGCGATGCCATCCACATCCGTGATGACTAGACGCTGCTTGCCCTTGGTGTCCTTGCCGAAGGAAACCGTGCCGGTGCATTCGGCGAGCATGCCCGCATCCTTTGGAATACGCGCCTCAAACAACTCGGCAACACGCGGCAGACCGCCGGTAATGTCGCGGGTCTTGCTGCTTTCCTGGGGAATCCGCGCCAGCACGTCACCCACACCGACCTGCTGACCGTCCTCGACGGTAATGATGGAACCGGTCTGGAAGGTTACGCTGACCGCGGTATCGGTACCCGCCAATTTGACCTCTTTGCCCGCCTTGTCATGCAAACGCACCATCGGGCGCACGCCTTTGCTTTGCGCCGTGGAACGTTTCGGGTCGATCACCACCAGAGTGGACAGACCGGTCACCTCGTCGATCTGTTTGGCTACAGTCGTTCCTTCCTCCACGTTCTGGAAACTTACCAAGCCCGCATATTCGGTAATGATAGGACGGGTATGAGGATCCCAGGTTGCCAGCACCACGCCTGCGCGCACTGCATCGCCCTGCTTGACTGCCAGTGTCGCCCCATAGGGGACCTTGTGCCGCTCGCGTTCACGGCCGTGATCGTCGGCAATGATCACCTCGGCGCTGCGCGCCACGACAATCACTTCCCCTCGCACGGTTGTCACCACGCGCATATTGGTGCTGTATTTCAGCACGCCGTTTGACTTGCTTTCCACCTGGCTCGCCACCACGGTACGTGAAGCTGCACCGCCGATATGGAAAGTACGCATGGTCAACTGGGTGCCCGGTTCACCGATGGATTGCGCCGCAATCACACCGACCGCCTCCCCGACGTTCACCATGCCACCGCGACCCAGATCGCGGCCATAGCATTTGGCGCACAGCCCGAACCGGGTTTCACAGCTCAACGGCGTGCGTACGCGGACTTCGTCAACACCGAGAGTCTCGATGCGTTCCACCGCGGCTTCATCCAGCAACGTTCCCGCCTCGTAGAGCACTTCCCCGCTTTCAGGATTGACCACATCGGCACTGACCACGCGCCCGAGGACGCGCTCGCTCAGCGCCTCAATAACCTCACCGCCCTCAACCATGGCTTTCATCGATGTTCCAAGGCTGGTGCCGCAATCGTCCTCGATAACCACCAGATCCTGGGTCACATCCACCAGTCGACGGGTCAGATAACCCGAGTTCGCTGTCTTCAAGGCGGTATCCGCCAGGCCTTTACGCGCACCGTGGGTGGAAATGAAGTACTGCAGCATGTTCAATCCCTCGCGGAAATTCGCGGTGATCGGAGTCTCGATGATGGAGCCGTCCGGCTTGGCCATCAGACCGCGCATTCCGGCCAGCTGGCGTATCTGCGCTGCCGAACCGCGTGCGCCGGAATCAGCCATCATGTAGATGGAATTGAACGACTCCTGCATTACCGGCTTGCCCTTGACCATGCGCACCTGACCAGTCAGGCGATCGACCACCGGCTCACTGCCCAGCTGTTCCATCATGGCCTTGGCCACCACGTCGCCGGTGCGCCCCCAGATATCAACCACCTTGTTGTAGCGCTCCCCGTCAGTCACCAGACCGGAGGTGTATTGGGTGTATATCTCCTTGACTTCTTTTTCGGCCGCACCGATCAATTCATTCTTCTGCAACGGCATCAGCATGTCGTCTACTGCAATCGAGATGCCGGCGCGGGTCGCGTAAGTGAAGCCGGTGTACATCAGCTTGTCTGCCATGATCACCGTGTCACGCAGGCCGCATTGACGGAAGCTGGCGTTGATCAGGCGCGAAATTTCTTTCTTCTTGAGCGACTTGTTGATCAGTGCAAACGGCAGGCCGGCAGGCAACACCTCGGACAGCAAGGCACGCCCCACCGTGGTTTCATGGCGAACCAGTTTTTCCACCGCCTGTCCCGATTCATCCTTGTGAATTTCCCTGAGGCGAACGATCACCTTGGCCTGCAGTTCCACTTCGCGTGTTTCATAGGCGCGCGACACTTCGGCAATGTTGGCGAACATCGAACCTTCACCCAATGCTCCCACCTTCTCGCGTGTCATGTAATACAGTCCCAGCACGATGTCCTGTGACGGAACGATAATGGGTTCGCCGTTTGCAGGTGACAGCACGTTATTGGAAGCCAACATCAGCGTGCGGCACTCCATCTGCGCTTCCAGCGACAACGGCACGTGTACCGCCATCTGGTCACCGTCGAAGTCGGCGTTGAATGCCGAGCAGACCAGTGGATGCAACTGGATCGCCTTGCCTTCGATCAGGATGGGCTCGAATGCCTGGATACCCAGACGGTGCAGGGTCGGTGCACGGTTAAGCATCACCGGATGTTCACGGATCACTTCTTCGAGTATGTCCCAAACGATAGGCTCTTCGGCCTCGACCATGCGCTTGCTGGCCTTGATCGTTGTCGCCAGGCCCATTGCCTCGAGGCGGCTGAAAATGAACGGCTTGAACAATTCCAGCGCCATCTTCTTGGGCAAACCGCATTGATGCAATTTCAGTTGCGGGCCCACCACGATCACGGAACGACCGGAGTAATCGACACGCTTGCCCAGCAGGTTCTGGCGGAAACGACCGCTCTTGCCCTTGATCATGTCAGCCAGGGATTTCAACTGGCGCTTGTTAGCACCGGTCATCGCCTTGCCGCGACGGCCGTTGTCCAGCAGCGAATCCACCGCTTCCTGCAGCATGCGCTTCTCGTTGCGCACGATGATGTCCGGCGCTTTCAATTCAAGCAGACGACGCAAACGATTGTTGCGGTTGATCACGCGGCGATACAGGTCGTTCAGGTCGGAGGTCGCAAAGCGGCCGCCATCCAGCGGAACCAGCGGACGCAATTCCGGCGGCAACACCGGCAACACGGTCATCACCATCCATTGCGGCTTTATGCCGGACGCATTGAACGCTTCCAGGATTTTCAGGCGCTTGGCGTATTTCTTGATCTTGGTTTCAGAACCGGTAGCCGCCAGGTCAGCGCGTATCGTTTCGATTTCGGAAGTCACGTCCAGGCTGGCCAGCAAGGAGCGGACACCTTCCGCGCCCATGGTCGCAGAGAACTCATCGCCATACTCCTCGGTCTTGGCGAGATAATCATCCTCGGACAACAACTGGCCGCGGTTCAACGGAGTCATGCCGGGCTCGGTCACCACATAGGCTTCGAAATACAGCACGCGCTCGATGTCGCGCAAAGTCATGTCCAGTACCATGCCGAGACGCGAGGGCAGGGACTTCAGGAACCAGATGTGCGCAACCGGGCTGGCCAGCTCGATATGCCCCATGCGCTCACGACGCACCTTGGACAGCGTGACCTCAACGCCGCATTTTTCGCAGATCACACCGCGATGCTTCAGGCGTTTGTACTTGCCGCACAGGCATTCGTAATCCTTGACCGGTCCGAAAATCTTGGCGCAGAAAAGGCCGTCGCGCTCGGGCTTGAAGGTGCGGTAGTTGATGGTTTCCGGCTTCTTGACTTCACCGTAGGACCACGAACGTATCTTCTCCGGAGAAGCAAGACCGATCTTGATCGCGTCAAATTCTTCTTTTTGTGTGACCTGTTTAAACAAATCCAATAATGATTTCATTTGAGACTCCTATTCGCCTTATGCCAGCAGAACGTTTTAGCAACAATGTTACGCAACCCCCCATGCGTTAAACGCACGGGGAATTGTCAGTGACGCACCAGATCCATATCGATCGCCAGGGAACGGATTTCCTTGATGACCACATTGAACGACTCCGGCATGCCGGCATCAATCTTGTGTTCGCCCTTGACGATGCTCTCATAGACCTTGGTACGCCCGGCCACGTCGTCCGACTTGACCGTCAGCATTTCCTGCAGGGTATACGCCGCGCCGTAGGCTTCCAGCGCCCACACTTCCATTTCGCCGAAGCGCTGGCCGCCGAACTGCGCCTTGCCGCCCAACGGCTGCTGGGTCACCAGGCTGTAAGGCCCGGTCGAACGGGCGTGCATCTTGTCATCAACCAGGTGGTGCAGCTTCAGGATGTGCTTGTAACCGACAGTCACCTTGCGATCGAACGCTTCACCGGTGCGGCCATCGTGCAGCGTGGTCTGGCCCGACAGCGGCAGATCAGCCAGCTCGAGCATGTACTTGATCTCCTCTTCGCTGGCACCGTCGAACACCGGCGTTGCAAAGGGCACACCATCCTTCAGATTGCGGCACAACTCGATGATCTCATCGTCATTGAACGATTCAAGATCAACCACCTGGCCGTTATGGTGGTTGTATATCTTGCCGAGGAACTTGCGTACCTCGGTGATCTTGGCGTTGGTTTGCAGCATCTCGTCGATCTTCTTGCCCAGCCCCTTGGCAGCCCAGCCCAAGTGAGTTTCGAGAATCTGGCCGATGTTCATCCGCGACGGCACGCCGAGCGGATTCAACACCACGTCCACCGGTGTGCCGTCCGCCATGTACGGCATGTCCTCAACCGGAACAATACGCGACACCACACCCTTGTTGCCGTGGCGACCCGCCATCTTGTCGCCCGGTTGCAAACGGCGCTTCACCGCGACATACACCTTGACCATCTTCTGCACGCCGGCCTGCAGCTCATCGCCCTGCGTCAGCTTTTTCTTCTTCAACTCGAACGCGGCATCAAATTCTGCACGCTTCTGGGCCAGGCCTTCCTTGACCTGTTCCATCTGCGCAGCCACCTCGTCATTGGCGACGCGAATATCGAACCATGAATGCGGCTCGATGCTGTGCAAATATTCCTTGCTCAGCTTGGTTCCCTTGGCCAGCTTCTTCGGCCCGCCGTTGGCAACCTTGCCGTGCAGCAGCTTCTCCATACGCGCGAACACGTCGGCTTCGACGATGCGCATCTGGTCGACCAGGTCCTTCTTGTAACGATTCAGCTCGTCGTCGATAATCTGCTGGGCGCGCCTGTCGCGCTGCAGACCCTCGCGGGTGAACACCTGCACATCGATCACCGTTCCGGAACTGCCGGTCGGCACGCGCAAGCTGGTGTCTTTAACATCGGACGCCTTTTCGCCGAAGATCGCCCTCAGCAATTTTTCTTCCGGGGTCAACTGGGTCTCGCCCTTGGGCGTCACCTTGCCAACCAGCACGTCGCCCACCGCGACTTCAGCGCCGATATGCACGATGCCGCAGTCGTCCAGACGCGCCAATTGCGCTTCCGCAAGGTTCGGGATGTCGCGGGTGATTTCCTCGGGGCCGAGCTTGGTATCACGCGCGGCAACCGTCAATTCCTCGATATGGATGGAAGTGAACCTGTCCTGGGCCGAAACGCGCTCGGAAATCAGGATCGAATCCTCGTAGTTGTAACCGTTCCACGGCATGAACGCGACCAGCATGTTCTGGCCGAGGGCCAGTTCACCCATATCGGTGGAAGCACCATCAGCCACCACGTCGCCGCGCGCGATCACATCGCCCACCTTGACCAGCGGACGCTGGTTGATGTTGGTGTTCTGGTTGGAGCGGGTGTATTTGGTCAGGTTGTAGATATCCACACCGACTTCGCCGGCAGTCGTTTCATCGTCGTTGACGCGCACCACGATACGGGCAGCATCCACATAATCGATGCGTCCACCGCGCCAGGCCTGCACGGTCGTGCCTGAATCCACGGCCACGGTGCGCTCAAGACCGGTTCCCACCAGCGGCTTTTCCGCGCGCAGGCAAGGCACAGCCTGTCGTTGCATGTTGGCACCCATCAGGGCGCGGTTGGCATCGTCATGCTCCAGGAACGGGATCAGCGAAGCCGCGACCGACACCACCTGCGAAGGCGACACGTCCATGTATTCCATCTGGTCGGGGGCGGCCAGCACGAATTCGTTGTGATGACGGGCCGACACGATGTCGTTGGTGAAGTGGCCCTTCTTGTCCAGCTCGGCATTCGCCTGGGCGATCGTGAACTTGCCTTCCTCGATCGCCGACAGGTAATCGACTTCGTCAGCTACCTTGCCCTTGCTTACCTTGCGGTACGGAGTCTCGATGAAGCCGTATTCGTTGGTGCGCGCATACAACGCCAGCGAATTGATCAGGCCGATGTTCGGACCTTCGGGTGTCTCGATCGGGCATACGCGGCCATAGTGGGTCGGATGCACGTCGCGCACCTCGAAGCCGGCGCGCTCACGCGTCAAGCCGCCTGGTCCCAGCGCGGAAATACGGCGCTTGTGGGTAATTTCGGACAGGGGATTGGTCTGGTCCATGAACTGCGACAGCTGGCTGGAGCCGAAGAATTCCTTGACCGCCGCCGAGATCGGCTTGGCATTGATCAGGTCGTGCGGCATCAGGTTGTCGGTCTCGGCCTGGCCGAGGCGCTCCTTGACGGCGCGCTCAACACGCGCCAGTCCTGCGCGGAACTGGTTTTCCGCCAGCTCGCCCACGGCTCGCACGCGGCGATTGCCGAGGTGATCGATGTCATCGATTTCGCCGTGCCCGTTGCGCAACTCAACCAGAATCTTCACCACCGCGACGATGTCTTCATTCGACAAAATCGATGATCCGGTCAGCTCGTCGCGCCCGACGCGACGGTTGAACTTCATGCGGCCCACGGCCGACAGATCATAGCGTTCGTCGTTGAAGAACAGGCCGTTGAACAGGTTTTCAACCGCCTCCTCGGTAGGTGGCTCTCCGGGGCGCATCATGCGGTAAATCGCCACCCGCGCCGTCCACTGGTCGACGGTTTCGTCGGTGCGCAGGGTTTGCGAAATGAATGCGCCATGATCCAGATCGTTGGTGTACAGGGTATTGATCTTCTTGACGCCGGCGGCCTGAAGCTTTTCCAGCAACGCTTCGGTGATCTCGTCGTTGGCATTGGCGATGATTTCCCCGCTGTCCTTGTCTACTATGTTGCTGGCAATCACGCGCCCGATCAGGAATTCCTCGGTCACATCCAGCTTGTCGATGCCGGCCTCTTCTATTTCGCGAATATGGCGCACGGTGATGCGCTTGTCCTTGGCCACGATGAGCTTGCCGGATTTGCCCAGAATGTCAAACCGCGCCACATCGCCGCGCAGGCGCTCGGGCACCACTTCAAACTGGAAGCCCTTCTTGCCCAGGTGGAACGCATCAAACTCGAAGAACATTTTGAGCATGTCTTCATTGCTGTATCCCAGCGAACGCAGCAGGATGGTGACCGGCATCTTGCGGCGGCGGTCGATACGGAAGTACACGTAGTCCTTCGCGTCGAATTCGAAGTCCAACCAGGAACCGCGATAGGGAATGATGCGCGCGGAGAACAGCAGCTTCCCGGAGGAATGAGTCTTGCCGCGATCATGCTCGAAGAACACGCCTGGCGAACGGTGCAACTGTGAAACGATGACGCGCTCGGTGCCGTTGATCACGAACGAGCCGGTGTGGGTCATCAGCGGGATTTCCCCCATGTACACTTCCTGCTCCTTGACTTCCTTGACGGTGGGCTTGGACGCCTCCTTGTCCATGATGGTCAGGCGCACGCGCGCGCGCAACGGGGATGCATAAGTCAACCCGCGCTGGCGGCATTCCTTGACGTCGAACGGCGGCATGCCCAACTGGTAACTGACGAAATCAAGGCGGGCATTCTTGGAATGGCTGTGAATCGGGAATATCCCATTAAAAGCGGCTTGCAGACCATTGTTCTTGCGCTGTTCGGGCGGGGTATAGGCCTGCAGAAATGCGGCAAACGATTCCAGTTGAGTGGATAACAGAAAAGGAACCGGCAATGCGCCGACTCGCTTGGCAAAACTTTTACGGATACGTTTTTTTTCGGTAAAAGAGTAGCTCATATAATCTCCACGTTTGAGGAAAACAAAAATTGCGGTCTTGCGCCATTTGGCGGGACAGCAGAATTAAAAAGTCAGGGGACAGGAAATAATTCGGGATTTCCTGGCCGCTGGTTTCTTAAAGCGGCAAAAGGCTGACGGCAAGCCGCCAGCCTTTACTACGGCAAAAACCTTACTTGATTTCAGCGACAGCGCCAGCTTCCAGCAGCTGCTTCAGTGCAGCATCGGCATCAGCCTTGGAAACACCTTCCTTGATATTTTTTGGCGCACCGTCAACCATGTCCTTGGCTTCTTTCAAGCCCAGTCCGGTAATGGTACGAACCGCCTTGATCACGTTAACCTTGTTATCTCCCGGGCCCTTGAGCACCACGGTGAACTCGGTTTGTTCAGCGGCAGCAGCACCCGCAGCAGCACCGGCGGCAGGCCCGGCGACAGCAACAGCGGCGGCGGACACGCCAAATTTTTCTTCCATTTGCTTGATCAGCTCGGACAGCTCCAGCACGGTCATTTTCGCTATCGAATCCATCAAGTCAGCATTAGTTGCAGCCATATCGTTCTCCTTAATTCAGTTAATTCAAAAATATCAAGCGGCAGTCGCGGCTTCGTTCTTGTCGCGGATTGCAGCCAGCGTGCGCACGAACTTTGCAGTCGTCGCATTCATGGTTGCCATCAGGCGGGCAATCAGCTCGTCGCGGCTTGGTGTGGCAGCCAGCACTGCGACCTGCTCCGCGGACATCACGGAACCGCTCATCGCACCGGCCTTGATCACCAGCTTGTCATTGGTTTTGGCAAAATCGAACACCACTTTTGCGGCAGCGACTGCGTCGGTACTCATGCTATACACAAGAGGTCCAACCATTTTTTCAGCCAGCGCTTCAAAGGGGGTTCCTTGTACCGCGCGTCGCGCCAGGGTGTTTTTCAACACATGAAAATACACGCCGGAATTGCGCGCGACAGCACGCAACCGGGTGATATCAGCAACCTTGATGCCGCGGTATTCTGCCAAAACGATAGTTTGGGCCAGGGCCACTTGGGCGCTGACCTCCGCTACCACAGCTTGTTTTTCTTGCAGATTGAGACTCAAGTCTTCCTCCAGTTTCCGGGCTGCACTCTCGCGCAGCCCATCGATTACAACAGCGACCTTGAGTCAGGAGAACAACCATTCCTGCTCGCGGGCACACCATCTACGTGGGCCGACGAACAACCGGCATGCAGGTATTCGTCAATTAAGCCTCGGGCCAACCACGCCCTTGACACCTACGGTCTCGGATGCTGCAGGCACGCCAGCACTCCAAAACTTATGCCAACGGAACAACCCGTTGGCGAATTTGATTCATGCGGCTAGGCGGCCAAACTAGCCTGCTCGATGCGTATCCCCGCACCCATGGTGCTGGAGATCGAAACCTTTTTCAGGTACACCCCCTTGGAAGCGGCTGGCTTGGCCTTGTTCAGTGCGGAAACCAGCGCCAGCAGGTTTTCGCGCAAGGCTTCCGGAGCGAAAGAAGCGCGCCCGATGGTGCACTGCACGATGCCATTCTTGTCCGTGCGATACTGCACTTGACCGGCCTTGGAGTTCTTCACCGCCCCCGCCACGTCTGCGGACACAGTACCCACCTTGGGGTTCGGCATCAAGCCGCGCGGGCCGAGGATCTGGCCCAGTTGACCAACCAGGCGCATTGCATCAGGACTGGCGATCAGCACATCAAAATCCAGATTCCCGCCCTTGATGGACTCCGCCAGATCTTCAAAACCGACAATGTCGGCACCGGCAGCCTTGGCCTCTTCCGCCTTGGCACCCTGTGCGAACACGGCGACTCGCACCGTCTTGCCTGTTCCCTTAGGCAACACTACCGATCCACGCACCAATTGATCCGATTTGCGCGCGTCGATGCCCAGGTTGATCGCGATGTCGATTGATTCATCGAACTTCGCCACGGCATTTTCCTTGACCAGGCTCAGCGCATCACTTAACGGATACAGTTTGTTGCGGTCAATCTTGGCTGAAATTGTCTTATAACGTTTGGATACCATGTTATACGCCCTCCACGGTGATGCCCATGCTGCGCGCACTGCCGGCGATAGTTCGCACCGCCGCATCCATATCGGCTGCAGTCAGGTCTGGCATTTTGGTTGTGGCGATCTGCTCTGCCTGCTTGCGAGTCAGCTTGCCAACCTTGTCAGCATGGGGAGTTTTACTGCCTTTTTGCACACCGGCAGCCTTCTTGATCAGAATGCTCGCCGGAGGCGTCTTCATGATGAAGGTGAAGCTCTTGTCCGCGAAAGCGGTGATCACCACCGGAATGGGCAGGCCGGGTTCAACACCCTGGGTTTGCGCGTTGAACGCCTTGCAGAATTCCATGATATTCAGACCGCGCTGACCCAATGCAGGGCCTATAGGCGGACTCGGATTTGCCTTACCGGCAGGCACTTGCAGCTTGATGTAGCCGACGACTTTTTTTGCCACGATACAACTCCTTGTCAGTGGGTTAAACGCATACTGTCTACTACTCCAGCACGCTCCCCGTTAAAAACACACTACTCTTCCACTCAGCCCTGATGAAACCACTAGCCAATTCACTAAACGTGATAAAACATGCGCCAAGTGACTGGTTATGAATCCCCAGTCCTGTATCTATCAGGCCTTTTCAACCTGGCCGAAATCCAGCTCTACCGGTGTCGAACGACCAAAAATGGTCACCGCCACACGTATTTTATTCTTGTCGTAATTAACATCCTCCACCGAACCATTAAAATCAGTGAAAGGACCTTCCTTGACACGCACCAACTCACCCACCTCAAACAACACCTTGGGCCTGGGCTTTTCAACACCCGCCTGCATCTGCCGCATGATGTTCTGCACTTCCTTTTCGCTGATCGGCGTTGGCTTCATCGCCGATCCACCCAAGAAACCGGTCACTTTTGCGGTATTTTTCACCAGGTGCCAGCTTTCGTCAGTCATCTCCATCTCGACCAGCACATAGCCCGGAAAGAATTTGCGCTCCGTGATGCTCTTCTGACCGGACTTAAGCTCCACCACTTCTTCAACCGGAACCAGAATCTGCCCGAATTTATCCTGCATACCGTCACGCTGTATGCGCTCAAGCAGCGCGCGCTGCACGCTTTTCTCAAACTGCGAGTACGTATGGACAACATACCATTGCATAGCCATCACTCACCCCGCCCCATAAGCTTGTTCACCAGCAACAACAGGCCCGCATCCACCGCCCACAGGAACAATGCCATGGTAATGGCGAACGCGATTACCACCGCAGTAGTCTGCAATGTTTCCTTGCGTGTCGGCCAAACCACACGTTTTGCCTCGGCTACAGAATCCCCGGCAAAGGTAAAAAATCGCTTTCCGGACTCACTGGTCCACGCCACGCCCGTGGCCAGCAACAGACCACCCAGCACCGACGCCAGCCTCAGAGCAGGAGCACCGCCTTGCAAGTAATAGTAGCCTGCGATGCCTGCCGCCACCAGCAAAAGGGCAATAACCAACTTAATTTTGTCTGCCATGCGCAATCATTCCAGTTAACAGCTACTTGCCATTTTGGCAGGCCAGGAGGGTTTCGAACCCCCAACCCTCGGTTTTGGAGACCGATACTCTACCAATTGAGCTACTGGCCTAAAATAGTTACCCGCCTTTAGACGCTGACCGTTAGCCGGTTTTTCCCGCCACGCGGAATCCACCCATACTTACGGCTAACGTCCAATGACCAACGACCGGTTTACTCGATAATCTTTGCAACCACACCCGCACCGACAGTACGACCGCCTTCACGGATGGCGAAGCGCAAGCCCTCTTCCATCGCGATCGGGTTGATCAGGTTGACCGTGATGCTGACGTTGTCTCCCGGCATCACCATCTCGGTGCCAGCCGGCAGCTCGACCGCACCA